>CAYXPN010000015.1:0-33443 GCA_964467075.1 uncultured Planctomycetaceae bacterium
GCCCCGGTCGATTGGGCCCGGCAACTCGCCCGGTGGTTTTCTCTGTCGCGCGCCTTTTTCGAACAACGGCCCTGAGGTCTTGTGGCCGCCTTGCGCGCAGAAAAAAGCCCGTTGCAGGCCAGTCAGGCGTCGGCGTGCAACGGGCTTCCGCCGCGGGATGGTGCCTGACACCTCGTGCGGCGTCCCTGGCAGGCGGCCGGCGGCGAGGCAGCCGCACCAAACCCCCTGCCAAATGAACTATAGCATACGCTGGGGCCTGGGCAAGCGCGCCGTTTCGCGCCCGGAGGCGGCGTGCCTGTCTTTTGTCACGAAAGCACGAAAAGACGAAAACGCGAAAACGATGGGACGTCGCAGAGTCCGGCGCGCAAGAGGCGCGCCGACCGAGCCGCAACAAAGCCGGGCCGGTTGCGCTGGTCCGCCGGGATCGCTTGCCGCTTCCATGCCGCACGCGCGAAGCGATCTCCCCTTGACGTCGCCTTTCGCGTTTTCGCCCTTTCGCGTTTTCGCGATTCGCGTCGCCCGCGGCGTGGCCGCCGACATGCAACCCGTCGGGTGGCACGCCCGGAGCCTTAGCGACGGGCGTGGTGGTTTACTGATCATGCAGCGCTGCTGTAGGGGCGACGCATGCGTCGCCCCTACGGCTGCCGCGCTTCCTCGACACGTGCCACCATGCCAGCCACGCCCCTTCAGGACGTGCCACCCAGCCGCACAAGCACTGGCAGAGCCAGTGGCACCCACGCGCTCACATCTCGCCGACCATCTGGTCGAACTCCTCGATGGGCACCGCGGCCGCGGTGAAGAAGGAAACGTCCGTGAGTTTCTTCAGCGCGATCGAGGCCCGCATCGCCTCGGCCATGCGCGGCAGCTCGGCAATGATCACCACATCGTATTCGCCGAGCAGGGCGTAGATGGCCTTGATCTTCCCGCCCAGGTCTTCGACCACCTTGTGGGCCTGGCGGGTCCGCTCCACGCTGACCTTCTCCAGGGCCTCGCTGGTATAGCGGCCGAACATGAAAAACGTGGCCATGCGTTGTTCCTTTCGTGTTTGCGCCGGGCAGCTTACGAGGGCGCCTCGGCCTGCCACGGATTGGGCCAATCGCCCCAACGTTCCAGGTACAGCCGGTAGGCCGGGTTCTGATCGGCCCGCTCCTCGAGCCAGGCCTTGGTCCGGCCGACCAATTCTTGTTCGGCATCCAGGGGCAGTTGGCCCACGAGCACGCGCGTACGGAGGAACACGAAATACGTGTCGAGCACGTCACAGCGGCAGTAGTGGTTGATCTCGGCCAGGCGCCCGGCATCGTAAAGATCTTGAACCATGTAGCCCTGCACGTCCATCTTGCCCGGCTTGCCCAGCAAGGCCGCGGCCAGGTTCAATCCGCCCACAAAGCGCGTGGAGCCGAAATTGGTCAACAGCTCGCACAGGTCGACGTGCGCCGAGGTGTTGTAGCGGTTGCGCGGCTGCTCATAGGCGCGCCCGTCGGTGCGAAACCAGCCGGGCACGCTCAGGCCGAAGCGAAACGCGGCCAGCTCCAAGAGCGGCAGATCGAACCCCCGGCCGTTGAAGCTCACGAGCGTGGGCCGTTGATAGGCCTCCCAGCCCCGCCAGAAATTCTCGGTGATCACGTGCGGCCGATAGTGGGGCTCGTCGAGCACCACCACGTCCTGCAGCGCGAAATCGCCGGTCACCTTGGCCACGGCCACCGAGATGGGCACCTGGAAGGTATAGGGCACAAAATCGCTGCCGTGTTTGTCCATCAGCTCGGCACGGTAGCGGCTCACCGCTTCGGAAGCAGAAAGCCCCTGGTCCGCGTAGCGGATGCGCGAGACCAGATCGCCGTCGGTGGCGCTTTCCACGTCGAAGACCAGATAGGCGATGGCCGGCGCCATGTGGTTCTCCCTTGCTGCTGAGCGGGTCCCCTCGGCGGGACAACTTGACTACCGGTGCGCCGGCGACTTGCGGCTTTGGTGTAAGAACTTGTAAGAGTGTTACTTCCCGGGGCTTCGCTTCGCTCCAGCCCCGGCCACCCGGGGCTGCGCTTCGAATTCGGCAAACAATTCCTTTACAAGTCCTAACTGGTCGATTCACAAACAGTTGTGGCATTGGGCCACCAGCCCGGCCCCGCTTACTCGTAGGGTAGCGGAGCACCGCAACCGATTGTAGGAAATGGGTCCGTTTGTTGCGATGCCCCGGCAAGGAAACCCGCTTGACGTGCGACCTGCGTCTGTTATAATGTATCAGTACGACTCCCCGCCTCCCGAGGCGGTTGGGCAGCCTATACGGCTGCCTGTTTTTTTGGGCTCCTCTGACTGCTGATGAGCAAGCTCCGATCCATCGTCTACGTCGACGGGTTCAACCTCTACTACGGAGCGCTCCGCGGGGGCCCGTACAAGTGGCTCGATCTTCAGCGGTACTTCCACTTGCTTCGGCCTCACGACGAGATCCAGCAAATCCACTACTTCGCGGCCCTGGTAAGCGGCCCCACCCAAGCGAATCAACTCGTTTATCTCCGCGCGCTCGACTCGCTCCCGCTGGTAAACGTCGTCTTGGGCAAGTTCAAGGCCAAGCGCGTCAAGTGCCTCGTCGCAGCATGTGGCTTCACCGGCTCTCGGTTCTTCCAGGCCCCTGAGGAAAAACGCACGGACGTAAACATCGCCCTGCAAATGCTCGAAGACGGCTACTCCGACCGTTGCGACCTGTTCGTTCTCGTGAGCGGCGATTCCGATCTGGTTCCGGCCGTGACTCGCGTCAAAGACCTGTTCCCTCACATGAGGGTCTTCGTCTATGTGCCCGCGCGAAGCGCTGTGCGAGGTGCCGCGGTCGAACTGCGCGCAGCCGCCGACAAGCATCGAACGCTTCCGCTGAGCCTTCTCAAACACGCTCAGTTCCCGCCCACTCTGCCCGATGGTGCCGGCGGCGTACTGGCGAAACCCGCCGGCTGGTAGGAAACGTGTTCGCTTCATGTCAAGCCAGGCACCACCGCCAGCCCGGGGCCTCGACCAGTTCCATCACCGCTCGCCCTGCGATCTCCAGCCCCACCCAGCCTATCAAAATCCGGCGGCTTCGAGGAAGATGGGGCAAAGAAATCCGCCCGGCCGAGGCGCCGCCCGATCTGCTCGGGCAACGGGTTACCGCCGGCGCTGGAGGCGGCCGGGCCTCGGCTGCGAGCACCCGTCCGGACCGCCCGCAACCTTCCAGATGGAGGACACCACCGATGATCGACGCCGAACGCCTGCTGGACCGCTTCGTGCGCTACGTCCAGATCGACACCACGGCCCGCGACGGCGCAGAGACCTATCCCAGCTCGCCGGGCCAAAGGGAGTTGGGCAGGCTCTTGGTCGGGGAACTTCGGGCCATGGGGCTCGACCACGCCGAACAGGACGAGCAGGGTATCGTGATGGCCACGGTCCCGCCGACCAGCCCCGCCCCTGGCCCGACCGTGGCCCTGTGTGCCCACCTGGACACCTCGCCCGAGACCAGCGGCGCGGGCGTGCGCCCGCAGGTGATCCGCGCCTACGAGGGCGGCGACATCGAGCTGCCCGGCTCGCCGGAGCGGGCGATTCGTCCCGCGGAGTGTGCGGAGCTGGAGCAGGCGCGCGGGCGCACGATCATCACCAGCGACGGCACCACGCTCCTGGGGGCCGACGACAAGGCCGGCGTGGCCGCGATCATGGAAGCGGCCATGTGGCTCACCGAACACCCCGAGGTGGTCCACGGCCCGCTGCGCCTGGTGTTTACGTGCGACGAGGAGATCGGCCGGGGCGTGGACCACTTGGACCTCGGCAAGATCGCAGCCGCGGTTTGCTACACGCTCGACGGCCAGGGCGCCGATCGGATCGACGTGGAGACGTTCTCGGCCGATCGGGCGGTGGTGACGGTGCACGGGGTGAACATCCACCCGTCGATCGCCAAGGGGCGCATGACCAATGCCGTGCGCGCGGCCGCGGCACTGGTGGCCCGGCTGCCGCGCGATCGGTTCTCGCCCGAGACGACCGACCGGCGCGACGGCTTCCTGCACCCCTACGAGATCAGCGGCGGGGTGGGCCAGACGCGCGTCAAGGTGCTGCTGCGCGATTTCCACACGCCGCGCCTGGCCGAGCTGGCCGCGATCGTCCAGCAGGCTGCGGCCGAGACTATGGCCGAGTTTCCCCAGGCGCGGATCGAGGTGGACGTCAAGCCGCAGTATCGCAACTTGGGCGACGGGCTGCGCCGCGAGCCCCGCGCCGTGGCCCTGGCCGAGGAGGCGCTCCGGCGCCTGGGGCGCGAGGCCCAGCGCACCATCGTGCGCGGGGGCACGGACGGGGCCCGGCTGACCGAAATGGGCCTGCCCTGCCCCAATCTCTCCACCGGGCAACATAACCCCCATTCGCCGCTGGAATGGGCGTGTCTGGAAGAGATGGCCGCCGCCGCCGAGTGGCTGGTCTCACTGGCCCAAGTCTGGGCCGAGCCCGCGGCGTGATTCGCGGCGAGCCGGGCACGTCGGTGCCCGGTTCAC
Organism: uncultured Planctomycetaceae bacterium; assembly: GCA_964467075.1. Lineage (GTDB taxonomy): Bacteria > Planctomycetota > Planctomycetia > Pirellulales > Thermoguttaceae > CAYXPN01. The sequence goes on from CAYXPN010000015.1 coordinate 4,494, forward strand.
GCGGATTGACCGTTGACGTTGCGGCAGTTCCGTTCCCGGTACGTGGGTGCCACGGGCTTTGCCCGTGCCTGTACATCAGCGGCGGTTGGCTCCGGATGACATCGCAGGGAGTCAGGAAACACCGCACCGAAGCACGCACTGGCAGAGCCAGTGGCACACGGGCGCACGCCAACCGCCGGCTTACGCCGGCGGCGCGCCGCGGCCTGGTGCGCGTTTCACCTATTCGGCCTCGGGTTTCGTGCCGGCGCCGAAGAGGCGCGCCTCGTGCTCCGGGTCCAGGCCGTGGCGCAGGGCCATGCTCTGGACCGACATGGCCCCGTGGCGCACCAGGATCTGGTCGGCCTGGGCGTCGCGCAGCCGGTCGCGCACCGCCAGGCTGGGCGCGGTGGCACGGATTTCCACTTCGCCGAGGGCCTCGTCGGGCAATCTCCCGGCCATAACTGCCGCCTCCACCACCCGCTGCATCACCTCCAGGTCGTTGACGATCATGTCGTGCTGCAAGCGCTGGAACATCTTCACCGCGGGCCCCTCGGCCACCATGGTCGAGGCATAGTTGGCGTTCGAGGCGTCGGAGGTGAGCATGAACTCCGGCATCACCAGCCGGCTGGCGATCGCGCGCAGCTCGGCCTGCAACACGGCCACGTAGCGCGCCGCGTCGATGCCCGCGGCCGGGAAATCGTAGTCCGTGCCCGCGGCCGCGTCGAGGATGGTGCCGGGCGCGTAGCGGCGGAAGTGGCTCGTGCGCCCGGTGAGTTGGCTGGTCACGCTCAGGTCGGCCTGGTCCTGGACAAACTGTTCGAGGCCCGCGGCCGAGACGCCGGCGTGCTTGCGGATCAAGGCGATGGCCGACTGGATTTCGGCCACCACGCTCATGTTGCGCAGGAGCTTCTCGGCCCGGCGCAGGTTCTTGAGCACGGGATAGAAGAGCGGCAGGCCGCGCTTGACGTTGGCGTCCACGCCCAGCTTGCGGTGCTGGACCTGCGCGCCCTCGACCCAGCGGCCGTCGATCCAATAGCCGAGCACGGTCTCCACGTCCTGCGGATCGGTCTGCACACCGAACGATGCGGCCGGGTCGTTGGCCCGCTCGGTGGGCGTGCTCACCTGGCCGGGTTCGACAAAGCGCACGCTGGTCGTGCCGTCGGACTGGAGGAAGAAGCGCAGGAAACATTCGCCGTCGCGGTCCTTGCGGCGCACGATCTCCTGCTGGCGCTGGTGCCAGCGGTTGCGGCGCGTAAACTCGTCGAGCACCTCCTGCACGCGCCGGGCCAGCGAGGCCGCCTGCTCGGCCCCGCGGCGCGGGCTCACACGATAGGCGTGTCCGCTGCCCACGATGTAGCTGATGCGGTTCTCGTGGCCGTTGATGGCGAACTCGTTGGTCACGGCCAAGGCCCGGCACTGGGCGCGGATTTGGGCCAGTTGCGTTTCGTCGAGCGGGGCGACCGTGCCGTCTTGGCTGCGTTCGCCGGAAAGCTTCAGCCAGCGCGTGCCGTCCACGTCATACAGGGCATCGGCCGGGTCCACGAAGCTGTCCCACAACTGGTCGAAGGCCTCCAGCAGGCGCCGCTGGAGCTGGACCAGCCGGCACCCCGCCGCGGCTTGCGCGACCCCGTTGCCCGAGTCGGTCTGGTTCTGCTGTTCGCTCGTCTGTTCGTTCATGGTTTGATGCTCCCTGTAGCCGCCGTCGCCGGACGGCGGATCGTCCACCCTAGGGTCTGTAGCCGCCGTCGCCGGACGGCGGAGGAAATCGGCGCCTGCCCGCAATCATCCACGCTCTGGCGAGCGTAACTACCGCTCAGTACGAACCACCTACCGGCAGGCGGTGGCCCAGCCCGTCGGTCGTACGCCGGCCGTGAAGCCACTGGGCAGCCAGGCGCACGGCCATTTCCGCGGCGTCGGGCCCGTCGTCGTGATCGCCTACCGGAAAATTGCGCAACTGCTCCACGAGCAGGCGCGCCCCCGGGCTGCGCCGCTTGAAGCGCAGCCGGCCCGAGGCCAGGTAGGGACCCAGCCGCCGGATGCGCACCAGCTTGTTCACCCGGTTGTCCAGCCCCACGGGCCGGGCGGCCAGCAGCCCGCGCCGCCGGAACTCTGTTTCAAGCTGTCCGGCCAGCAGCTCCTGGAACTGGTTGGCCTCCACGGCGAACACGTCGGGCTGGAACTGCTGGTACCACGCCACCGCGTCGGCCACGATCTGCGGCACGGGCCGGCGCGCCAGATCGGCCTCTACGTAGATCACGCCCTGACGATCCACGCCGAGCATGACCAGCGCCGAAAAATCGCCCCGCCGGCTGTCGGCTCCCTTGCTCGGATCGAGCGCCATGGTCTTGACCACCAGCTCGCCCGGCCAGGCGTCGAACCAGATGCGCTCGTCGAAATAGTCCTCGGGCCATTCGCAGAGCTCGGGCGCGACGGGCGAGTTCTGCTTTTCCCGCTCGAAGGCCACCCGACCGCTCTCGGCGCGCATGCACATCAGCGTGTAGAGGTCTTCTTCCTCGGGCCAGAGCACGATCGCCCCGGCGTCCATGCGCCGGCGGTGCTCTTCGTAGAACCGCCGGGCCAGGCGCGCAGCCTGGGGGTTGTCGGCTTGGGTGTAAATGGTCTCCCAGCGCTGCCAGAGGTCCATGTGGTCGGGCCAGCGCTGGATGGCCCGAAAGATGCGCGAGGTCCATCCCGGCCGGCGGTTTAGCTGCATGGCCAGGGCCTCGCGGTGCAGGGCCGTGGCCAGGTTGAGCACATTCGTGCGCGCGGTGCCGGCGCGGAGCAGCGTGCCGTCGAACCACTGCTGCGAGAGCCCGCGCAGGTGGGCCGAGTGGATGTGGTCGTCGTTTTGCAGGTCGTCGCAAATGATGAGTGTCGGCCGATGGGCCCCGTGACGCCGCCCGCGCATGCGCTGGCCCGTGCCGAACGCCTCCACGCGCACGCCGTTGCCGAGCACGATCACGTTCTCGCGCCAGACCAGCCCCCGGCCCGCGGCCTGGGGATAGTCGGCCGCCAGGCGCGGGTTGTCGGCCAGCTCGGCGCGGAGATTGGCCAGATGGGCGCAGGCCTGGTGGCGGGTGTCGGAGACGATCCAGATGTAGGGCTCGCGGCATTCCACCGCGGCCCACAAGGCAAAGGCCAGGGTGCCCAGCGTGGATTTGGCCGAGCCGCGCGGGCCGAGCAGGTTGACCTTCGTACCGCGGCAGCGGCACATCTGCTCGAGCTGCCGGGCCAGCCAGCGGTGCATGTCCGAGGCCGGGCGCGTGAAATGGTGCGGCAGGTATTTGCGGGCCCAGTCGAGCAGGTCCACTGCCTCGCGCCCGGAGAGGCGGCGCCGGGCCTGGCCGTGCTTGCGCGCCAGCTCGTCGCGCAGGGTGCCCAGCAGCTCGCCGAGTTGCTCCTCGGCCAGCGGGCAATCGTCCAGTACGGCTTCAAGCCGGCTCATCACTGTCCCTGTCCTTTCGGGCCGACGAACGGCGCAAGGTTGCGGTGAGCCGTTCGAGCCGTTTGAGGATCCGCTTGCGATGGGCGGCCACGGGCACCTCGTCCACGATGATGTCGGCGAACTGCGAGAGCAGGCGCGTGAGCTGCTCCATGGTGAGGGCCTGGGGATCGCGCCGGGCGTAGCGCTCCGGGAAGGTGCGCTCCAGGGCCCAGGCCGCGGCCCGCCAGTATTGCTCCTTGCGCGCGGCCTGCTGGATGTTCTTCAGAAAACCGATCTCCGCGTGGTACTGGGCCTGGCGCAGTCTGTCGGCGAACTTTGCATCGCGCTGGGCGGTCCGGCGGATGGTGCTCGGGTCGCAGCCCACATAGCGCGCGGCCACGCGCAGGCTGCAACCCACCGTGAGCAGCGCCAGGATTTCGCGCTTCTTGATCTCGTCCAGGACTGGAGGTCTGCCGCCGCGTGCCACACTGGAACCCTCTCGAGCTCATGGTTTCGTCTTGTTTGTTTGTCTGCTGTGTTCTTGCTATGGTGCCGCTGCCGGCTTGTCCAGCTCGTAGTGACCGTACTTGTACGGTCGTCAAAGGACCCGATGAATCGGGTCACTACGAACCGCCGGGAGCCAACGGCGGCCGCGCCCTTGGTTCAGCCTACATACTGAAATGAAACCACGTTGCGCACCGCGGCACCGCGATAGTTGGGGGCCCAACGCGGCCCGCGGCGCGATCCTGCCTTGCGCACCGCCACCGCGCGCCAGTGCGGCGACCGGCTGCAATGGGCCACCAGCGCAGGATGGCCGGCCGTTACTCCCACGCGCAAGCCCTCTTGGCGATACATCGCGGCCACCGCCTCGGCCAGCGCCGTGCCGATGCCCAATCCCTGATAGTCCGGCAAGGTGACCAGCCGGCTGATCCGCCACCAGGCCCGCCGGCCGATCTGGGCCACCAGGGCACAAAACGCCACCGGCACCCGCTGCCAGGCGGCCAGATAGCACCGGGCCCGGGACGACAAATCGCCGCTCAGATAGTGATGCCTCTTAAACAAGGTCCACGCCTGACGCGCGCAGCGAAAGACCTCCAAATGGATCGGCGGTCGTTGAAGACACCTCCTTTGCACGCGCCCGGTCGCCATGTCCATCACCCAGTCGGGCGTGAGCCACTCGATCACGTCGTAGTGGCAGGTGACCGCCACGAACCGGCAGCCGATCCAGCCGCGCCGGATCGCCCGGGCAATCGCCGCGGACACCGCGCGGGCGACCGTGCGATCGACCACGCTGGTAAACTCATCGAACACGACCAGTTCGCAAAGCGGCGGGGGAAAAGCGGAAAGCGGATGCGCGGCTTCGGGGTTCTGGCTTTCGGTCGCCGGCACCGGACTTTCGGCCTTTGGTCGCCCGGGGCTTCGCTTCGCTCCAGCCCCGGCCACCCCCGTTGCAGCGCCGGCCACCCCCGTTCCGACTTCCGGCTTGCCGCCGGAGGGTTTCGGGATTTCGGGATTCCGGCACTTGGTCATTGGTGCTTGGTCATTGGTGATTGGTGCTTGGTCATTGGTGCTTGAGCTTGCGCAGCCCGCCAGTGCCCGGGCCAGATCGCAGCGGAACCGTTCGCCGTTGGAGAGCACCTGATAGGGCTTCACCCAACTGGGCGGCGAGCTGAAGCCCACGGCCGTAAACAGGTGAACCACCTCCTTGATCGGCCGCTCGCCCAGGCAATCCACCACCGCCCGATCCTCCGGCCAAGGGCGCGGCGCCTGATAGCTCCGGGCGAACAACTCTCGGGCGATGGTGGTCTTGCCGCTGCCCGAGGGACCCACGATCAGGCCGATCTTCCACGGCGCATCGAGCTGGCCGCCGATCTCCACGCGAAACTGCTCGCGCATGCGCTCTCGCAGCGGCACGTCGAACATGCCGGCCACCTGCTGGACGCGAAACGAATCGTAGACCGGGCACTCGACCGTGGTTTCGACCACCGCGGGCCATTTCTGACTCTCGACTCTGGACTCTGGACTCTGGACTTTCACCCTCTCACCCTCTCACAGTGTCAGCGCCCGGCACGCATAGCCCTCCGCGGTCAGCCGCTCGTAAACGGTGCGCTGCTCGGCCTCGTCGCGGCACTCGACCACCACCTGAAAACAGTCCGGCACCACCACCTCGGGCCCCAGGGTCTCGGTTTCCGTTTCGGTGCCCGCTTGTTTGGCCGCCGCCAGCTCCGCTTCCATCTCGGCGAGCATCGCCCGGACCGCTTCGCTCTGTGTCTCCACTTCGGCCAGCAGCCCGGCGAGCAACTGCTCGTCGGCCTCGGCCATGCCGGCCAAAGGATCGAGCAGCGCCAGCAGCTTGGCCGCCTCTTTCTCGTCGAGGTCCACCACCAGCACGGGCACTTCCGTCTCGGGCGTGATCTCGGCGCGCAGGTGTCCGTCGATCAGCTCCAGCTCGCCGTCGGGAAGCTCTCGGGCCACGAGCGCATCGGCATAGCCGATCTCGGCCAGCAGCCCGCGCAGCGCGTCGCGCTGGTGGTCGGGGTGCGTGCGCCAGTTGCGCGGATTGGGGCGCAACGTGGCCGCCTTGACGAAACGCAGCTCGCGGATGCGGTTTTGAATTTTCATCGTGCTGTTCACAGCTCATCGAGTCTCTGGGCGATGTGGGTCAACTGCACGTCATGGGTCCCCAGGCGCGTGTCGTGCTGGGCCACGTGCGACCAGAGTTCGTGGCCGGCTTCGGCCGCCTTTTCCAGCTTCTCGTCGAGCTCGGCGATTTGAGTGGCGATCACGGCCAGCTTGGCGTGGACCATGAACATCCACGGCGCCAGGGCCAGCACGGCCGAGGTGACCACGCCCACCACGATGCTCCACTCGCTCACGCCCATCGTTCGCCTATCATCTTTCCATGGTCCGCGCGCCGAGCACGACTCCGCATGGGTCATTGGTCATTGGTGATTGGTCATTGGGCATTCAGGGATTTGGGGATTGAGGGATGTCGGGATCTCCACTTTCGCCTTTCGTATCGCGTGGGGATAAACCCCACGGCTCGCGCCTTTCTCTCCGAACGTTGGTCTTCGCCCTCATCCTGTCCTACAAATCACGAAAGCACGAAAGGGCGAAAGCACGAAAGGGATTGGTCGATTGGGGGTTCGGGATTCGTGCGTTCCGACCTCCGACTTCCGACCTCCTTTCGTGTTTTCGGCTTTTCGCGTTTTCGTGATCCGCGTCGATCCGCGTTACTTCTCCAAGCGTGCGCCCATGCGCCGCGACAAGAGCCACAGCCCGCCGCCCAGCGCAAAGGCCAACGGCCCCGAGAGCCCCAAGGCACTGGCCAACAGCGAACCTGCAGTCAGTCCCGGCGCGCCGGTGGAAAGCTGCTCTGCGGCAACGTCACGCGCGTAAGCCCGCGCCACGTCCACACGGCTTGAGTCCGGGCCTTGCTCGGCCTGCACCTTGGCCAGCCGATCTTGAAACTGCGACCAGAGCTGCTCACGGTTGGCCACCACGGCCTCGACGGCCTGTCTGAGGCGGCTGGTCTCCTGGTGCACGTCCTCGCGTATCTGCTCGACCTGGCCCCGGACCTGCTCCATGGCCCGGCCGACCTCCGGCGCCGGGCCGGTGCCGCCCTGCTGGCTGTATTGCTGCTGTGTAGCCATCCCGCTCATCAACTGCTGCAAGAGCGCAAGCTGCTGCTCTTGCAGGCCGGCGATGCGGTCGAGGCGGTCGTTGGTCGGATCGAGGTCGGACCGGTCCAGCGTCTCGATCTCATCGGGCGCCGGCTGGTCCGAACCCGGCCGCGGGGCCGGCAGCGTGGGCCATGCGGGGCCAGGACCACTCGGCGGTGGAGCCGGCTGGGGTGCCGGATGGTTGCGGAACTGCTCGCGGTAGCGGTAGGGCAACAGATACCAGCGCGGTTGAATCCCGTATGGGTCTTGGAAGCCGGGAGACGCGCCGCCGGGACACGCGCCGCCGGGACACCCCGCACCAGAATCGCTTGATGAACCGTCCGCACTCGCACCCGTTTTCAAGCGATTCTGGTGCGGGGCTCTCACGGGCACGAGCCGGCCGGCCGGCCGCACGTTGATCGCTGCCAGGGCTGCACTTGCGGCTTGCTGTGAGCCCCAGAGTCGATAGGCGGCCTGGACCGCGGTGGCGATCCCGTGGCTGTCGTCACCCGCCCGCGCACGCACCACGCCCACCAGCTCCCCGCGCGCGTTGCAGATCGCCGAGCCCGAGCGCCCATTGGCCGGCGCGGGCACGAAATACAGGTCCTCGCCGGAGTAGCGCAGGGCATGACCGCGGAAGCCCGTGGCCCACGATCCGCCCGAGCAGCCCGCGCTTTCCAGTACCTCGCCCGGCGAGACTCTCGCGCCGGGCGGGGCCAGCGGCACGGTGCGGGGCAGCACGCCGCCGAACTGCTCCGTAGACAGCTCCACCACCGATAGATCGCTGGCCGCGTCGCGCGCGACGACCCTGCCGGTCAGTGCGCGCGACTGGTGGCCCTTGCGCCAGAACTCACAGCTCACCTGCTGCTGGCCCTCGGTCACGTGCGCACAGGTCAGCACCAGCACGCGCCCCTCCGCAATCTGGAACGTGCAGCCGCTGCCCAGCTCCTGCCCGCCGGCCGCCGGGCCCGGGCGCGAGATGCGGCAGACGGCATCGAGCTGCTCGTCGAGCCCGGCTTCGAGCACCCCCGCACGCGCCAGCCAGAGGCCGAACACGCTGAAAAGGATCACGAAAGCGCGAAAGGGCGAAAGCACGAAACACGGTCGAGGAGGTGACGGGCTGAGGGGGTGACGCGGTGGCATGGCTGGCTCCTTGATTCGTTGTTTAACGGCAAGCCGCAGGCGATGATTCGTTCAACGGCAAGCCGCAGGCGTCGGCTTCCACAGTCGCCTGCGGCTCGTCACTAACGCAGTCGCCTGCGGCTCGCCACTAACGCAGTCGCCTGCGGCTCGCCGTTAAACGAACCTCACTGCACGAGCGTGAAGCAGTATTTGTAAAACGGTGAGCGTGCCAGGTCCGCCGGCTCGGTGAGCCGATCGGCCAGATGGGGCACCGGATCGACCCCGCCGCCCAGCCGGTCGGCCATGGCGCAGGCTTGCGAGCAGAAAGGCGGGCGCCGGTCGATGGCCCTGTCGTCAAGCTCCGGGCGCACAAACAACCGCACCAACGGCAGGTGTAACAGCGCCGCGCCCAGCAGTCCGGCATATCCATATCCACATCCGCACAACCGCCGCATGAAGCGCACGGCCCCCATCCGGTCGTATTCCGGCCAGCGGGCGTCGGGATTGGCCCGATACACGTCGATCCGCCCGGGATGGCGGCGCACCTGTCTGGAGAGCATGATCGCCCGGCCGCCGTGGAACCCGGTCACCTCGAGCACGAACAGGTCGCCGCCCCACCAGGCCGCCTTGGCCGCATGGCTGTGTTCGCCCCGTCCGGCAATCGCAATCAGGCCCCTGCGCCGGTAGAGTAGCAGGTCTGCATCGTGGATTTGCCCGCGCACCTCCCGGTAGGGCACGAACCGCGGGGTCGGGGGCGCGTGGCGAGTGGGCCAGGCACGTCTCATCCGATCGCCTCTCTCCGTTCAGCCGCCCAGCGCCGAACCCGCACCTGCTCGTAGCGCCTGCGGTGCTCTTCTTTCAATTCCAGCCGAAGCTCGGGCTCCGAACGCTCGCTCGCCAGGCTGCCCTGCCGAGGTCGGCTCACCTTGAGGCTGCGCGCCGCGCACGCCCGACACGGCATGTACACGCGCGAGCCGCACGCCGGGCACCGCTCCAGCGGCCCCCAGACGTCGGGCCACTGGTCGCCGTTGGGGCGCTCTCTGGGATAGTCCGGACGACGCCCGCTGGCGATCGCGCCGACCGTACCGCGGCTCACACCGGTCAGTCGGGCGATCCCTCGCTGGCTCAGGCGCCCGTCGGCCAGCAAGCGGCGCACTTCGTTGACTTTGCCTTGGGGGACCATAGCGCGTTCTAAATAGCCTTGCGCGATCCTGGGACGACCGTGCTGGGCGCTATCGGCCTCTTCCCCAGCGCGCAGCGCCACCTGCGATGTGAAGCCCATGAAAAAAAGCCCGCCGCGGGGATCGTTCCCCGCAGGCGGGCTCTTCAAGTACCCACTGGAGCGGCAACCGGCGCCAACCACCGGGTGCCGATCAGCACGGGCCTTTCCAGATACCGCGTTAATGCGGACCACCTTAGCACAACCGGTGGCCCAATTTCAATCGCCTTCTCCACCCCATCCGCCAGGATGCTGCTTGACTTGGCGCGTTTCCGGCGATACGTTGTGGCTGGAGCGGGCAGGCATCCCTGCTGGCGGGAGCGGATAGCCGTACTTGGCCCCGGCCGGCCGCCTGAGCGTGGCCCTCCATTGGTGCGGCGGCACCACCTGGAGGGACGCGGTCCCTCGCGTCCGTGGCTGGAGGGGCACGCTGAAATTGCACGCACCGCTTGCGAAGGATTGATAGCCGCCGACTCTTGCACCGAAGGGGTCCTGGCAATGAAGCGGCTCGTGTGGCTCGTGCTGGCGGCAGCGCTGACGATTCTTTCCGGTTCGCTGCTGCCGGCCAAAGACTGGCAAGTGGGCGTGGCTCGGCTGGAGATCACGCCGAGCGAACCAACCTGGATGGCGGGCTATGCCAGCCGCAACCATCCGGCCGAAGGGACGGTGCATCCGCTGTGGGCCAAGGCCCTGGCCCTGAGCGACGCCGAGGGCAACCGCCTGGTGATCGTAACGTGTGATCTGATCGGGCTCACGCGCGAGGTGGGCGATGCGGTGGCCGCGGGCGTGCGCGATTGCGGCCTTGAGCGCCGCCAGATCGTGCTCAGCGCAAGCCACACCCACTCCGGTCCGGTGGTGCTGCGCTGCGCCCACATCGCCCACCGCATGGACGACGAGGCCCTGGCCGTGGCCAAGGCTTATCGCGAACGCCTGACATCCAAGCTGATCGCGGTCATCCGGCAGGCATGTGGTGAGCTGCGACCGGCCGAATTGTTCTACACCCAGTCGCGTGCCGGTTTCGCCATGAACCGCCGTCTGCCCCAAGACGGTAGAATCTTGCTGCGGCCCAACCCCGAGGGACCGGTCGACCACTCGGTTCCGGTCCTGGTGGCCAGGGGCGCGGACGGCCGATTGCCGGCGGTGCTGTTCACCTATGCCTGCCACAATACCACGCTGGGCGGCGACTGCTATCAATACCACGGCGACTATGCCGGTTTCGCCCAGATCGCGCTGGAGCGCAAGCACCCGGGTGTGGCGGCCATGTTCATGGCCGGCTGCGGCGCAGATGCGAATCCGGAACCCCGCGGCAAGCTGGAGCTGGCAGAGCAACACGGCGAGTCGCTGGCCGCGGCGGTGGACGCGGCGCTGGGCGGCAAGCTCCAGGAGCTGCAAGGCCCGCTCGCCACGGCCTTCACGCGGGTCGAGCTGGAGCTGGTCGACCCGCCGGACAGGGAAACGCTCCAGGAGTGGGCGGCCTCGGAGGACATCAACCGGCGGCGCCTGGGCGAATACCTGCTGCAACGGCTGGAAGAAGACGGCGCGGTGCCTGCCAGCTATCCCTGCCCGGTGCAGGTGGTGTGGTTCGGCGACGATCTGCTGCTGGTCACCTTGGGAGGCGAAGTGGTGGTGGAGTACGCCCTGCGCCTGAAGCGGGAATTGAAGGACAGCTTGCAAGGCACGCCGCTCTGGCCGGCCGCCTATTGCAGCGAGGTCTTCGGCTACGTGCCCTCCGAGCAGGTCCTGGCCGAAGGCGGCTATGAATCGGTGTTTTCGCAAACGTATTTCGGCTTTCACGGGCCGTACAAACCGGGGCTGGAAGACAAGCTGATCGCGGCCGTCAAGCGATTGGCCGCGGAGACGAAACCTTAACGCAGCCCGTGGCCGCAGCCAAAAGCGGAAACGCGGCTCGTTTAACGGCAAGCCGCAGGCGACGGCGAAAGCCGAAAGCGGAAGTCGAACGTACTGTACAAACTACTGTACTTGATGCGCGCACGGCGCGGAGAGGCCCTGGGTAAGACCCTGACGGCACGGCCCCCTTTGCCCGCCCAGCCCGCAAACCACACGGGAGGAACGTTGTGGTGCAGCCGTCTGGGCTGCCCGATGCCCTGAGTGCTTGTAAGCGTATTGCTTTCCGGGGCTTCACTTCGTTCCAGCCCCGGCCACCCCGAATTGGCCTCCGATTGGGGAGACAATTCGTTTACAACTCCTCAATCCCCAAACCACACGGGAGGCTGAGCCATGAACCGTCGCGGTTTTCTGGCGGCCACAAGCTCCGCGGCCGCAGGCGTGGTGCTGCAGAGCAAACTCCGGGCGGCCGAGACGGCCGAGAAGCCGGCCATCGACGGCGGCACGCCGGTGCGCGCCACGCCCTTGCGCGCCCAGCCCTACGGACCGCAGTTCTACGACGACGCGGAACGACGCGAGCTGATCGAGGTGCTCGAATCGAAGAGTCCCTTCCGCTGGTGGCACGGCGGGTCCAAGGTCTTGCAGTTCGAACAGGCCTATGCTGCGCACATCGGTGTGAAACACGCCCTGGCCGTCACCTCCGGCACCACCGCGCTGCTGACCGCCATGGCGGCTCTGGAGATCGGGCCGGGCGACGAGGTGATCCTGCCGGCCTGGACCTGGTATGCCGACTACGACGCCATCGTGCTGGCCGGCGCGTTGCCGGTGTTCGCCGAGATCGACGAGTCGTTCAACATCGATCCCGGCGACATCCAAGCCAGGATCACGCCGCGCACCAAGGCCGTGATCGCCTGCCACCTGCAAGGCACGCCCGCCGACCTCGCGCCGATCCTTTCTATCGCTCCCCAACACAAGCTCAAAGTCATCGAAGACTGCGCCCAATGCCTGGGCGGCCGCTACCAGGGCAAGTACGTGGGCTCGATCGGCGATCTGGCCATCAACAGCTTCCAGCTCAGCAAAACGATCACCTCGGGTGAAGGCGGCGCCGTGGCCACCAGCGACGGCGAGCTCTACGAGCGCGCGGCCCGCTTCCACGACGTGGGCACGCTGCGCTCGCCGGTCAAAGAATGGCTCCAGGGCGGCCTGCTGGCGGCCTTTGCCTCGTGCAACTTCCGCATGAACGAATTCACGGGCGCCGTGCTCAAGGCCCAGTTGCAGAAGCTGGAAACCATCTGCGCCCGCTTGCGCCGCAACGCCCGCACGGTGCGCGAGGGGATCGCCGACCTGCCGGGACTGAAGCTGCGCTGGACTCCCGATGCGGAAGGCGACATCGGCGTGGCGGTCTATCTCGATCTGGAAACCCGCCGGCGCCGCGATGCGTTTCTGCGCGCCCTGCGCGCCGAGGGCATCGCCGCCACCGGGCCGAGCGGCTCGGCCATTTTGCCGGCCGACCCGCGCATCGAGAACAAGCTCACAGTCCACCCGCAGTGGCCCTCGTTCCAGAGCCCCCAGGGCAAGGCGATCCGCTACGGGGCCGAGTGCTGCCCGCGCACCGTGGACATCATCGGCCGCTTCGGCGGCGTGATCATAGACCCGAACTTCGAGGAAAGTGAATTGCGCGACATCGTGCGCGCGATCCGCAAGGTCTATCCGGCCGTGCAGAACGTATGAACCGTCGGCGCGACCGCCGCGCGCCCGGTGTAGCCACGCTCGGTGAGAGGCGCCGCTTGTAGTGACCGTACTTGTACGGTCTTTCAAGGGCCCGATGAATCGGGTCACTACGAACGGGCCGTCTGGCTTTCGGCGGCTACGCGACAGCGGCTACGGGGGATGGCCGCCACAAGTTCTTAGCCAACCAGAAGGGAGCGAGCAAGCCATGAAACGCAGGCAAGACCGACCTCGCCTGGAAGGAAAAAAGATCTCGCGCCGCGGGGCACTGAAGCGCGGACTGGGCGCTGCCGCGGCCGCCGGCGGTCTGCCCTGGTTGCTTTCGTGCCGACGCACTGAGCCGCCGCCCCCGCCCGCGGTGGACGCACCGCAGGTGGTTCCCCAAGGCGCGGCCGGGGCCAACGACCGGATCGGCGTGGGCATCATCGGCTGCGGTCGGCGAAACGCCCAACTGCAAGTCGGCCGGGGAGACCAGGGCAAACCCCCCAAAGAAGCCCGCATCGTGGCCGTGGCCGATCTGAACCTGCGCCGCGCCAACCAGTGGGCGGACAGGCACCAGTGCCCGGCCTTCCAGGACTACCGCAAATTGCTCGATCTGCCCGAGGTCGACGTGGTGATCTACGCCACGCCCGAACACTCGCACTATCTGCCCTGCATCCACGCCTGCCAGGCCGAGAAGGACATCTACGGCGAGCAGCCGCTTGCGCACACGATCCGCGAGGGGCAGGCCATGGTCGAGGCCGTGCGCAAGTATGGGCGCGTCTTCCAGACCGGCGAACAGCAGCGCTCCCATCCCGCGGTGCGCAAGGCCGTCGAGCTGGTCCTCAACGGCCGGATCGGCAAGGTGCACACGGTCGTCGGGTTCAACTATCCCAGCCCCTGGGAAAGCGCATTTGCCGGCCAGAGCGTGCCCGAGGGGCTCGATTGGGACCGCTGGTGCGGACCGAATGAGCCCGTGCCCTACAACGTCAATCTCTATCTGCCCCGCGTGCCCTACGAACGCGACGACTATCCGCTGGACGACTACGAGAAGACCGCGGTCGGCCCGGGCTGGATGTCGTTCCGGCCGTATTCCGGCGGCGAGCTGGTCAACTGGGGATGCCACGGGCTGAGCATGGTGCAATGGGCCTTGGGGCTGGACCACACCGGTCCGGTGGAAGTCTGGGTCGAGCCCGCGGAGAAGCTCGAAACGCTCGCTTACACCGAGCCCGAGAGCCGCACGCGCGGCGATGAGCTGATGAGCCAGGGCATCATCCACTATCGCTTTGCCGACGGCACGGTGCTCAGGCTGGAGAGCAGCGACAAACGCCTGGGCGGCGGCGGCACGCTGATCGGCGAGAAGGGGAGCATCACCATCATCCGCAACAAGTATGAGTGCGGGCCCAAGGAGCTGGACCAGGAGCCGCTGCCGCCCGATGCCGTGCGCGTGGAAGCGAGCGACAACCACATGCAGAACTTCTTCGACTGCGTGCGCACGCGCAACGACCCGATCATGAGCGTGGAGAAGGGCCATCGGGTGGCCACTCTCTGCCACCTGGGCAACATCGCGCGCTGGCTCGGCCGACCCCTGCGCTGGGACCCCGAGCAGGAGGTCTTCCCCGAAGACGACGAAGCCAACCAATACCTGGATTGCCCCAAACGGCCGGAATATGCGATCCCCGAGCCGATCTGAAACCAAAGTAACACTTCCGCCGTCTGGGGCGATGCGGCGGACGTGACGGAGCACGTCCCTCCAGACGGCACCGCGGCATCCATGGAGGGCCACGCTCCGTCGTGGCCGGGAAATTGCTTCGGACGGCCGAACTGTTACCGGAAAACTTGTCAGGAGCGCAACGATGACCATGCGCCGGGTCCTTGCCGTAGTGGGTGTAGGCTGTTGCGTGGTGCTGCTTTGGGGCTGTTCGCGGCCCGCTCCGCCGCCGCCGGCGGGCCCGCCCGCGCAGGATGCTGCCGGCGCCGCGCCCGCCGCGCCCGCGCCTGCCGATGCAGCCCCGCCGGTGCTCCGCTATCTCGCCGCTGAGACTTCCGGGCCGGGCGCAAGCGCGGTCGTCGTGGGAGGGCATGCACTGGTCTTCACGCGCCAATTGCTGCCCGTAGATACGCAAGGCAATGTGGTGGGAGCGGATTCGGCAGAAGCGCAGTGCAAGCAAGTGCTCGACGACCTGGGCGAGGTGCTCAAGTCCGTAGGATCGAGCCTGCAGAAGTTGGTGCGCGTCCACGTGTGCGCGGATTCAGCCGAGACGCTCCAGGCGTTCGACCAGGCCCTTGCCGAGCGCCTGCCCTCCGAAGTGCGCCCCGCGATCACGCGCGTGGTCTCGCCGCTGCCCGTGGCCGGGGCCAAGCTGGGTGTAGATGCGGTGACTATCGCCGCGGCGGCCCCTGCTGCGCCGTCGGTCCGGCTTATCGACTGCCCGGCCGTGGCCGGCTCGCCGGACGCGGCCGACGCCGCGGTCGTGCCCTGGGCAGGCATGGTCTGGTTCTCGGGCCAGGCCGAAAAGGGAACCCCCGCGGAGGCCGCGGCCCGTGCGCTCGATGCCCTCTGGAAGATGATGGACGAACTGGACCTCAAACCATCGCAGGTCGTGCAGCTTAAGGTCTTCGTGGACTCCATGTCCGCGGTGGACGAGGTGCGGCAGGCAATCGCCCGGCGCTTCCCCGGCCAGTCCGCGCCGCCCGTGGTCTTCGTCCAGTGGATCGCCTCGGCCCCGGTGGAGATCGAGATGGCGGCGTTTCTGCCCGGGGGTTCAGTGCCTTCAGTACCTTCAGCGCCCTCACCGTCTTCAGCGGGCTCAGCGTCTTCCGCGCATTCAGCGCCGAGCACTGCGCCGCTGCGCTACTACAATCCGCCGCACGCCAGGCCCTCGCCCAACTTCAGCCGCGTGGCGATCACCCGGGCCGACAGCCTGGTGTTCATCCCCGGGCTTGTCTCACGCCAGCCGGGCGACGGCACGGCCCAGGTGCGCGACGTTTTTGCCCAGCTCGAGGAGATCCTTGACGCGACCGGAAGCGACCTCAAGCACCTGGCCAAGGCCACCTACTATGTATCGGATGCCGACGCCAGCTCCGCGCTCGACAAGCTGCGCCGCGAGTATTACGACCCTGAGCGCCCGCCCGCGGCCTCCAAGGCCATGGTCCCCGGCCTGGGACAGGCAGACCGGGGCGTGGCCATCGACATGATCGCGGTGCCGGCCACCTCGCGGCCATAGCCCGGCAGGGGCACTGGCCAATCGACGAATGAGACGAAAGCTCCTGGTTGACCTTTGAGCAAAACCGAGCACGCCTCCACGGTGCGTCATTCCACGTGCTCGATGTCCTCCGGCCCATCGACCACGATTTCCGGCCGGCCCTGGTATAAGCGCACCGTGCCCGACACACGGATCGTGCTGTCCTGGTAGGCCGCTTCCGGGGGTTGGGGGAAACGGGAGCGGCTCTCTGCCCAAATCACCACGGTGAACCTCTCCGGATCAGGATATGGGCGGCCCAGGTTCAAGAACGTCGGCTGCCCCTTGCTCTGCTCGGCGAAGTGGCTGTCGACCACCGGACCCTCCACGATCACCTCCTGGCCCGCATAGGAAGCGGCCTCGTCCCAGGAAACGAGCTGCCGCTGCGGAGCTTCGGCTTGCTCGGAGCAGCCGGCGCTGGCCAGCAGCGCGGCCAGGAGCAGCCAACGCTTCGACCGATACCCGCCGGCATTTCCCATGGTCCCTTGCTCCCATCGCTGAACCAGCTGAGTAGGTCAGGGACCCCCCCGTGCCTGACAACTCGTACCTGTGCGCCGGATGTCACAGGCATGTCGCTGCCACGGGCGGCTTGTCCACCCGTGCCTTTCTTGGTCCAGCTTACGCACTGCCGGGCAATCTGACAACGGCCCCCGGCGCCTTGAAGGCAATCAGTTGCCGCCTGCGTGTTTACCGCAGATTCTTCTCGATGGTGTCCCATCTATCCCGATACGGACGCAAGGTCTTCTCGGAAATGGCAGAGTGCAGGGAGTCCCACCGCTGGGGACGAATCCCGTCGTGCCTTTGCAGGAATGCCTTGTGTGCCTTGACCAACAAATCTCGCAAGCGTTGCCACGTGAGGATGTAGAACCGGTCGTTTCCGTCCTCCTCAATCTTGACAAAGGTCACGATCAGTCGCCGCACCGGGCAAGGTTTCACATCCCCCACAACCTGACGTTTGCCATCGAACGTGATTTCGCAGAATTGCGTGACGTTGCCGAACTGCCACGACGTAGCGCGTCCTGCTTTGACTTGGACAGATACGTGTCTTCCGGCTTCGTCCGATGCGATGATGTCGTAATGAGGGACGTTGCCGGTAAATGTGGTAGCGATGAGCCCCCGGCGGGACAGCTCTGCCGCGACAAGATACTCACCGGTTTGCCCGACAAGCTTGTTGCTGCGTCCTGTTGCCATGTTTCGCTCGCCCCCCAAAGGCTAGGCGCTCAGGTCGTGGAGTGCGCGCTTGCGCGTATGCTCCGTAGATGTGTCGATCGAGCGATGGGAGGAACACCTCTTGCCGACTGGCGCCGGCCCGGGTTGACAAGCAACCTGGGCCACCCACCGCTACAACCAGCCGTGCGCCACGTGCAGCCGGCACGGCGCATCACACCGAGCATACCACCCGCCAGCCCCTCCCGCCCTTAGAACTTGTAAGAGTATTACTTCCCGGGGCTGCGCATCGAATTCGGCAAACAATTCCTTTACAAGTCCTTAT
This sequence comes from uncultured Planctomycetaceae bacterium, assembly GCA_964467075.1. Classification (GTDB taxonomy): domain Bacteria; phylum Planctomycetota; class Planctomycetia; order Pirellulales; family Thermoguttaceae; genus CAYXPN01. Next base: position 22,186 of record CAYXPN010000015.1, read on the forward strand.
GGCCCCGCGGTGATTTGAACCACCGCCTCGCCCTGGTTGTCACTTAGCTCCGCCGCGGAGTCGTTGATCTTCAGATACAGCGTGCCGCTGTGCGGGGGCAACAGCGTGGCCCCCAGACCCACCACGTACGGGCGCAGCAGGGCCGAAGGCTGTTCGGGCCGGGCCCGGTCCGGGCGCACCGCGGCCAGGAGCTGCCCCAGCGGCATGCCCTGGTAGTAGCGGATGGAGACGCCACCCGGCTCGCACCACCAGACGACCGGCTCCTGGGCCAACTGGTAGCGCCCCGACGCGCGCAGAATGTAGCGCCGCCCGGCCTCCAGCCGATAGCCGCTGTTCTGCCAGCCGCGGTCACTTGCAACGGAGACCGTGGCCCCTTCAGCGGGCAGCGGCCGGCCGGGAGTGAAGTCGATCACGCTGCGCTCCACGTCGTAGCCGTACTCGATGCCCGTGATGAACACCTGCCACTGTTCGCAAAGCTCGGGCCAGCGCTCGCCCAACTGCCCGCGGAACCGCTCGGTGAAATCGGCTTCGACCACGTGGGGTGCCATGCCGCGGAAGACCCGGCGGCACTCGGGGTGGCCGTCGATCAGCGCGGCCGCGGCCCACGCCCATCCGTAGGCCGAGGTGTCGATAAAGGCCGAGAACTGGAAGTCGAGCACTTCCTGGAGGTGTTTGGCCCGGCGCGCGGCCACCGCGTCCTTGACGATGCGGATGCGCCCCCAGTACTCGACCTCTTCGCGCTTCGGCGGGATCACCCCCAGCGTCAGTCGGCCGTCGTCGTCCAGGCGATGGGTGCCCAGCAGCTCCGCGGTGCCCTCCATGTACCAGGGCGGGCCGCAGCCGCCGAGCACCGTGTTCATGAAGCAGTGCACTCCCTCGTGCAAGAGCAGATGGCGCGTGTAGTAGTCGCTCGGCTGGTGGTAGAGCCACAGCTCGTAGTTGCGCGCGTAGCCGTTGGGAAACGGCGGCAGCTCCGGTGGCAGCAGCTTGGCCTCCACAAACCGCACTTTCTCTCGCATCAGGAACCCGCGCACGTGCCAGTCGGCCAGCTTCGCCGGGTCCACGCCGAAGTAGCTGCAATACTGCGGAAACGCCTGGTCGAAGATCGCCGGCAGACGTTCGATCTCCGGTGAGGCGGGCAGATCGGTGTAGAGGGTCAATCGCCGGCCGGCGAGCTTGCGGATTCCCTGGGCGGCGGCCGCCTGCGGGTCGACGGGCTGAAGCTCCAGGCCCGGGATCATGCGCGAGACCGCGTCGCCCGGCTGTTTGAGCAGGTCGGCCAGGATGCGGGGCTGTTCGGAGGGTTGGTCGCCTTGCGGTTGCGCGCCCGCGGGGGACTGGGCGCCTTGCGGCTGCGCACCCGAGGGCGACTGACCGCCGGGCCCAGCACCCTGCGCCGTGCCCTCGGCAGGTGGTGACTGGGTCGCTGCGCCGGGCGTTTGCTGCGCGCCGCCGGGGAGCGACGAAAGGCCTTGGCCGGCTTGTGTTGCAGTGTGGGCCGTGGACTGACCCGGCGGTTGACCGGGCCGCGGCTGGCCGGTGGGCGATTGCTGCCCTGCGGGCGATTGGCTTGGCGATTGCTGCCCTGCGGGCGATTGTGCGGCGGAGGGCTGCTCTTGTGTCCCAGGCTGTGGGGCCGCGGCCCCGGGCTGCTGCGCCGACTGATTGCCCGGGTCAGCGGCGCCTGGTTGCTCGGCCGGTTGATCGCCGCGGCAGCCGGCCAGCGCAAGTGCCAGCAGCCACACGCCCGCGCCCAGCAGTGGGCCTCGCAGCCCCGGAATCGCGCCGACCGAAAAAGGTGACAGGCACCATTTGCCGGAACGGCCCGCAGGGTGCTTCGCACAAATGGTGCCTGTCACCTTTTTCCCGGCCCACAAAGTTGTTCTGTGCCGACAAGAACCCGCCGCTGCAAACCACCTCATGGCCAAGCCTCCCGGCAACGCCGCCCGGCAGAGGGCCTTGCGTTGCACAGAGCGATCATCTACTAATAGTCGGAGTCGTGGGTCGAACGTCCGTCCAGGGTGGCCGGGGTTGGAGCATAGCGAAACCCCGGAAAAAGTGCAGCGGAGGTCATCCGGTCGACGGCAACAAACTCCCGAAGGAACGTCCGAATCGGTGCTTCCTGCCGACCGGGGCTTGCGGCCGCCCTCCGGGCGTCTGCGTCCAGCCCCGGCCACCCTTTGTTGGAGGTTGCCTCCGTACGAATTCCCATTGTACGGGATTCGCCCGTCGCTTGCCCATACGGGAGCAAAGGAGCCTGTGATGAACCCAACCAGAGCGTTCGCCCGGCGTTTGGCCGCAGGGATCGCGGCCGCGGCGACGATCGCCGCGATTGCGGCCGCGGGCTGCTGGAGATCGTCCGGCCCGGGAGCCGGTCCGGAAGTGGTGGTCTATACGGCCCTGGACAGCGAGTTCTCGCAGCCGATCCTGGACCAGTTCGCCGCGGAGACGGCCATCCGGGCCCTGCCGAAGTTCGATACCGAATCGACCAAGACCGTGGGCCTGGCCGAGGCCATCCGGGCCGAGGCGGCGCGCCCGCGCTGCGACGTGTTCTGGAACAACGAGATTCTCAACACGCTGCGCTTGGAGCGCGAGGGCCTGCTGGCCGTCTGCCGCGTGCGCGCGGCCGAGGACTACCCGGCCATGTACCGCTCGCCCGACGGGCTCTGGTATGGATTTGCCGCGCGGGCCAGGGTGCTGGTGGTCAACACCGACCTGGTGCCCGAGGCCGAGTGGCCACGTTCGATCTTCGACCTGGCCGATCCGAAGTGGCGCGGGCGCTGCGCGATGGCCAAGCCGCTGTTCGGCACCACGGCCACGCACGCGGCCTGCTTGTTTGCCCATCTGGGCGAGGAGCGGGCCAGGGAGTTCTTCCGCGCGGTGAAGGAAAACGACGTGCAGATTCTCTCGGGCAACCGGCAGGTGTCCATCAGCGTGGGCGCGGGCCAGGTGGCGTTCGGGATCACCGATACGGATGACGTGATGGTCGAGCTGGAGAAGGCCATGCCCGTGGCTATTGTCTATCCCGACCAGCCGCAGCCACAGCCCGGCGCATCCGAGGCCGGCGGCATTGCGGCCGAAGAGGCGCTGGGCACGCTTTTCATTCCCAACACGCTGGCGGTGATCAAGGGCGCGCCGCATCCGGAGGCAGCGCAGAAGCTCATCGAGTATCTGCTCTCTCCCGAGGTCGAAACCCGGCTGGCCCAGGGGCGCAGCGCCCAGATTCCGCTCGGCCGGCGCGTGGAGGTCGAGCCGCGCGTCGAAAGCCCGCGCACGATCAAGGCCATGCAGATCGATTTCGAGGCGGCCGCGGACCAGTGGGACACGGCCGCGCGGTTTTTGCGCGACTTGTTCACCGGGCCTTCGTAGCGGCGCGACGGATCGCCTGCTCGTAGTGACCCGATTGATCGCCCGCTCGTAGTGACCCGATTCATCGGGTCCGCGCCGGGCCGTACAAGTACGGCCACTACGAACTGTACGGCCACTACAAACCAGCCGGCCGCTACAAACCCGCTGCCGCTCACAAAGAGAGCACGAACTCGACCAGGTCGTCGAGCTGCTCGTCGCTCAGACGCTTGACGTGGTCGTTCTGTCCGTGCTTGCCCGTGGTGAGCAGCTCCTTGATCGTCAGCCAGTGGCCGTCGTGCATGTAGGGCGCGGTGCGCCAACACTCGATCAGCGTGGGCGTGTCGAACGCGTCGGCGCGGTCGTATTGCCCGCGACTGCCTACGTCGTGTATGCGCAGGTCGGTGTAGAGCGGCTCGGGGTGACACTCGCCGCAGCCGATCCCCTCGTCGAAGAACAGTTTCCTGCCGCGCTCGGCTGCTTCGCTCAGGCGGCCGTCGACCAGGTGCGGGCTGGGCACCGGATTGAGCGCCTGGAGATATTCGTCGATGGCCACGGCCTCTTCTTCGGGACGCACGGCGAACTGGATGTGGGTGATGCCCGCGCGCACCGCCACTTCGGCCGTGGCCCGCACTCCCAGCGACATGGCCGGCGGGGTGCGATGGGCCAGCAACATACTGCGCGCGTTCTTCGGGTTACCCAGCCCGTCGTTGAGCAGGTCCCAGTTCAGCGCGTCGACGCGCGCATCCGGGTGGCAGCTTGAGCAGCTCTGCCAGTGCTGGAAACACAGCAGCGCATCGTGGAAGAGCATCTCGCCTTTGCGCTGGATCGTCATCTGCGGCTTCGGTCCCAGCGGAATCCAGTCCACCGGCCGGGCCACCGCAGGGTCCAGGTCCACCACGGCCAGGTTGTCGGTGAAGTAGCAGGCCACGTAGGCCGTGTTGCCAACGACCGCCACCGCCCGGGCACCGCGCGCCTGGGGATTGTCGAAGTCCACTTCATCATACGGCCCGCCGCCGTGCAGCCACACGCGCCGCCGGAGGTCCACCAGGAAGGCCAGGTCGTTGGGCACGTCGGCCTTGATGGTGCTCGAATAGAGCCCCTGCGGGTCGAGCGCGTCTTCGAGCTTCTCGGGCAGCGCGGCCAGCTTTTCCATCATGCCCGCGGAGTCCACGATGCTCAACTCCTGGGAGCCGGCGTGGGCCACGCAGATCAGAGCGCCGTCGGCCGTGGTGGCCACTCCCCAGGGATTGGCCGCCCCCAGGTCCACGTTGTCCAGGAGCACGGTGTTGACCAGCTTGTGCTCGGCCACGTCGATGATCGAAAGCGCGTTGGTGTTCATCCAGCCGCGCTCGAGCTGCGTGGTGGGCATCTGGTAGCGCGACACCTGGTGGGTGACATACACGTACTTGCCGTCGGGCGAGACACAAATGTCGCGCAGCCCCGTGCTGCCGTTGAGCAGGCGCACGGTGGACGACTGGTTGGTCTCGGTGTCGATCACCGTAATCACCGCGGCCACGTCGTAGGAATCCGACCGGTCCAGCGGCAGGTGATTGGCCACGAACACGGTCTCGCCGTCCGGAGTGATCGCCGCGGCAATCGGTTCGCGCGTGGTCGGCACCCCGGCCACTTCGCGCTCGTCCGCCAGGTCGATCACCACAACCTCATTGTCGAAGCGGTTGCACACGTAGAGGCGTTGGCCGTCGGGTGTAACGGCCAGCGCGCTGGCCGTATGTCCCGCGGGCAACGTGGCGCTCACTTTGCCCGTGGCCGTCTCGATCACGCAGATCGTGCTCTTCGGCGCAGCACACGCCACATAGAGCATGGCCCCGTCGGGCGAGAGGGCCAGCGCCGTGGGCGGGGCCGGCAGGTCGACGCTGCGCATCACCTTGCGCGCTTTGAGGTCCACCACGGTCACCTGCCGGGCGTCGAGGTGGGCGACGAACAGGCGCTGGCCGTCACTCGATGCGACCACGTCGATCGGTCCCAGGTGGTCCGCGGCCCGGGCCCCGGCCGAAAGCACCACCGGCAGCACAACCCACGCCAGCAGACCGAAACCCAGTCCCGTGCACGCGCCGCTCGTGTGCAATCTCGCCCGTCTGTTGCTCATCGGTTTCCTCCGCCCATTCAAAAATCGCCCGGCTTCGTCGGTCGCCCGCGGCCCGGAAATCCCTCGGCGCACGTGTTGCTGTGGCGCTCGGCGGGCATCTTACTGTGGCGCTCAGCGGGCATCCATCACGCGCCGGTGTGGCGCCGATCCGGTGGCCCCCGTTTGAGGGGCATTTCCACTATAGTGTCCCGATCCGGCGTTGTCCACGTTTTGGAAACGGCCCGGGAGCCCCCGGCAGCCCGTCTCCCGCGGGGTTCTTCACAGCGCGCGCCGATGTCGGCGGGTACGCTTGCCGAAGACGGTTTTCTTGGCCGCCGCAGCTTTCTTGGAGGGCGCAGCAGCCACCGGCTCGGCGGGGCCCTCGGGTTGCGGAGGGCTGAAGGCCTCGAAGTCGGCGATCTCGTCGCGCACCAGCAGCCGATCGATCCGCATCTCGATGCGCGTCAGCTCCTTGCCCTCCTCGGGACTGACGAACGTATAGGCCACCCCCTGGCGTCCCATCCGGCCGGTGCGCCCGACGCGGTGGATATAGTCGTCGCAGAACTCGGGGATGTCGTAGTTGATGATGTGCGAGATGCTGGTCACGTCGATGCCCCGGCCCATCACGTCGGTGGCCACCAGCAGGCGCGTGGTGCCCTCGCGGAAGCGCCGCATGGCCCGATCGCGGGCCGTTTGGGGCAGGTCGCCGTGGATCACGTCTACGCTGTCCATCTTGCGCGCCAGCCGGTGGAAGAGCCGGTCGGCGCCGCGCTTGGTGCGGCAGAAGATGATCGCCTGCTGGGGCCGATCGCGCTTGAGCAGGCAGAGCAGCAAGTCGAACTTGCGCTCGCCGTCCACGGTGAAATAGAACTGCTCGATCGTCTCCACGGCCACCGCCCGCTGCGAGCAGTCCACGGCCGACGGCTTCTGCATGTAGCGCTCGGCCAGTCGGCGCACCGGCGGAGGGATGGTGGCGCTGAGGAGCAGGGTCTGGCGTTCGGCAGGGCAGCGGCGCAGGATTTTCTCGATATCCGGGCGAAAGCCGATGTCCAGCATACGGTCGGCCTCGTCGAGCACCACGAAGCGGATGGCCTCGAGCGAGAGGGCCCCGCGGCGCATCAGGTCCAGCAGGCGCCCGGGCGTGCCCACCAGGATGCCCACTCCGCGGCGAAGCTGCTCCATGTGCTGGCGGATGGGCTTGCCGCCGTAGGCCGCGGCGATGTTCACCTGGCGGCCCGCGGCCAGCTTGCGGCATTCGTCGCGCACCTGCACGGCCAGCTCGCGCGTGGGAGTGAGCACCAGTGCCTCCGGAGCGCCGGGGCGCGCGCGGGCCTCAAGCCGCTCGAGCAGCGGCACGGCAAACGCCGCGGTCTTGCCCGTGCCCGTCTGTGCCTGGGCCATCACGTCCTCGCCGGCCAGCACGCGGGGCACCAGCGCCGCCTGGACGGGCGTGGGCTCGAAGTAGTCCGCCTGGCCCAAGGCCGCCAGCGCCACCGGCGAGAGCCCCATGGACTCGAAGCCCGGCGCGTGGGGCCCTGGTTCGGGCGCTGGCGCGCTTTGGGCGGGCGGCGGCTTGGGGGCGGCTCGGCGCCGGCGTTTGCCTTTGCGGCGCGGGGTTTTCGTGCGATCGTCTTGTTCTTTTCGGCTTCCCATTCCACCTCGATGTCTTTGTGTGTTGATTTAAGGGCGTCCGGGAATTCCCCTTGCCACTGCTTCGCCAGAAGCAGTGCCCCGGGGTTGCCGGCACTGCTTGCCCGCCGGGCAAGCAGTGGCACACACCGCGTTTTCCACCGAAATCCGGGGGCAATTCCCGGACACCCTCGTTGATTTCCAAGTGGCGGTCGGGCAACGCGCGGGCGCGACCGGCTCAATCGGCCGCTGCCGCCGCGCGCGCGGAAGGTCCTGCCGCCCGCACTCCGGCGGTCCATTGCTCGAGCATCTCAAACTGGCGCTCGAAGCGGTGCTCGCTCACCCCGTAAGGGCTCTTGAAAAAGCTGGCCAGGAAGGGCATCCGCCCTACGTGTCCACAGCGCCAGGCCAGGTGGGTGAAGCGGACCAAATCCAGCACCAGCGGCGCGGCCAGCACCGAATCGCAGCCCTGCCAGATGAGTTGCAGGACCATGCGCGTGCCCAGGAACCCGGCAAAGTGGACGTGGTCCCAGGCGGTCTTCCAGTCGCCCAGGCTCTCGATCCGTTCGATGGCCACGCGGGTCTGGGGCCGATAGCCCAGCACCTCGCCGAGCACGTGGTCCTTCGAGGCCAGCTTGGCCTGCTTGTTGGCCGGGTCGTCGAGCACCCGGCTGTCCATGTTGCCGAAGATATTGTAGCCCACCCAGCTCAAGACGTGCAGATTCCGTGCGGCGAACATCCCGGCCAGCACACTCTTGAGCAGCGTCTCTCCGGTCTTGCCGTCGCAGCCGTAATGGCGCGTCTGCCGCTCTCGGGCCAACTCGTCGAAGGCCACCGGCGCCGCACCCAGCGAGGGCGTGAAATTGACGTAGGAAAAACCCGCCTCCAGCGCCGCGGCCGCGTACAGCGAGCTGGCCGGCAGCGGGCAGCCGTTGCCGTCGTCGAGCAGACGCTCCAGCCGGGCCCAGCGCGACGGCAGGCCCTTCGCCACGGGCGCTTCGGTCGAGGCCACGTTGACCACCACCACGTGCTCGAGCCCTTCGGCCGCGGCAAACGCCCTCATGTCGTTGCGCAGCCGGTCCACTGCCCGGCGCGGCGTTTCATCCTCGGGCCACGACCAATCAGCCAGGGCGGCGATCGTCGGCCCACAGCCAAACACCGTGCCCGGCCGGATGCGGCGTTCGGTCTGCGCAAGCTGCGACCGGCAGGCCTCGAACAGCGCCGGGGTGATCGTGCGGCTCTCGGTGACCAGCTTCTGCGCCTCTTCGGCCAGCGGCGCACGCCGAATCTCGTGGCCGCCGACGACCAAGTCCGACCACTCGACCAGCCCCAGCCCTGCAAACTGCGGCAACGTGCTGACCAGGCCCGGCACGGGGGGTGGCAGCGAATGGCTCTCGGCGGGTGCGGATTGCTCCGGCGGCGATTGCGGCGCAGGTCTTGTCGAGATGCTCTCCGTCTGCGCGCCGCGGGCCGCAAGGCGTCTCAGCGCACAAAGGCCCACGATGGTCGTGGTGGCCACACCACCTTTGGCGCCGATCAGCCAGATGCCGGTTCGTTTGCGTGCCATGGGAATTGGGATATGGTCGCAGCCCTCGCAGCGAAGCTCGAGACAAAGCCCTTGGCCGCTTCACCCCGCTCGGCCCGCGGCAAATCCGCGACCCGCTCCGGCCTCTGGGGGATGAAAGGCAGCCCGCCCTCGCCGGCCCTCGCTCCCGTCCCGGGCTGTCCGGCCTACTTCTTTGCCCGAACGCCGCGGCTGCTCGGCTTGGACGTGCGGGCCTTCGCCCGCTTCTTGTTCGTCAAGGGACGGCGATCCCTATGGCCGGCCGCGGCCTTGGTCTTCGGGGCGGGTCTCTCTCTTTTGGGCTTCTTTGTGGGCTTTTCTGCGGGCTTTTCTGCGGGCTTCTCTGTGGACGCCTTGCTGCCGTCGGTCGCGGCCTTGGTCTTCTGGCGGTTGGCCGAGAGCACTTGGCGCAACAGGGCCGAGAGGTCCTCGTAGGGCACGTCGCAGGGCGGGCCGGGGGCGTACTGGAAGATCGACTGCTGGACCTTGCGCGGCAGGGAAACCAGCGCCGACGAGACCGTGCCGTATTCACTGCCGGCGATCACGATCCCCCGGCGCCCGAAGGCATCGGGCCGGCGGGCGAAGACCCGGCTGGCCACGGCCAGAAAGGTCACCGCCGAGTCCAATTTGTGCAGGGTGAGCATGCGTCGGAGGAACTCGTGTCGCTCGTCGTGCGGATCATCGAGCTCGCCGCTGGAGAGCAAGTGCAGCCCGGGGGTGATCTCCACCACCTCAACCTCGTTGCCCCCGTAGACTACCGCGGCGAAGCGCGCATCGGCACACACGTAGTTGGCCCCGGCATAGACCCCGGTCGCGAGTTCCGCGGCCGCGTATTCCGCAGCCTCTTTGGCCGTGGCGCAATTGAGCATCTCTCGGCAAAGCAGCCCGCGCGAACGCGGCTCGGCCACGATGCTGGTCTTGGGCCGATTGGTCACTGCGCAGAGCAACCCATACTGGTTGACCCCCAACCAGGTGCCGCCCGCCTGCCGGTCGATCCCGCACATCACGCGCGGGGTTCCGGACTGGATTTTGGGATGCTGTGTCGGCCGGCTGAAGAGTTCCTCCCGGTTGGCTGCCACCAGGACGGGGGTGTTCTTAGCCGTCCGATAGAGGATAGCCATGATGCACATGGAGATCACCTCATTGGCTTCACTCGCTCAACTCGAGCCGTTGCCGACGACGAGCTGGTGCGCCCTGGGGCAGCCGACAAGGCTGGCGAGTCCGTCCAAGCCGGCGACAACCCTTCGGCCCTGGGTTTCCCTGCCCCTGAAACCTTCTAATTTACCGCGAAGAGCCCACGGATTGCACTACCCGGATTGGCTAGGCAAAGTAACACTACAGAGGGGCTCCGCTGGCGATCGCCTTGAGTTCCGCTCCACAAAGCGCTAATCTTAACAGTTTGTGACCACGCCCTCGCTGCCCGGAGGCCGCCTGCGCGGGTCGGCCGCCCCCGTCGATCAACCCCCAACGCCCGCGGCCCGGCAGTTCGCTCCATGACCGATCGTCCCTCAGAGCCGCAGCAGCCCGAGCTTCGCCCCGGCCCTTCGCGCTTGGGACGATTGATGGGCGTGCGTGTGTTGGGAGTCGGCAGCAGCGTGCCCAAACAGGCGATCCGCAACGAGGACCTGGCCCAGTGGGGCTATGATGCGGACTGGATCGTCCAGCGCACCGGGATTCTCGAGCGCCGCCACGCACCGCCGGAGATGGCCACCAGCGACCTGGCCGTCGAGGCGGCCCAGCGCTGTATCCAGCACGCCGGTGTGCCCCGCGAACAAATCGACCTCGTGCTGCTGGGCACCTACACGCCCGACATGCTCATGCCCGCCACGGCCAGCGTGGTCCAGGATCGCCTGGGACTGTGTGCCCCGGCCATGGACGTGCAGGCCGCGTGTGCGAGCTTCATCTTCGCCATGATCACCGGCATGCAATACGTGGCCACCGGCTGCAGCCGGCTGGCGTTGGTGATCGGAGCGGACTGCAACTCGCGCGTGGTCAATCCGGCCGACCGGCGCACGTTTCCGCTGTTCGGCGATGCCGCGGGCGCCGTGCTCCTGGGTCCCGGCAGCCCGGAACAGGGCCTGCTGGCCTACGCGGTGGGTTCGGACGGGTCGGGGGCGGACTTGCTGTGTCGGCCGATGGGCGGGGCGCGTCTGCCGTTCTCACAGGCCGCCCAGAACGACGGGCGCCACTATCTGCACATGGAAGGCCGGCCGATCTTCCGCTGGGCCATCCGCATGTTGCGCGAGACGATCTCCGAGGTGCTGCGCGCCGCGGAGATGACGCTCGACGAGGTGGACCTGGTGATCTTCCACCAGGCCAACATGCGGATCATCAATTCCGCGGTGGCCGACCTCGGCATTGATCCGGCCAGGGTGTTCAACAACCTGGAGCACTATGGAAACACCTCCTCGGCCAGTATTCCCCTGGCCTTGGACCATGCGCGGGAAGACGGGCGCATCAAGCCCGGCCGGCACATCCTGTTCAGCGGTTTCGGCGGCGGGCTGGCCTGGGGCACGGTGTTGATGCGCTGGTAGGGCCGCAGCCGCGTTGGTGATGAGACGGGATTACAGGAAGAAGCGGGAGACAGGATTACAGGATTAGCAGGATGAGCGGGGCAGGAGACAGGATTAC
>CAYXPN010000016.1:0-13440 GCA_964467075.1 uncultured Planctomycetaceae bacterium
TCTCGGCCGTGGGCTCCAGGGCGGAATCAGCGGGCGGCTCGTGGCTCTCGGCCAGTGGCTCGTCGGTCTCGGCGCTCGGCTCCACTGCGGAATCAGCAGGTCTATCGGGCGCAGCGCCCTCCTCCGGCTGCGACTCTGCCGCCTGAGCGGCGCGCAGACGTTCCTGTTCGCGCTGCCGGCGTCGCTGTTCGGCTGCCGCCTTCTCGGCCTCCTCGGCCTTGGTCTCTGCCTGGGTGACGATCGCGTCGGCCTGTTCCTGGCTCAGCGAGCCCATCTCCCTGAGCACGTCCGGCTCGATCACCGAGAGGTCGTCATAGGACAGGAACCCTTCGCCCACCAGTTTCTCGGCCAGCTCGTCGTCCACACCTCCCATCGCGGCGAATCCCGTGACCGCCTGCTCGATCTGTTCGTCGAGCTCTTCGCGGGTCATGATCTCGATGTCCCAGCCGCAGAGCTTGCTGGCCAGGCGCACGTTTTGCCCTCGGCGCCCAATGGCCAGCGAGAGCTGGTCCTCGCGCACCAGCACGATCGCCCGGCCCAACATCTGGCAGAGGATCACCTCGTCCACTTCGGCCGGCTGCAAGGCGTTGGGAATGAGCACCTGGAAATCGTCGCTGTGGCGTACAATGTCGATCCGCTCGCCGGCCAGTTCCTCCACCACGTTTTTGATCCGATTGCCCCGCACACCCACACAGGCGCCCACCGGATCGACGCGCGGGTCTGTGCTGCTGACGGCCACCTTGGTGCGGTAGCCGGGCTCGCGCGCGATGGCCTTCACGTGGATCACACCCTCGGCGATTTCGGGAATCTCCTGCTCGAACAATCGCAGCACGAGGTGGGGTTTCGTGCGGCTGAGGATTACCTTCACGCGGCTGCCTTGTTTGCGTACCTCGTAGACCGTGGCCCGCACCCGTTCGCTCGGGTGGTAGGTCTCGCCGGGAATCTGCTCACCGCGGGGCAGGATGGCCTCAACGTTGCTCAGGCTCACCGCGGCCGCCCCTCCGTCGCAACGCTGGACCACGCCCTGAACCAGATGCCCACGCAGCTCCTCAAACTCCTCGTAGAGCGTGTCCCGCTCGGCCTCGCGAATCTTCTGGATCATCACCTGCTTGGCCGTCTGGGCCCCGACGCGTTCGGCCATCTCTTCGGGCGAGAGCGGCTCCCCGTTGTGGGTGCCGGTGATCTTGCCGGTATCGCGGTCGATCTGGATGACCACATCTTCCTCTTCGCCGTAGTGTTTCTTCGCCGCGGAGACCAGTGCCGACTCGATCCCGGCAAACACAATCTCTTTGTCGATGTTCTTGTCGCGGTGGATCGCATCCACGATCCGCAACACTTCGGCAGGATCCATCGAACCAAGTTTCCTTGCTTGTCGCTTGTCTTAGGTCGAACCGCGGGCCGGTCTGCCATCGCCCGGCGGACAAACACCCAGCTACCAACGGACCGAAAGGGATGTATTTGCCAATACTCTCCCCGCTCGCTTCGGGCGCCGGTTTGCGCCGAAACGTCCCAACATCCCGCATACGCAACACTTAGCTCCGTATGCAATTAGGTAAAGATACCGGCCGCCGCCGGGCCTGTCAAGGTGACACCCCACGGCGGGGTATACTCCGTCGAGCGGGGGGGTTGCCCTTTCTCAGCCAGCAGAATCGCCCCCAATCCTGCCGCCCTGTAGCACCCGGTCCCTTCGGCCCGAGTGCCAACCTGGCCGGGCCCGCGCGGTGAACACTTGCGCCGTTTCGCCGTCTTTGGGGTCTGCAAACGCAGCTTCTTGATGAGCTACCCGGCCTCGCCACAGAATCCACGGGCCAAGCACACCCGGCAACCGTTCGGCAGGTGTCAGGTCTTCGACGGACCGGAGGTCCGTGCTACGTGGCGTCGATGTCAGGGGGAGCGGCAGCGAGAAGAGACGCCCCGGCTGCCTTCAGCCCAACCGGCCTACCAACAGTCCGCTCGCCTGGCCCTGAGGCGTAAAGCTGAGATTGACAAAGCTCTGCCCGGCCGGGGTCGCGCCGTCGACCACGGCAGCCACCGGGCATCCGGGATCGGGCTCTTCGTAGTTGAGCACCGGAAACAGTCGTCCATGCTGCAAGGCCAGCAGACTGGCGATCAGCTCGACCATGCCCGATCCGGCACCCAGGTTGCCCGTGAAGCTCTTGGCGGCCACCACCGGAAGCGGCTGGCTGCGCCCGGCAGCCAACCGGCTGATGGCCTGGGCCTCCTCGCTGTCGGAGCTTCGGGTGCCCAGCCCGTGGGCGTGGACGTGGCCGAGCTGTTGGGGATCGACGGCCGCGCGCCGGATGAGGAACTGGAGGACGTTGATGCCGGCCTTGGCACGTTGGGCCACGAGATGGCGCGCGGCGGCTGAACTGGTGGTGCCGGCCAGCACTTCGCCGTAGATGGTTACCCCGCGGCCTTGCGCCATGCGGAGTTCTTCGAGCACCACGGCGCCCGCACCTTCGCCAAGCACCATGCCGGTCCGACCGCGGTCAAAGGGTCGGCTGGCCCGAGCGGGTTCTTCGTTGGGATCGGCCAGCTCCTCTTGTTGCAGGGCATGGATCGTCTTGAGCGGGTGGAGGCGCGTGCCGGTGGCTCCGACCAGCATCACGTCGGCCTGGCCGCGACGGATGATCTGTGCGGCCTCGGCTGCCGCGGCATTGGCGGCCGCCTCGCGGAGCGTGAGCGAGTTGTTCGGCCCGCGCAGGTCGTTGTAGATGGCCAAATGGCTGGCCGGCATATTGGGCAGGTACTTCAGCAGCCACAAGGGCGACATCTGCGGCATCCCGTCGCTGATCCACCGCGAGAACTCGAAGCGCCCCTCGCCGTCCACACATCGGCGCACCGCTTCGGTAAACTCCTCGGGCACGGTCATCATGTGGTCGGCGCCGAAACTGATGCCGGTGCGCTCCGGGTCCAGCCGTTCCGGGCTCAGCCCCGCGTCGGAGAGGGCCAGTTGCGCCGCGGCCACGCCCATTTGGCACTCGCGACACATCACCTTCAAGCCCTTGCGGATGGCCTTCTTCTGCTCCTTGTCAAGCGGGCCGAAATCGTCCACGCGCCCGTCGAACTGCTCGGCCGGGGCACCGAACCTAACCAGCCCGCCCAGAGCGCCGCAAATCGGCTTGACTCCGCTGGTTCGGGCGCACAGGGCGTTCCAGAGGGCCTCCTTGCTGCTTCCAAGGGGGCTAACTGCCCCTATTCCGGTGATTACGACCCGGCGAGTGGTCTCTTCCATGGCTGTTTGGGCCTCGCTCCAGGCGTTCCAGTTTTCCCCGAAGCTGAAGGAAGCCGTATGATCGAGCCCGCACAATGCAACCGCAGTGGGTGTGCGAAAGCGGCGGGCGGAGCGCTGCTGCTACAGCTTCCAGGAGCGTCCCATTCTATTCGAAACCCGGCCCTTGAGAAGCCATCTCGTCGGTAAACCCGCCCCAGATTGCCTCGCCTCGACCAATTTGCAGGGCTTAACGATCGGCTGTGCGCCTGGGGCCTGCTTCGGGCCGTGGCCCCGCAGCCGGGGGCTTTCCCGTCGGTCCCCCGCTGGAAGAAAGCACATCGGTCGCCGGGCGTTTTCGCCCGCCGCCGGACCTTTCGTAGGGTGCGTGCTTTGCACACACGCCGTTTTTGCTGGCATTTCCGCCCGCTGCTGGGTCGTTCCCCCCAAAGCGGGCCACCCGGGTCCATCGGTCTTGTCGCAACCTTCGCACCTTTCTATACTTCGGCCCGCTGATCCGCCGGACTGCGGTCGCTTCGTCCCTGGATGTGGTGGGTCGGCCCCCGGCGATTGGTCAAACGAGGTGAAACCACCTGACAACGGCCGCCTGCCCCCGGGGCCGTTCGACCGGAGGGCCTCCTGTCCAGCCGCGAGTGTGGTTGGCGGTTGATTGCCCGTTGCCGGTTGGCGAGTCGAGGCGGGCAATCCGCCCCTCTGAGCAAGGAGGCAAACCCATGCGTTTCCCAATCTGGCTTGTGGCAGCGATCGTCTGGGCCTGGTCCGGCAGTCTGCTGGGCCAGGTGGTTTCCCCGCCGCCGACCGCAGCACACTCCTGGCAGCCGGCCGGCTCAGCAGTTCAGCCGGCCGCGGCCACGGCCCCGGTCGGCACTGCACCCGGAGCCGCACCCGCCGCCCCCGTCCCCACGGGCACGCAGCCCACCCGCGCCAGCGTCTCCAAGGGCAACGGAGTGCTGCCGAACGAGCACGGCCAGATTTGGCGCGAGTACGACATCAGCCCGTATACACTGCGGGTCACCTCCACCGAGCGGCCCGAGCAGGCGCTGGTGGATTGGGTTCTGCGCGAGACGGGCTACGAGGCGTGGCATTCGGAGCCGCTGGGCATTCTCAGCGCCACGCGGGACAAGCTGCGCGTGTATCACACGCCGCAGATGCAGGCCGTGGTGGGCGAGCTGGTGGACCGCTTCGTCAGCAGCCAGGCCGAGACCATGGCGTTCTCGCTGCGCGTGGTCACGGTGGACCAGCCCAACTGGCGGGCGCGGGCCCACGGATTGCTGCGCCCGGTCAGCGTGCAGACACCGGGCGTCTCGGCGTGGCTGTTGGAGAAAGAGGACGCGGCGATCCTGCTGGCCGATCTGCGTCGCCGGTCGGACTTCCGCGAACACAGCTCGCCGCACCTGCTGGTCAGCAACGGCCAGTCCACCGCGGTCTCTGCCATGCGCAGCCGGCCGTATATCAAGGACGTGATTCCCAAGGCCGACGCGTGGCCGGGCTACGAGGCGGTCAGTGCCGAGGTGGACGAAGGGTTTGTGCTGGAATTGAGCCCGCTACTCTCGCTCGACCGCAGCATGATCGATGCCACGCTCCGCTGCCATATCGACCAGGTCGAGAAGATGATTTCCGTGGTGCTCGAGGTCCCCACGCCGGTCTCACCCCGCGGGCGGGCCCAGATCGAAGTGCCCCAACTGACCCACTTCCGTTTCCACGAGCGCTTCCGCTGGCCGGCCGAGCAGGTGTTGCTGGTGAGCATGGGGCGTATCCCCCTGCCCGTGCCCGTGGACAGCAAGCCGCTGGTGCCCGGCTTGCCGTTGGGCACCTCGCCCCCGCGGGCCGATCTGTTGATCCTGGTGGAATGTCGCGGTTCCGGGCAGGCCGCTTCCGGCGTTCCGGTGGCCCGAGAGGTCGACGCATCGCGCCGGCGGTATTGAGGGGGCTTTGCGCAGCGCGGGCCGGCGCCCATACTGGTCCCTATGCTCCGGGAGCTTGTAGAGTCTTGCGCCGTAAGATGCGCGCGTGGTGCGCGCATCTTTGGCGTAGGGGCGACGCGTGCGTCGCCCCTACCTACGGCGGCTGGCAGCCGTTGCTACATTTGGTTGCGACCCTGGGACCGCGTTGAGGCATGTGCTGGCACGCCCGCAATGCACTGCTGGACAAGCCAGCAGTGCCGAATACACGGTTGGGCAAGCCAACCGTGGCACCCCACAGTTGAATACTAGCGCCGACGGCCCGAGGCGAGTGATGATCGACCGTGCGCCCGACGAACCCCTGCCGAGCACCCAGGCCGAGCACGAGCGCTACATGGGCCTGGCGCTGAAGGAAGCCGAGCAGGCACTCGAGGAGAACGAGGTGCCGGTCGGCGCGGTGATCGTCCATGCCGGTCGGGTGGTGGGGGCGGCCCACAACCAGCGCGAACAGCTCCGCGACCCCACGGCCCATGCCGAGATGATCGCCATCACCCAGGCGGCCGGGGCCCTCAGCTCCTGGCGGCTGGAAGGTTGTGCGATGTATGTCACACTCGAGCCTTGTCCCATGTGTGCCGGGGCGATTGTCCAGGCGCGCATCCCGCTGGTCGTCTACGGCGCCGAGGACCCCAAGGCCGGTGCCGTGCGCTCGCTCTATCGCCTGCTCGAGGACCAGCGTCTGAACCATCGTTGCCAGGTGCTAAGCCGAGTGGCGGCCGAGCAGTGTGCCGAGGTGCTCACCCGCTTCTTCCACCGGCAGCGCGCACAGGGCAAGAAGTGAGCACTGCGCTACCGAAGCCCGACGAGTCGCCGGGCGACGAAGCGCAGGTAGGTGCGCAGGCGCGAAAGCCGGCCACGGCGCTGGGACGGGACCCATTTCTCGGCCAGACGGACCACGACTTCGAGCCGGCTGCCCGGCGCAGCGCAGAGGTCGAGCAGTCCGTCGAGCCTGCGCCGTGTGCCCAGTGCGGCGCGCACCGAGGCCAGCAGCTCACCAGCTCCTTCTGCCACGGCCGTCACACCCACCACGCAACGGCTGCGCACGTCGAGGTGGAGGATCACCAGCCCCTGCGGATGTTGCACCAGCGCCGGCTGTTGCTCCAGGCCACCGGGGCCGGGCAGCACGGCCGCGGCGCTGGCCCGTGCGGGGATTCCGGCGCGCAGGGTCTGCACGTGCATTCCCAGTGTAGATGCTTCTGCGCGCGAGAGCCCCACGCGCACGACTTCCGGATCGGTGGGTACCCGGCAGGCAAGGGCGAGCGGATTCAAGCGGCGCGCGTACCAGCCGACAGCATTGTCCGCGGCCAGGCGCCCGCTTTCGGCCGCTGGGCTGAGCCGGCCGAACGGGCCCCGGCACACCCGGCCCGCACCGAAGATACCCCGGCACGAGGTGCGCATCCGCTCGTCCACCAGAATGCCCTGCGCGTCAAAGGCCACTCCCGCGGCCTCCAGCCCCAGCCCTTCGATCCTGGGCACCGGTTCGGTGCAGATCAGCACCTCGTCGACCAGCAGCTTCTCCATGCCCGCAGTCGTCTGGATCACCACCGCGCGCAGGTTGCCCGTCCGTTCGACCTTCAGCGGAGCACTTTGCAGACGCACACACACGCCTTCGGCCTGGAGTCGGGCGCCCAGCAGGGCCGCAACCTCGGGCTCTTCGCCGGGCAGCAGCGCGGCGGCGGTGACCACCAGGTGGACCCGGCTTCCCAGCCGGCTGAAGCTCTGGGCCCAGACGCACGCTGTTGGTCCAGTGCCGATCACGGCCACGCGCGCCGGCGGCCCGGCCAAGCGACCCAGATCCGCGACTCCCAGGGAGCCCGACTCCACAGCCCTGGGGATGTCCGGCGAGGCGGGCTGCGCTCCGGTGGCAATGATCGCCCGACGAAAACGCAGCCGCTTGCCTCCCACCTCCAGGGTGTGACGATCGAGGAAACGGGCACTCGCCCGATAGATGTCGAGCCGCTCGTCCTTGGGCGGTGCTTCGCCCGGCAACTCACCGAGCCTTGCGCCCATGGCCAGCAGACGCCGGCCGAACTCGCCCTCGGCCGCCTCAGGCGCAGTCGGATCGAACGCTTCGGGCAGCACCAGTGCGGCGCGCGCGCCCCGGCCGACTGCCTGCCGGGCGGCTGCCACTGCGGCTACACCGCCGCCAAGAACCACCAGCGCATAGGTGGGCTCGCCGGAAACCTGTGGCGGGGCGCCGGATTCGACGGCGCCGGCCGACTCGGGGTGTTGGCCGGCACCGGCTTCGTCGCAAGCGGCGTGCAGGGGTTTCTCCAGCGCCATGGGCAGCGATGCTCCGGCTGGCTGAGCTGGTATCGAACGGAATTCGGCTGGTGTGGAACGCAATCGAGTCGGCGTCGAACAGAATTCTACCGTGCGCGGCGAACTCTCGCAGGGCCACTTTACGCCGGGCGGGCGGTGTGTAATGATCGGCTGACGCGGTTTGAGCGCGGTCGGCACAAGGCGCGGCGAGTGTCCGTGGCCGGCTTGTGCCCGACCGGGATCGTGTTCGTCCACCATTGTAGCGGAGAGGGCCATTGCCCATGACCGCCTCCTGGGAGAGCAGCCGGCTTCTGCTGGCGGCCCGGCGCCGGCCCGTGGATCGGGTACCCGTCTGGTTGATGCGCCAGGCCGGGCGTTATCTGCCGGAGTATCGGCGGGTGCGTGAGAAGGTGGGGTTTGCGGAGCTTTGCCGGCGAGCCGACCTGTGTGCGGAGGTGATGGTCAGCACGGTGGAGCGACTGGGGGTGGACGCGGCCATCTTGTTTTCCGATCTGTTGTTGATTCTCGAAGCCATGGGGCTGCGCCTGGAATATGCCCCCAGCGGTCCGGTGATCCACGACCCCATCCAGGCGCCGGCCGAAGTGGACCGGCTGGCTGAGCTGGAAGACGTGGGCCCGCTGGACTACGTGCTCGAGGCCGTGGCCAAGACGCGGGCCGGCCTGGCCGCGGAGCTGCCGCTCATCGGCTTTGTGGGGGCCCCGTTTACGCTGGCTGCCTACGCGGTCGAAGGCGGCGCCAGTCGCCACTACTTGCGGGCCAAGGGCCTGATGTACGGGGACGAGCCGGCGTTTGCCGCGCTGTTGGGCCGGCTGGGGCGGGCAGTGGTGCGACTGGCCAATGCACAGATCGACGCCGGGGCCCAGCTTGTGCAAATCTTCGATAGTTGGGCCGGCTGCCTGGGAGCAGAGGACTACCAGCGCCACGTGTTACCCCATATGGCGGCCGTGATCCAAGGCATCCGGCCGGGCACGCCGGTCATCTGTTTCGCCACCGGCAATCCGGCCCTGCTGCCGCTCCTCAGCCGGGCGGGCGCAGGCAGGGCGGAGTTGGTCGTGGGCGTGGACTGGAGAGTCCGCCTGGCCGACGCGTGGAAGATAGTGGGCTACGATCGGGCGGTGCAGGGCAATCTCGATCCGGCCGTGCTGCTCGGGCCCGAAAAGGAGGTGCGCCGGCGCACCCGGGAGATTCTGGAGCAGACGGCCGGCCGGCCGGGCCACATCTTCAACCTCGGCCACGGCGTGTTGCCGCAGACCCCGGTGGAGAACGTGCTGGCGATGATCGACGTGGTCCACTCATTTCCCTGCCGCTGGGCGGAACCCGACGCGACCGGGGGCTGACGCCGCGCTGCTTGACAGAGGGCGGTGCGCTAATTTGCACCTACGGGGGGCGAAAAAGCCTCTCTCTTTGCAGCAAGACCGTCCAGCACCGTCGGTGGCAAACCCGCTCCGCCAGTCAGTCAATCGCCTACGCCGTATGCCGGCGATGGATTTCCAGCAGCGGACCAAGGTCCCCGGCGTCAGCCGCTTGGAGACACCGAATGTATTCAGCCCTGACAGGGCTCTGTCTCCCGATGAAATCCTCCGGCCATGCGACGATACTGGCGGACTGACGATGCAGCCAGATATTGGCGAGCAACCTCGCCCATCAACCATTGCCGTTGAAAAAAGGATGGATGAACACGGCGCGGTAATGGAGCCTGACGGCTTGTTCGAGCACCTCGTAGATTCGCCCTTGCTCCCGGCTGCCAGGTCTTCTGCTAGTTCCATCATCTTGTTTGGAACGTGCTCCCACGGAACACCCAGATTCAGGTTCTGCGTTCGCGGCTGCCCCGCTGACAAGAAGATGTTTCCGAACATCTCTTGGTGGAGTTTGCAGAACCATGCGTAATCAAACGGCGCCTGCCGTTTGCTCGGGCGCCTTAAGAGGTACTTCATGACAGCCTTGCGAATGTTCTCCGCTTCGGCTGCATTCAGTTGGGCGCGCGTCTTGATAGACCGATCCTTAATGTCCGAAGGATCAATAGGAGTTTCACCATGGATAGGTGACCATTCGTCCATCACCCCGACCACAGCCTGCGCTTTGATCCGGCCATTAGTTCGTGGACAGTCCTCCGGACCATTTGCTCCATCTCCTCCCGGCTCACGCCTTGTGCCTCCAGCCCCGTTGTGCCTTGAATCATTCCCACCAACCTGCGGGCCTTCCTTTCCGCTTCCTGCTCTTGAAAAGCTACAGGGTCGAGTCGCTCCTCCATCTTCAGGGAAACACCAAGAGCATTAGCGATGGCGCATACGCTGGCGATTGCCGTGCCACCGCAATCACCGGAAAGCACTCGATTAACAGTCGAGGTGGAAACGCCACTTCGCTCTGCGAGGCCTGCAACACTCATTCCGAGTTGCCGCCGCCGTCGCTCCAGGAGATCAGCGTCAATTATCTGCCCAGCCATGGCCTGTGCTCCAATCAGGAGGCCGCTTATCCGCGCTTGTCTGACCGAATGTGTCTACGCCACTTCGAATAATCACTTGCCGCATGCGGATGCGGCGCCCACCTAAATTATATCGTCTGTAATGTGATATCGTCAAGACATTGTTGCATATCTGAAACAGTTCGGACGCAACCGTTTGTAATGTATAGACTTATGGCACTGGATCAGCGAAGTGAATATGCGGAGCGGCTGCGGGTGCAAGGGCTGGCGCGGGGAAGCCTCGTGGCAGGGTCCTGCCACAATGGCAGGTCCGCTTGATCGCAAATCCTTTCCCAAATACCCCATTTTCCGGCAGTTTTTGGTGTAGCGTAGGTCGGCTGATCGTCGTAAGATCTTGTTGCGCAGAGGCTTAGCTCGAGTGAGCGCCAAGTGCCCCCGGCACCTCGTTGCGGACTGGCACCCGACTTGCTTACTTACAACCGGCAAAGGTATAACTTCCCGGGGCTTCGCTTCGCCGTGAGCCCCGGCCACCCGCCGGGCGGCAGAACGATGCCGGCCCGCATCGACCCCCGGGGCACACGTTTGGGAGCGGTGCGCCCATGTTGGTCGAGACGCCGTCGCTGCTGATTACCGACGACGATGCCGATTTCCGGCAGACGCTCCAGGGCGTGTTCGAGCCGCGGGGCTTTCGCACCCTGTTGGCGGGCGACGGCGAGGAGGCGATCCGCATTGTCCGGCGCGAAGTGGTACACGTCGCTCTGCTCGACATGCACATGCCCAGACTCACCGGGCTGGAGACGCTCCGCATGGTGCGCGAGCTGAAGGCCGGGCTGCCGTGCATCCTGATCTCGGGCGCGCTGGACGAACTTCTGATTGAGCAGGCCCGCCAGGCCGAGGTCTTCTCGGTCCTTCCCAAGCCGGTGCCGCTCAGCCAGCTTACCGGCGCCGTGGGACTTGCGCTGAGGACGTTCTACGACTGGCCCGCAGGCTGAAACGGGCGTTCAGCACGTCAGCGGCGAGCCGGGAGCGTCAGCTCCCGGATTCGGGGGGGGAATCGCGGGCACCGGCACGCCTCGAACGACATGCCAACGGTTTCGGCAGTACCCAGCGAACCGGCTGATCGCCGTTGGGCAGTGTCCGCGGAACCGCCGGCTCACGCCGGCGGCTCGCCGAGGTCGTTCCGCGGAATCCGCTGCAGAAGCGCAGCGTTGCCTTCCGACCCATCAACCGCCCTCGGCCGCGGGTTGCTGGCCGCCCGAGGACTCCGGCTCGCTGGGGCCCTCGTCCTCGCGCGCGCCCGGGCGCCGCTTGGGCGCGGTCTGTTCGGTGCCCGGGACAATGGCGGGACCGGGCGAGCTTTCTTCGACGATCTGCTTCAGCTCGTCGGTGTCGATCACCTCTTTCTCAATCAGGCGTTGGGCCAGGGCCTCCAGGGCCTGGCGCCGGGTGCGCAGGATTTCGCGCACCTTTTCCAGCGCCTGCTGGATGATGTGCTGGATTTCTTCGTCGATCTCGCGCGCCGTCTGTTCGCTGTGGGTGCGTTCGCGCGGCAGGTCGTCGCCGCCGACCAGAAACGGCGAACGCCGGCGCTCGCGGTAACAGACCGGACCGAGCCGGCTCATGCCGAAATCCATCACCATGCACCGCGCGATCTCGGTGGCCCGTTCCAGGTCGTTCTGCGCCCCGGTGGAAATGTCGTCCAGGATCAGCTCCTCGGCCACGCTGCCGGCCAGCAGCACCTGGATGCGCGCCTCCAGCTCGGTTTGGGTCACCAGGTAGCGGTCGCCCTCGGGACGCTGCATGGTATAGCCCAGCGCAGCCAGCCCGCGGGGAATGATCGACACCTTGTGGACCGGGTCGGTGTTGGGCAGGCAATAGGCCACCAGGGCGTGGGCGCTTTCGTGGTAGGCCACGCGCTGCTTCTCCTCGGCGTGGATGATGCGCTGTTTCTTTTCCAGCCCTGCGGTCACGCGCTCCACGCCCTCGTTGAACTCCTCCATGGTGACCTTGGGCTTGCCTTTTCGCGCGGCGAGCAGGGCCGCTTCGTTGACCAGGTTGGCCAGATCGGCGCCCACGAATCCGGAGGTGATGCGCGCGACCTGGCCCAGGTCCACCACCTCGTCCAGCTTGACGTTCTGCACGTGGACTTTGAGGATGGCCTCGCGCCCGCGCACATCGGGCCGATCCACCAGCACATTACGATCAAAGCGCCCGGGGCGCAACAGGGCCGCGTCGAGCGTCTCCGGCCGGTTGGTGGCGCCCAT
This sequence comes from uncultured Planctomycetaceae bacterium, assembly GCA_964467075.1. Classification (GTDB taxonomy): domain Bacteria; phylum Planctomycetota; class Planctomycetia; order Pirellulales; family Thermoguttaceae; genus CAYXPN01. The sequence continues at coordinate 12,160 of CAYXPN010000016.1, forward strand.
CACGATCACGCCGCTGTTGGAGCTGAAGCCGTCCATCTCCACCAAGAGGGCATTGAGCGTCTGCTCGCGCTCGTCGTGGCCGCCCACGATGCTCGTGCCGCGCGTCTTGCCCAGCGCGTCGAGCTCGTCGATGAACACGATACAAGGGGCCCGGGACTGGGCCTGCTGGAACATGTCGCGCACCCGCGCCGCCCCCACTCCCACGAACATCTCCACAAAGTCGGAGCCCGAGAGGCTGAAAAACGGGCAGCCGGCCTCGCCCGCGATCGCCTTGGCCAGGAGCGTCTTGCCCGTGCCCGGCGGACCGACCAGCAACACGCCCTTGGGAATGCGCCCGCCGAGGACCTGGTACTTGCCGGGGGTCTTGAGGAAATCGACCACTTCGCGCAGCTCTTCGACGGCCTCGTCGATGCCCGCCACGTCCTCAAAAGTCACGCCCACGTCTTCCTGGGCGATCAGCCGGCCGCGGCTGCGTCCAAAGGCCATGGCCGACCCGGCACCGCCCAATCGCCGCAACATGAAGAAGAAGACCAGCACGAAGAGGGCCGTAAACAGCAGCATGGGCATGTAGTAGCGCCAGCCGCTGGGGGCCCGCTCGGCACGGACCGTGAATCCGCTCTGTCGGGCCAGCTCGAACAGCCGGTTCTGATCGTCTTGCACACCCAGGCGCGGGCTGGTGAACGACACGCCGGTCTGGGGTGGCTTCTCGGTGGGGCTGATCTGCCGGACCGTGACCTTGCCGGTGACCTCGTTCGGGCCGATCGTCAGGTCTGCAAGCTCGCTGTAGCGATAGGTCACGCGCCGGTCGGCCGGCCCCTGGGTGACATCCACCGCGGCCTTGGGGTTCTTCTCGGGGCTGCCCTGCTCGATCAGCTCGTAGAGCTTGCCGATGGGGATTTCCACGCCCGAGTCGTCCTGGAACAGGCTGACCAACAGCAGGGTGCCCACCCCCAAGAGGAGCAAGTACCAGATCAGGTTGCTCCCCCTGGAGACCGGCGGTCGCTCCGGCCCTTGACGAGGCGAGCGGGGATTGGGCGGATCGTCGGTGGGCTTGTTGGATCGTTTCTCGTCCATCAGCAGCATGCCTCCTGATACTACCATTATTCCCTACGAACCGCCCGGAGGGAAACCCGCCGTCGCAGCTCGGCCGGGGAAGGGCACGCTCTCTTTTGGAGGGCCACGCTGAAGTCGTGGCCGGGAATCAACACACAACGCACCCAACGGACGCGAGGGACCGCGTCCCTCCAGGACCCAACGGACGCGAGGGACCGCGTCCCTCCA
>CAYXPN010000016.1:13540-17200 GCA_964467075.1 uncultured Planctomycetaceae bacterium
GCGAGGGACCGCGTCCCTCCAGGACCCAACGGACGCGAGGGACCGCGTCCCTCCAGGACCCAACGGATGCGAGGGACCGCGTCCCTCCAGGACCCAACGGACGCGAGGGACCGCGTCCCTCCAGGACCCAACGGATGCGAGGGACCGCGTCCCTCCAGGACCCAACGGACGCGAGGGACCGCGTCCCTCCATACGGATCAATGGAGGGCCACGCTGAAGTCGTGGCCGCAAAACCGCGTGGCACGGCTCAGAAGCGGGTGGCTGATCGGGCCGCACCGGCGCCCACAGATGCTTGCAGCACCCGGTCCGGTGGTGTATCTTCGATCGCGCCCGTGCGGTGCTGGGCGCTGCCGCGCCGGCGATTGATCGGCCGCCGAAGCCGGCAAGCGACACTCGGACGAAGCCGACAAGTGACAATCGGCAGACGCCCCTAACCGAGACTCGCGAGGAGACCAGCTATGGACCGCCGAAAGTTTCTGCAATCCGGTGCCGCGGGCTTGGGTTTGTCGGCTGTGGGCTTCCACGCGGCCGAAGGCGGGACACCGCCGCCGAAACGTGTGGCGCTGATCGGTTGCGGGTGGTATGGCAAGAGCGCCCTGTTTCGGCTGCTGCAGGTGGCCCCGGTCGAGGTGGTCGCACTGTGCGACGTGGACAGCCACATGCTGGCCGAGGCGGCCGAGATGGTCTCCCAGCGCCAGGCCTCGAAACGCAAGCCCGCCACCTACGGCGACTTCCGCAAGATGCTGGCCGCGGAAGAGCCGGAGATGGTCCACGTGGCCACGCCCGACCACTGGCACCCCTTGTGCATGATCGCCGGGGTGCAGTCGGGCGCGGACGTGTACGTGGAAAAGCCCATCAGCGTGGACGTGGTCGAGGGCCAGGCCATGCTGGCCGCGGCGCGCAAGTACAAGCGCGTGGTCCAGGTGGGTACCCAGCGGCGCAGCACGCCGCACATCATCGAGGCCCGCGACCGCTTCATCCGCGAGGGCAAGCTGGGCAAGATCGCCCTGGTGGAAACCTACTGCTACTACCACATGCGCGCGCGGGGCAATCCGCCCGATACGGATCCGCCCGAACACCTGGACTACGAGATGTGGACCGGCCCGGCGCCGATGCGCCCCTACAATGAGCTGGTCCATCCGCGTCGCTGGCGTTCGTTCATGGAGTACAGCAACGGGATCGTGGGCGACATGTGCATCCACATGCTGGACATGGTCCGCTGGATGCTGGACCTGGGCTGGCCGAAGCGGATCGGCTCGGCGGGCGGGATCTTTGTGGACAAGCAGAGCAAGGCCAACATCTCCGACACGCAGACGGCCAGCTTCGAGTACGACGACCTGACCCTGCTCTGGCAGCACCGCACGTGGGGCCATGCGCCGGACCCGAAGTATCCCTGGGGCGCCACCTTCTACGGCGACCAGGGCACATTGAAGGTCAGCGTGATGGGCTGCGACTTCATCCCCCGCAGCGGCGGCGAGCCGGTCCACTGCGACGTGACCTACGAGTTCGACCAGTATCCCGAGGACCAGACCGAGCCGGGGCTGGAGAAACACGTGGCCCCGGCGCTCAGAAAGCACATGCGCGACTACCTGGCCGCGATCGACTCTCGCGCCAGGCCGGTGGCCGACATCGAGCAGGGCTACATCTCCAGCGCTACGTGCATCCTGGCCAATCTGGCCATGGAGCTGGGGCGCACGCTCGCCTGGGATGCCCGGACCGGGCGCGTGGTGGGCGACGAAGAGGCCAACCAGCGCCTGCGCCGGCCGTATCGCCGGCCGTGGGTCCATCCCGAGCCGGCCGAGGTGTGAACCGCGGCCCACCGCGTGGTGCCCGATGATTCGGCGACCCGATTCCCTGCGCTGCTGCGAGCGGCAGCCCACGGGGGCTGAGCGACCATCGAGCCGGGGCCAGGCGCCCGCTCAGACCAGCCCTTTGCGCACCGCCCAGACCGCGGCTTGCGTGCGGTCGCTCACGGCGATCTTGCGCAGGATGTTCTGCACGTGCTCCTTGACCGTCTCCACGCTGATGTCCAGCGAGCGCCCGATCTCCTTGTTGCTCAGCCCCAACGCCACGTGGCGCAGCACCTGCGTTTCCCGCTGGGTCAAGGGCACGTCGTCGTCGTCCACCGCCTGGCGCGCACTCATCGCATTGGCGATCCGTCTCAGCTCGCCCAAATGACAGGGCGACTCCCCGGCTGCCGCGGCCTGGATCGTGGCGATCAGGGCCTCGCGCGGAGAGCCCTTGAGCACAAAATCCGCGGCCCCCAGGGCCACCGCCCGGGCCACGTAGGTAGGATTGTCGTAGGTGGACAGCATCACCACGTGGCAGGCCGGCACCTTGCTGCGCAGCTTTTCCAGGGTTGCCAGACCGTCCCCGTCGGGCATGCGGATGTCCAGCAGGATCACGTCGGGCTTCAGCTTCTGTGCCAGGCGGATCGCTTCCTTGCCGTTGGCCGCCTCGCCGACGATCTCGATGTCAGTCTCGGCCAGCAGCGTGGCCAGCCCGGTGCGAATGACCTCGTGGTCATCGCAGACCAGCAATCGAACGCTCATAAGAACCTCCCCGTGTGAATAAGTGAAAGGCCGTTTCTCTGTCCAGCCCGCCTGAGGTCGACGGGGGTCCTACCGATCACCGTGGCCAACCTCCCGGGTTGCCGGGAAGGAGGAAATTCCTTCCCGTAGCCGTCCTACGACATCCGGGTGGCTCGTTCTGACCAGAGCGGCGCCCGGCTCAGGGATGCCCTGGCAGTCGGGTGGTGCGGCGCTATGTTCCGAAGGCGCCCGGTGGTCTTCAAACTGTACAATCATAGTCCACCACCGGGCAGCCCGAAACCCCCCAGTGATGATAGATAGCCCCCCCGACTCAGCGGGATATTTGCCAGGAATCGGCACAAAACGAGGGGGGAAACTCCCTTTTTTGAGGGAGTCATCTTGGCTCGCAATGAGCGGTTTTCTGCCGGGTGCCTTCTTCGGCCCCTACCCGTCACCCCCAGCGGACACTTTTGCCCAGGACAGTTTGTTCCCGGTTCGAGTGTGGCCCGTGTTTTTGGGCTCCCGAGCAGGGGAACCTGCCCGGTGCTGATCCTCGGCGCGTTGACTGCGCACAACCTGTGACGTAGATAACTTGCGACGGGCGCCTGCCTGGAGGGCGATTTGCGCGCCGCAGGGATCAGGCCTGCGCGCTGCGGTGCGCGGCAGCCCGAGGTGAGGCGGCGGCGGCGTGGGTGTCGGGGGCCGGTGTTTCCCGAAACGGGTTCACTGCCGAGTCCCGCCGGCCAATGTGCCCTAAGCGGAGATCGGCAAAGGTTGCACGGTCGGGGCTGGAAGCAAAAGGTGACAGGCACCATTTGCCGGAACGGCCCGAAGGGTGCTTCGCACAAATGGTGCCTGTCACCTTTTTCCAGGCCACCAAGCAACCGTGCAAACATTAGTTGTTCCCGCTTAGATCGAAGTCCCGCTTGTTGCGCAAGAGACGCAATGAAAGCAAGAGCCAGATTGCTGCTGGTCGACGATGATCGCCAGGTGTTGGCCTCCATGGCCGACTGGCTGACCGACCAGGGCTATCAGACCGACACGGCCGTTTGCCTCTCCGAGGCGTTCGCCGCGCTGGGACGCAAGACCTACGAGCTGGTGTTGGCCGACATCCGCTTGGGCGAAGAAG
>CAYXPN010000016.1:17210-31543 GCA_964467075.1 uncultured Planctomycetaceae bacterium
GATCTGCTGGCCCACTGCCGCGAGCACCATCCCGGGATGAGCGTGATCATGATCACCGGCTACGGCACGGTGGAGGCCGCGGTGGAAGCCATCCGCGCCGGCGCGTTCGACTTTCTGACCAAGCCGCTCATTGACGAAGAGCTGTTGATGGCCATCGAACGCGCGCTGAGCCAGCGCCGGATGATCGAGGAAAACGAACACCTCAAAGCACAGCTCGATCTGCGCTTCGGCATGGAGAACATCGTCGGTCGCGACCACCGCATGCGCAAGGTGTTCGACGTGGTCGACGCCGTGGCCGACACCCGCGCCACCGTGCTGATCACCGGCGAGAGCGGCACGGGCAAATCGCTGGTGGCCCGCGCTATCCATCGCCGCAGCGGCCGGCGCGACGGCCCGTTCGTGGAAGTGGCCTGCGGCGCGTTGCCCGAGACGCTGCTGGAAAGCGAGCTGTTCGGCCACGTGGCCGGCGCGTTCACCGGCGCGGTGGGCGACAAGCTGGGCAAGTTCGCGCAGGCCGACGGCGGCACCATTTTCCTTGACGAAGTGGCCACCGCCAGCCCCAACATGCAGGTCAAGCTGCTGCGCGTGGTCCAGGACCTGGAGTTCGAGCCGGTCGGCGGTACAAAGACCTACAGCGTGGATACGCGCGTGATCCTGGCCACGAACGAGGACCTCGGCCAGGCCGTGGCCGAGGGGCGGTTCCGCCAGGACCTCTACTACCGCATCAACGTGATCAACGTCGAGCTGCCTCCCTTGCGCGAGCGGATCGCCGACATCCCCCTGCTGGCCGAACACTTCCTCCAGCGCGTGTGCGAGGAAAGCGGCAAGCACGTGCGCGGCTTCACGCCCGAGGCCCTCGAAGCCCTGCAGCGCTACCGCTGGCCGGGCAACGTGCGCGAGCTGGAAAACGTGATCGAACGGGCCGTGTTGCTGGGCAAGGGCGACGTGATCTCAGCCGAGGACCTGCCCGCGGTGCTGGCCAAGGCAGTGCCGCTGGGCCCGGAAAGCCTCACCGGACGCACGCTCAAAGACGCCTTGACCACGCCCGAACGCCAGATCATCCTCGACATGCTCGAGACCCACAACTGGAGCCGCCAGGCCACGGCCGAGGCCCTGGGCATCAACCGCACGACCCTCTACAAGAAGATGAAGCGGCTCGGGCTCTCCGAGCCCCAAGCGGCGCGGCGCTGAAGCCCGCCGGTCGCCCGGCGCGCATCGAGGCCACTGCCTCGCCGACCCGGATGGCGTTGTTCATGCGGCCTTGCGTTCGGCGCATGGGAGCAGGGCACGGTCCAAGGCGATCAGAAGGCAGGGTGGGTCAAGCCGCTTTCCGCGGAGCCGCCGGCAGCCCTACAGAAATCCATCGCGAAAACGCGAAAACCCGTGCTGATAGGCGGTGGGCAGTCGGCGCATCAATAGCGTGTTTCGTGTTTTCGTTCTCTCGTGCTTTCGTGATTCAAACCGGGAGTCTCGCGACTCAGCAGGAGCTTCGCCCTCCCTTGTCCGGCTTCGCGCTCCCGTGCGGCGGCTCCGCCCTGGTATTGGGAGCGCGAGCTTCCCGGCCAGCCGTCAACCCGCAGGCTATCTCCGCTGCGTCTCGCTCTCGCTCGAGCCGCCCTACGTGCTGCACGCCTCCGAGCCCGCGGTCGAACCGAAGCACCGGCTCCCGAAACCCCCTGCCCACCGGGCGCCGGCCGCAGGATCGCCCCCATCGGACCGGCCGGCAGGGCCTGCCCAGACCATAGAGCCCGAAGTGCCAGACGCACAGAAGCCACCTGCCTGGCAGCACGACGGGTTCGTTTCTGAAGCCACCCGGCGGTGCGCGTCGATCTCTCAGGAGGGACGGCCGAGGATGCCGTCGGGCGAGGCAGCGAACCTAAGGGACTTTGCGGGATTCCGGGTAAAGGTGACCGGCACCATTTGTGCGAAGCCGGGCACCGACCGGAGGTTGGTCGCGGGCCGCCCAAAGGCAAATGGTGCCGGTCACCTTTTCCTTTCCAGGATGGCGCAGGGCTGTCTAACGGAGATCGAGATCATGTGGCGAGCTTTTTTTCTCGGCATCGGGGTTTTTCTGGTGATCCTGGGCATGGAATGCCTGGCCGTGGATACCGTGCGCCTGCGCATTCGCGACGCGCCTCCGCCGCCGGTCTCGCCGTTCGACAGGCAGGTCAAAGAAGCCCCCCGGAAGACACTCACGCCTCCGCCTTGGGCCCCCTGGAGCCTGATGGGCACCGGGGCGGTGGTCTGCTTGTATTCGTTTACCATTCCGCGCCGGATCGAAGGCAAGTAGGCGCTGCGCCTGGACGCGAGCCCGCGGCGCCGGCGTTGTCGCCTGCGACACTCAAACGACCCAGCGATGGCTTACCAATAGCAGTTTTCGCGGTTTCTACACCTGTTGCATTTGAAGCTTGACACCAACGGGCTAAATCACCGTGCGAGATTTGTGAACACTCATGTCGCTGCCAGGCGCGTAGGGTGGGTCAAGCCGTAGGCGCAGACCCACCATTTCGCCTTGTCGGTGGGTCTCGCTATCGCTCGACCCACCCTACAGCCCTTTGGTTTCCTCTGTGCGGCCCTTTGCCGTGGGTTGACACCCACGGCTATTCTGCTTCGCCCCTTGCGGGGCTATTTGCTCCACTCGGCTGAAATGTTACGCGCAATGAAATGCTCGTTCCGAGTGCAGAGTGAACCCGCGGCTCGCGCCACCGGCAACGGTTCCCCAGGCATGGGCTGCCAGGGAATGAACACTTGCGCTCACGAGCCCAGCCGGCTGCGCGCCGTCTCGGCCCAAGGGCTCTCGGGCGCCAGGCGCAGAAAGGCCTCCCAGTGGGCCCTGGCCTGCTCGCCTCGGCCCATCTCGTCCAGCGTGCGTGCCAGATGATAGTGCACGTCGGCATAGTCGGGGTGCAGGGCCAAGGCGCCTTGGAAGGCCGCCTCGGCCAGCTCGTGCTGTCCGGTCTCGGCCAGCACACACCCCAAATTGGCCCGCGCTTCGACGTATTCCTCGTCCAGCTCGATCGCCGTGTAGTAGCGCTCGCGCGCGCCGGCCAAGTCGCCCAGGCGATAGAGCACCTCGGCCAGTTGGAAACACAAATCCGGCTGCGGTCCGCCCGCGGCCATGGCTGCCCGATACATCTCGCCCGCGGCCGCCAGTTGGCCGTCGTCTTCCAGCTCAGCGGCCAGTTCGCGAAGCTGGTCCGCGGTTTGGGGCACGGACACGGCCTGGCGGGGCGGGGTGATTGCTGCCTCGGGCGGCGCTGCGCCGGTGTCGGCCGTGGCTTGCACCGACGTGCCGGCCGGCTGCTGCTCGGATGCCTCGCGCTGCCAGGCATCGAAGTCGAATCTCAACTGGCCGCCCGGCTCGACCAGCCCGTCGCCCTGGCGCAGCAGGATTTCGCGCCCCTCGACGATCACCGAAAGCTGCGCCAGCGGCCGGTCCACCCCGGGCACGAACCGGCCCAGGGCCTCGAGCTTGCGCTCAATTGCTCGCGGTGAAACCCCCGCGGCCAGCAGTTCGGCCAGTCGCCGGGCCGTGGCCACCTCCTGGAAATCGAAATACGGCAGCCGGCGCACCTCGCAGACCGGCACGATCAGCCCCCGACGGTGCCACCGCCGCACCACGGCCACCGGCACGCCCAACAGGTCGGCCAGCATCGCCGGGGTGTAGAGGCGGTGGATGTCGGGCTGGCGGTCTACCAGTCCCAACTCTTCCCAAAGCTGCGTCTCGCTCACCACGCGCAGCCGACCTTCCTCCGCGGCCCGGCGCATGGGCTCATCGAGCCACTTCTCCAGGTCGCCCGCGCTGGGCAGCGGCCACTGGTGCTCGCCGATGACCAGCAGATGGGCGGAAGCGTCGGGTTTGTCGAGCGCCACGGCCCCGTGACTGCGCAGCAGCCGGCCTGCCTCGCGCTTGGACATGCTGGCCAGCCGGCCCACCAGGGCCACGCGCCGGCCTTGGAGCCGGCCTGCGCTGGTCGAGTCGGCCGCGGCGTCGGTCACTGAATCGGCCGTGGAGTCGGGCGTCGAATCGGGGCGTGCAGACGCCATGGAATGTTTGCCTTCCGTTGCGTGGTTCGACTGCTGGGAACCGCTTGGATGGGACTTGTCTGATTCCGACCGTAGCCACCGTCGCCAGACGGTGGGGCGACGCGTTTGTCGCAGGATGTTGCCATGGGCCGGTCCACGCTCTGGCGAGCGTGGCTACTATTATCAGACACACCCTGGCCTCTGCCGCTCTCCTTCCACTGCCCACGCCGCCAGTCTCGCCGATCCGCGGCGGGCTGTCAACGCGGGGCGGTCTGCGGGCAACGGCGCGTGAATTGCGGTCAACCGAGGGGTCTGAGAATTTAGTGTGCCACTGCTTCGCCAGAAGCAGTGCCTCGGCGCGGCCGGCACTGCTTGGCCGGCGGGCAAGCAGTGGCACACCGCGGGCAATCTGCGGCAAGCGCGGGGCAAACCGTGGTCGATTGACAACCGCCTGCCCCGCGGTAGGATGGGGTGAGCAGCCCGCGGCACCGCTTGTGCCGCTGAGGCCCGCGATACTTTTACGTCGTCGTCTGCCGTCTTTCCCCCAGCCAGCATCCCCTGGAATGACCCAAATCGAACAAGCCCGCGCCGGCACCGTCACCCCCGAGATGCAGGCGGTGGCCGAGGCCGAAGGGCTCAATGCCGAGCTGATCCGCAGCGAAATGGCTCGCGGACGCATGGTCATCCCGGCCAACCGCGTGCATCTGGCGGCCGGCTTGGAGCCGATCGGCATCGGCATTGCCGCGCGCACCAAGATCAACGCCAACCTGGGTATGTCCGCCCTCTGGAGCGATCCGCAGGCCGAGCTCGAAAAGCTCACTACGGCCCTGCGCTGCGGGGCAGACACGGTGATGGACCTCTCGACGGGCCAGGGCATTGCCGAGGTGCGCCGGCGCATGATCGACCGCGCGCGTGTGCCCGTGGGCACGGTGCCCATCTATGAACTGGCCGAACAGCTCGAAGACATCGCCGAGATGCAGCCGGCGCATTTCCTGGAGCTGGTCGAAGAGCAGGCCCGACAGGGCGTGGACTACATGACGATCCACTGTGCGCTGCTGCGCGACCACCTGCCGCTGGCAGCCGGGCGACTGACGGGCATCGTCAGCCGGGGCGGTTCGTTGCTGGCCCGATGGATGGCGGTCCGCGGCGAGGAGAATCCGCTCTATTCCCACTTCGACGAGCTTTGCGAGATCATGCGCGCCTGGGACGTGACCTGGAGCCTGGGCGACGGCCTGCGCCCCGGCTCGCTGGCCGACGCGAGCGACGAAGCCCAGTTGGCCGAGCTGCGCGTGATGGGCCGATTGGTGCGCCGCGCGCGCGAGCTGGGTTGCCAGGTGATGGTCGAAGGGCCGGGCCATCTGCCCATGGATCAGATCGAGCGCAACGTGCGCTGGCAGCAGGAGTGGTGCGACGAAGCACCGTTCTACGTGCTGGGGCCCGTGGTCACCGACGTTGCGCCCGGCTACGACCACATCACCTCGGCGATCGGCGGGGCCATGGCCGCGTGGTATGGGGCGGCGCTGCTCTGCTACGTCACCCCCAAGGAACACCTGGGCCTGCCGGATGCAGACGATGTGCGCCAGGGAGTGATCGCCGCGAAGATCGCGGCCCATGCGGCCGACGTGGCCCGCGGACGCCTCGGGGCCAGGGACCGCGACGATGCGCTGAGCTGTGCCCGGTTTGCCTTTGACTGGGCCGAGCAGTTTCGCCTGGCGCTGGACCCGGAAACGGCCCAGAGGATGCACGAGCAGAGTGTGCCCGCCGGCCAAGACGCCCAGACGCCGTACTGCAGCATGTGTGGGCCGAAGTTCTGCTCGATGCGCATCAACCGGGGCCTGCGCGAGGAGTTTGGAATCCGGGAAGGGCCCGAGACGTGCCCGGGCTCAGGCGGGCTCGCGAAATCGCGAACGGGCGAAAACGCGAAGAGGGGTAAATGAGAGACGCCGGCACGTAGGATGGGTCAAGCCGTCGAGGTAGGGCGGGTCAAGCCGAAGGCGCAGACCCACCAAGCGGTCTTTGTGGCAGGCGAAACCCATCAGGGCTCGCGAAAACGCGAAAGGACGAAATCGCGAAAGGGGCAGAGGGGGAAGAGGACGGGGCGGTTTCAGGGCAGAGGGCTTGCCCAGCCGCGGTGTGCAGACACCGGAATGTAACACATTGCCAGCGTTTTCGTGTTTTCGTCCTTTCGTGTTTTCGTGATTGAATGGGGGCAGACAACGCGGCGACCGAGCCGTGCTCGGCGACAAGCGGATCGGCATCTGCGTGCAGGAACCCGCATGTACCTGGCAGTGGAAATCGGGGGAACCAAGCTCCAGGTGGGCGTCGGGCCCGGCGACGGCAGCCCGCCGGACAAACTCCAACGCCTGGACGTGCCCCCAGGGTCCCAGGCCCCGGACATCCTGGCCATGCTCGAGCCCGTGGTGCGCCGGCTGGTCGGGCAATACCAGGTGGGCGCGGTGGGCATCGGCTTCGGCGGCCCGGTCGATGCGCAGGCCGGGCGCACCGTGGTCAGCCACCAGGTCGAAGGCTGGCGCGAGTTCCCGCTGGTCCATTGGTTTGCCGAGCGCATCGGGCTCAGAGCGGTCTTGGGCAACGATTCGGACCTGGCCGGGCTGGCCGAGGCGCGTTTCGGCGCCGGCCGCGGCCGGCGCGTGGTCTTCTACAGCAATGCCGGCAGCGGAATCGGCGGGGCCCTGGTGCTCGACGGCAGACTCTATCATGGCAGCCTGGGAATCGCGTCGGAGGTCGGCCATTTGCGCCCCGGTCTGGGCGCGGACAGTGCGGGCCAGACCGTGGAATCGCTGGCCAGCGGCTGGGCCATTGCCGAAGCAGCCCGGGCCCAGCTCGGCGGACCGGTCAGCCACCCGCTGGGCAACCTGACCGGTGGCAGCCGGCCGCTGGGTCCGGAAACGCTGCGCCAGCGCCTGATCGACGCCGAAGAGGAGTTCGAGCGCTGTGCTGCGGACTTGCTGGAGCGCTGCGGTGGACAGCCCGAGCAGCTCAATGCCGCGGTGGTGGCCGAGGCGGCGCGCGAGGAGAACCAGCTCGCCCGAGAAATCTTCGACCACGCGGCGCAGGCCTATGGCTGGGCATTGGCCCAGGTGATCACGCTGCTCTCGCCCGAGGTGGTGGTGCTCGGCGGCGGCGTGGCCCAGGCCGGGGTGGATTTGTGGCTGGAGCCGGTGCGCAAGTATGTGGACCGCTACGTCTTTCCGCCCTTGCGCGAGACGTTCGAGATCCTGCCCGCGGCCTTGGGCGAGGCCGTGGTCATCCACGGGGCCCTGGCCCTGGCCGCGGAACGGGCAGCGACTTGAGTTGCACGGCGCGGCGGGCACGTGAGTGCCCGGTTCGGCTGGAGCGGCCAGCGATCACGGCGTGTGGACAAAGCGAGCCCCGGGGTTTAGCCCCGGGGGAGCGGTGGCGGCGAGTGATTTCCCACCGGGTGGCCGGGGCTGGACGGGCGCCCAAAGGGCGGGCGGAAGCCCCGGTTTGTCCAACGCGTTGATTGGCAGGTTACTTCGGGAGCATGTTTCCTTCGACTGAAGTTCCGTTGGGTTTTCGCCGGGGTTTCGCTACGTTCCAACCGCGCCCATCCGGGTTTGCGCTATCAAGCGTTCGTTGGCAACGCCGCACAAACCCGCGGCTTACGCCGCGGGCTCGCCTGGGCGCGTGACACGCCCGGAGCCGCGGCGACGGGCGTGGTCGAGAACACGTCTCAACCCAGCCCCAGCACGTCGGCCATGCTGTAGAGCCCGGGCGGTTTGCGCCAGAGGAACTTGGCCGCGGCCAGTGCACCGGCCGCATAGCAATCGCGGCTGCTTGCGCGCACGACCAGCTCGATGGTCTCGCCGGGCATGGCGAAGATAATTACGTGCTCGCCCGGATGGTCGCCTGCGCGGATCGCATGGTAGCCGATCTCGTCGTGCGGCCGCGGCCCGGATCGACCGCGACGTCCGTGGGCTTCGAGGCACTGGCCCATGATCTCTGCGATCAATCGGCCGAATTTCAGCGCCGTGCCACTGGGGGCGTCTTCTTTGAAGCGGTGGTGGCGTTCGAGAATCTCCACGTCGGCGTCGTGGTCCCTCAGTGCCCGGGCCGTCTCTTGCGCGAGTCTCATGGTGAGATTGACGGCCAGGCTCATGTTGGGCGAGTGGAGCAGGGGGATTTCGGCAGCCGCTGCGCGCAGCGCGTCTTGCTGGGCCTGGTCGAGTCCGGTGGTGGCCACGACCAGCGCAGTGTGCTGCTGCCGACAGAGTTCGAGGATCGGGCCCACGGCCCCGGCAGTGGAGAAGTCGATCACCACGTCCACGGGCTTTTCGAGGCGGTCGGCCAGCGCCACGCCCACGCTCCCGCAGCCGGCTATCGTGCCCACGTCCTGCCCCAGGCGCTCGTGGCCCGATGCCTCGAGGGCCGCGGCAAGCTGGATTTCCTCGTCGGCCGCGGCCAGGGCCACCAGGCGGCGTCCCATGCGCCCGGCTGCGCCGTGGATGGCAACGCGAACGGCGCTCATGTGATGGGTCCTTTACGACCGAGCGAAGGGGACATGTCCAGGTTTTCGGTCTGGGGTTCTCGGTGCGGGCGGCGTCCTGCGGCCAAAAAATGGACGACTCCCCCCTTCCTCTCCCCTATGCAGGCGGGACGCCCGCACCACAAACGCACGCCGAATTCAGCCGTAGAGATGGACCGCCTTGATGATCTCGTCCAGGTCGTTGGGCACGACCACCGGCCGATTGGCGAACGACGCCCGGTTGACCCCGCGGCTGCGCAGCACCTTGTTGAACAAGTCCTGGTCGGTCGAGTGATAGGCCACGGTGGCCGTGGGGTCTTTGAGCTGGTGGCCGGTCAACACGCAGACGACGCGCTCGTCGCGTTGGATGACGCCCTCGGCCACCAGGCGCTTCACCCCGGCCACGCTGGCCGCACTGGCCGGCTCGCACCCCAGTCCGCCGGCGCCCACGCGGGCCTTGGCGTCGAGGATTTCCTGGTCGCTCACCTCGCGCACCAGGCCGTCGCAGATTTCCAGGGCGCGCAGGCACTTGTGCAGGTTGACCGGCCGATTGATCTCGATCGCGCTGGCGATGGTCGCGGCGCGGCGCTGGTGGTCGTCCATTTCCTGGAAGTAGCCGTCGATGGTGGCCAGATCGACCCGGCCCTGGCCCCAGCGCACGTGGTGTTTCTCCACAAGCTGGTAGAGCGTGTCGGCGCCGGTGGCGTTGACCACGGCCAGGCGCGGTTTGCGCCGGATCAGCCCCAGCTCGAACAGCTCGGCAAACGCCTTGCCGAACGCGCTGGAGTTGCCCAGGTTGCCGCCGGGCACCACGATCCAGTCGGGCACCTCCCAGCGCAAGCCCTCGAGCACCCGATACATGATCGTCTTTTGGCCTTCCAGCCGGAAGGGATTCACGCTGTTGACCAGATACATGCCCAACTGGCCGGAGACTTCTTTCACGCGGGCCATGGCGTCGTCGAAGTCGCCGTTGATCTGCAGCGTCAGCGCGCCGAAGTCCAGGGCCTGCGAGAGCTTGCCGTAGGCGATCTTGCCCGAGCCCACGAAGATCACCGCCTTCATCAGCCCGGTGGCCGAGCAGTACAACGCCAGCGAGGCGCTGGTGTTGCCGGTCGAGGCGCAGGCGGCCCGGCTGGCGCCGACCAGGCGCGCGTGGGTGAAGGCCGCGGACATGCCGTTGTCTTTGAAGCTGCCGGAGGGATTCATGCCCTCGTATTGCAGGAACAAGCAGCCGGGCTCCAGTCCGGCGTAGCGTGCCACCTGATCGGCGCGGTGCAAGAGGGTCTGGCCTTCGCCCACGGTCACACCCTGCTCGCGCGGGGCAAAGGGCAACAGGTCGTGAAAGCGCCACACGCCGCTGAGGCTGTGGGGATCGGCGCGCCGGGCCCAGTGCTGCTCGAAATCGGCCAGGCTCGCCGGCGTGCGCAGACGGTCCCACTCGTACGCCACGTCGAGCAGGCTGCCGCACTTGGGGCAGGCAACCAGGGTCTCGTCCACTGAGTACGTGGCGCCGCACCGGGGAAAAATACAGCGCTGATAAGCCGCCTCGGTTGCGGAAATCGTGGTGCTCTTTCTTGAACGAACGGACCGCAAGCGTGTGGGCCGGCCTGCTGCGGCCGCCTCTGGGGGCCGCTGCGGATCGCCGGACTGGTCTTTGCCCGAGCCGATCCCGCGGACCGCGCTTGGGGCCCGGCCGCGCTGAACCCGGCCGGGGAAGCGCACCCGAGGCGGCCTTCGGGCAAGAGACCTTTGCCATAATCGTAAGATACGGCCCCAAAGCCTTCAAGGGCAGGCAAGGGGCCACGGGGGCGAGCCGGGTGTGCTCGCACCGAGTGCAAAGAGCGGCCTGCAACGCACGGCCGTGCCCCGGCAGTGGGTCCGGCATCTTGCCGACACGCGATTGGCGGACGCACAGTCGAGGCCCGGTGGGCTTACAGGTCCGGTCGGGGTGCAAAGGCCCTGCACCAAGCAGCGGCTCGTGGTGACGGAGGCGCCGATGTCACAGGCGGTGCAACCCCCGGGCCTTGCGCGCTTGGGAGAATCCGTCAAGGGGGGGATCGCCGGTTTCGGGGCCGGCGGGCAGGCGCCCCTGGTAGCCGCCTCGGGGGCCTCTGGATTCGCTGCGCAGGCGTATAGCCGGCCCTTTGACACGGAATTCTTCCCGGTTTACAATAGGGGGTCTCCGATGTGGTTAGAACTTGTAAGAGTATTACTTCCCGGGGCTTCGCTTCGCTCCAGCCCCGGCCACCCGGGGCTGCGCATCGAATTCGGCAAACAATTCCTTTACAAGTCCTTAAGGGGTTTCAGGGTAGCGGGGAAGGGCAGGTTTTCCCAGTGGGTGCGGAGGACGACGCGATGAAGAAGGCCGAGATGAAGACATACAAAGAGCGGCTTCTGGTCTTGCGGGCGCGGCTTCGGGGGGATATGAACCAATTGGCCGAGGCGGCGTTGAAGAAAGCCCGGGCGGAGAACAACGGCGAGCTGTCGAGCATGCCGATCCACATGGCCGACTTGGGCTCCGACAATTTCGAGCAGGAGTTCAACCTGAGCCTGATGGAAAGCGAGGAGCTGCTGCTCGAGAAGATCGAAGCCGCGCTGGAACGGATCGAAGAGGGGCGCTACGGCGAGTGTGAAGAGTGCGGCGCGCGGATTCCCAAGGCCCGCCTCAACGCCATCCCCTTTGCCACGTTGTGTGTCAAGTGTGCCGAAGAGCTGGAAAGAGGCGTCTAAGAGCAGCCGGGCCTGCCGCGCCGGAAGTTCGAGCAGCAAGCGTGCATCACGCTGTCCGAGAGCTTCCAAGCCGGCCGATGGCCCGCGTCCACAGCGATCCTGTCTGCGGTTTGTGACATACGTCTTCATCATTCGTTCCCGCTCCCCACGCGATCCGACTTGTGCTTGCCGGCATGGAGGTCTCCACCCACCCAAACGGTTCGGCCCGCGGCCGGCCGTCTGAACCCCCTGCCCCTGCCCGCGGTCCGTGGCGCGGCGTGCCGTGGAGTCGGGTGGTGGTGTTCGTCCTGGTGGCCGGGGGCGGCTGCCTGGCCGACCTGGCCACCAAGCACTGGATGTTCCGGGCACTGGGCATGCCGGGCCAGCGTGTCTGGTGGCTCTGGGAGGGTGTGTTCGGGTTCCAGACCAGCCTGAACGAAGGCGCGCTGTTCGGCATGGGTCAGGGCATGGTGCCCCTCTTCGCCCTGCTCTCCATCGGCGCCACGCTGGGCATCCTCTGGTGGCTCTTCTGGCTCGGCGCCGCCAGGGAGTGGTTGATGACCGTTTCCCTGGGCTGTGTGACCGCGGGCATGCTCGGCAATCTCTACGACCGCCTGGGGCTTCATGGGCTCAAGTGGCTGCCCGGCCATCCGGTCCATGAGGCGGGCCAGACCGTGCACGCCGTGCGCGACTGGATTCTGGTGATGATCGGCCGCTGGCCCTGGCCCAACTTCAATCTGGCCGACAGCCTGCTCGTGGTGGGCGCTGCGCTGCTCGTCTGGCACGCCGGCTGGGCAAAGACAGCCGGCGAGAGCCCGTCGAAGGACCCTCGGCACTGAGCCACGCGCCGGGCCCGGGCGGAGCCGCCCCCAGGCTTCTCGCCAGTCCCAACCGGACTTGCGGCTCATGCCGCCGGCTCGCACGAATTGTAACGTCTCAGGCTTGCGTTCCAGCCACAACCAGTGGCGGGCCGCGCGCCATGGTGTTCGGGCAACTTGCGCCGGCTGAACTGCTCCAAGATGTCGAATCACCGGATCGCACAACTCGGGCTCCCTTGCCGGGCGCGTCGAGCGGCGATAAGCTATAGTGTTTTGGCTCCGGCCGTTCTCTTCGGCCGCTGCGCCTCGGTGCGTGATGCACTGTCCGCCTTGCCCGTGGGGCCGTCCCTGTGCGCGGTTTGCTGGACAAGTTGCGCGGCATTTTCGACCTGGAATCCTCCGGCCGGCTGCTGATCTATAGCGCGGTGGTGGGTGTGGTGGCCGGGTTGGGCGCGGCGGGGTTCTACTGGGGGCTCAGCCAGGTTCAGGACTTCGCCTTCGGCACGCTGGAGGGACACTACCCGCCCCTGGCTGGCAGCGAACAGACCGCGGCCGGCACCCCGGAAATCGTCGTCCAGGGCCGCTTGCCGGCCCGTTGGTGGGCCGTGCTGCTCGTTCCCGCGCTGGGAGGCCTGGCCTGCGGCCTGCTGGTCTATACGTTCGCCCCGGAGGCCGAGGGCCACGGCACCGACGGGATGGTGCGGGCGTTTCACCAACTGCGGGGCCGGATTCGCGCGCGCGTGCCCGTGGTCAAGACCCTGGCCAGCATGTTGACGATCGGCACGGGCGGCTCCGCGGGGCGCGAGGGCCCGATCGCGCAGATCGGCGCGGGGTTTGCGTCGCTGCTGGGCAACTGGCTGCGCCTGAGCGATCGCGAGCGGCGCACGCTGGTGTTGGCGGGTGCGGCCGGCGGCGTGGGGGCGATCTTCCGTGCGCCTTTGGGCGGGGCGTTGTTTGCGGTGGAGGTGCTCTACGCCAGCACGGCCATCGAGTTTCCGGCCATTGTGCCGTGCGTGTTTTCCTCGGTAGTGGCTTACAGCGTATTTGCGGCCATCTACGGCCAGGGCTTTGCCTTCACCACGCCGGGCGATCTGGCCTTCCACGGCTTCTCTGAATTGCCGTTCTACCTGGTGTTCGCCATCCTGTGCGCGCTGGTGGGTTTCGTGTACGTATGGTGCTTCTACGGCGCGCGCGACCGGCTGTTCCGCCCCTTGCGCATTCCCAACCACCTGAAGCCTGCCATCGGCGGCCTGTTGCTGGGCGGCGTGGCCGTGTTTCTCCCCCAGGTGATGGCCGGCGGCTATGGGTGGATTCAGCAGGCCATCGACGGCCGGCTGGCGCTGTGGCTGATGGCCGTGCTGGTGGTGGCCAAGATTGCCGCTACATCATTTACGATCTCCTCGGGCGGCAGCGGCGGCGTGTTTGCCCCGTCGCTCTTTATCGGCGCGATGCTCGGCGGTGCCTATGGAGCGGCCTGCCACCAGCTCTTCCCCGAATGGGTCCCGCAGCAGGAGGCCTTTGTGCTGGTGGGCATGGGCGGGTTCTTTGCCGGCGTGGCCAAGGTGCCGCTCACGGCGTTGTTGATGGTCTCGGAGATGAGCGGCTCCTACAGCCTGCTGGTGCCCTTGATGCTGGTGAGCATGGTCAACGTGGCCATCCTCTCCCAGCGCTGGACGCTCTATGAAGAGCAGGTCTCCTCGCTGATCGACAGTCCCGCCCATTTGGGCGACTTCGTGGTGGACGTGCTCGAAGGGCTCAAGGTGCGCGAGGTCTACCGGCCGGGCCGCCACGTGAGCATGGTGCGCGAGGACATGCCCCTGCCCGAGGTGCTCGAGCTGGTGGCCAACTCGAACGAATCGTATTTCCCGGTGGTGGACAAGGAGCAGCGCCTGGTGGGCTTGTTCTCGCTGCACGATATTCGTTCGACCCTGGTGGGCGACGGGGCCTCGGCGCTGATCGTGGCCTCGGACCTGGCGGCCATCGACGTGCCCACGGTCACACCCGAAGACAACCTGCTCAAGGCCCTGCGCCTGTTTACCCAGAGAGGCATCGAAGCCCTGCCCGTGGTCGATCCCGACGATCCGGCCAGGATCATCTGCATGTTGCGCCGCGAAGAGGTGATCGCCGCCTACGACCGCGAAATGGCCGCCTTGCGGGGCGGCGGTGTGGGGCCGTGAGCCAACCGGTTCTGCGGCCCGCGACCCCCCGGCCGCGGCGTTGTTCGTACCAGAGCCGTAGGGTGCGCTGTGCGCACCACGACTGTTCTGGTGCTC
>CAYXPN010000017.1:0-4950 GCA_964467075.1 uncultured Planctomycetaceae bacterium
ATACGAGATATTGGCGTGACTGGAGTTCAGACGTGTGCTCTTCCGATCTGTCGGACTACTAGCACCTTTTCCCTCTCGTCTTCAATGCGCTTCAACGTCGGCGTTCGGAAGTCGGAAAGCGGGTAATTCGATGGGGGGTCAGGTCAATTCCTCTTCGATGCGTTTCAACTGGCTTTCGATCTGCTGGTCGATGATGCCGAAACGCGTCTCCACGCGGCAGCCTCCGCGGCCCACGTGCGGATCGGCCGCGATCTGCGCCCGGGCCAGGGGGGCGAGTTCTTCCACCAATGCCTCCACCTGGCCGGCCAGGGCGCGATGGTCTTCCGGGTTCAAGTGGATGCGCAGCTCTGCGTCGCCGGATGCCAAATCGAGGGCCTCGCGCACCAGGCGCGCGGCGATTTCCGGCTGCCGGCTGAGCTCGCCGCGGATCACGCGCCCGGCAATGGCCGCGGAGAGGTGTACCGCGGCCTTCTCCCAATGCTTCAGCCAGGCCGATCGTGCGTCCTGGATCTGCTGGGCCGCCTGCTTCAAGGCGGGCAGCGCGCCGCTTAGTTGGGTGCGAATCATCTGCTCGACCGAGGCCAAGGCCGCCTGGCGCCCTTCCTGCTCGGCCCGCTGGCGGATTTTGACGGCGTCTTGTTGGGCCTGGGCGACGATTCGGACTGCTTCGGCGCGCACCTTGTCCAAATACTTCGTGGCCTGGGACGAGAGGTCCTCGAAGTTGAAAGCTGCCGTCTGTGCGACCGCAGGACCCTGGTTTGCACGAATGATTGAAGACATCTGTTGCTGCGATTCCGTGTTTCTTGCGCTCTTTCCGCGATTCCGTATTGGTTCCGCGATTACGCGTCTGCGTTTCGCCCCTGCGACGCGCAGCTCTGTACGGTGCGTGCTTGCACACACGCACTCACTGTAGCCACCGTCGCCAGACGGTGGACAACGTGGTCGCGAAGCCACGTTCTCACGCGACGCTCCACGCTCTGGCGAGCGTGGCTACAGCCGCCCTACACCAATGCCGGCGACTGCGACGGCAGCTCGATGCGACCGGCCAGGGCCAGTTGCCGGGCGATCTCCACAAACCGCTGGCGTGCCAGCTCCACGTCGCCCAGGCGGAACGGCCCGGGGTGTTCGAGCTGGTTGAGGATTCTCTGTTTCTGCTCGGGTGTGCAGGCGCGCAGGTATCGTTCCGCCAGCTCCGGTCGGGCACCGAGCAGGGCCGTCTGGAGCAGGCCCGCGCCGGCCGCCTGGACCAGGCGCGTGAGGTTCTCGTGGTCGAGCCGGGCCAGGGCCTCGAACGGCACCGGCCGCGGGCCCAGGCGATCGGCCAGCGCCTGGTCGAACGTGGCCAAGTTGTCCAGTATGCGGGCGGCCGAGCGCCGGTCGGCCGCGTGCAGGATCGACACCATCGCCCCAAGGCCGGCCACGCGCTGGCGCTGCCGGCAAACCTGCTGGAGAAACCGCGATTGCAGGGCCGCCTCCACCTCTTTGAGGATTTCGGGCTCGGTCTCTTCCAGGTCGATCAGCCGGCGCACCACGTCGGCCATCAGCGCCGGCGAAAAACGTACCAGCACGTTGCCCGCTTGTTGCGGCGCCAGGTGTGCCAGCACCAGGGCGATGGTCTGCGGGCGCTCGGCAGCCAACAGGCGGGCCAGCTTGTCGGCCTCCGCTTCTTCGAGGAACTGGAAGGGCCGCGGGCTATCGGCCGGGGAGCTGGTTTCCTGGGATGCGCGGCCTGACAGCTTGCCTCTGGCGGCCAGTTCGGCCAGGCGGCCGGACAGCTCCACGCCGCCCGATGTCGCGTCCGGGGATTGCCCGGCGGGGTTTGCCGCGCCGAGGCGGTAGAACTCCTCGAGCACGCGGCGGCGCTCCGCGGCGTCGATCTTGCCCAGGTCGATCACGGCCTGGCGCATGCGCCCGGCTTGCTCGCGGCTTAAGGTTCGCAGCAGCGCATCGGCCGCTTTCTGCCCGAGACTGTCGAGCAGAACGGCGGCTTTGCGGATTCCTTGATCTGGCGGACTCATCGTCGGGTGCATCCGGGTTGCTTGTCTAAACTGCGGGGTGCCACGGTTGGCTTGCCCAACCGTGCATTCGGCACTGCTGGACAAGCCAGCAGTGGCACCCAACTCCACACTTCACGCGTGTCGGACGGGTAGCCGTATTGCGCCCTTTCAGGGCTTTGTGATCGTTTCACGATGGCCTGCTACCCCGGGGCTCCGCTGCGCTCGCCCCGGGCTACCGCATTGCGCCGCTTCGGGGCTGGTGTCTCCCCTGTGCGCGCCTATTGGTCATTGGGTGCTTGGTCATTCATTCCGCCCTGCGTTTTCGGCTTTCCGCTTTCGGCTTTCGCTTGCGCTTGCGCCCCGCGCTCAGACGCTCCCGATCCAGGACTTGAGGATGTTGGCTGCCGTGTCGGGGTCTTCCTCGACCAGCTCCGACAACTCCTCGCTGAGCGAGCGCCCGCCTCTGCTGAAGGGCCGCGGGCTTGCGGCACCCTCGGTCGGGGCTTGTTCGGCGGCCGTCGATTCCGCGGCAAACAGGCCCGGCAGCATCGATTGCGGACCCGCGGCGACCGGGGCGGCGCGCACGAGCGAACGCAGCATCACCAGGCTCACCAGGGCCAGACCGACAACCGCCAGCGTGCGCCAGGCGCCGCCCAGCCAGACCAGCAACGTCTTGCCCGTGCCCGGCTCGGGCGGCGGCGAGGACGGCAGATCGGTAAACGTGGTCACGGTGACCAGTTGCGCGAGGTCGTCCACGCCCTCGGCCGGCGGCAGCAGGGCGGCCACGTGGGCCTGGATTTTGGCCGATTCCTCCTGGCGGATTCTTTCCAGGTCCGCGGCCGTGGGCTCTTTGGGTTCTTCGCCGTCGGCCACGGGATTGCGCTCGCGCCAGACCTTGACGAAATAGCTGCTGGGAATCCCCACCGAGACCTTGACCTGCTTGGGCGTAAGCCCCACGCTCTCGCGTTCCTCCTGGCTGCCCGAGGGGATGCTCTGCGTATCGGTGTGCGAGGTGTCCTCTTCTTCCTGGTTGCCGGCGCCGGTGGCCGAGGCCAGTGCGGTGGGGGTGTTGGCCTGCTGGGCCACGTAGCCCACCCGGCCGCCGGGTCCGCCTCCCTGCCGGGTGCGCGAGGTGGTCTCCTCGGTGGTGCGGATGGCCACCGGCTTGGGGTCGAGCTGGGTCTTGCGAATCCGCAAGATCCGTTCGCGGTCCAGGATCACGATGGGCTCGACCGTGAGATTGGGAATGAAGCTCAGCGAGCTGAGCACCTTCGTCTTGTAGTCCTGTTCCCAGCCGCGGGTGAGCGCCACATAGAGGTTGTCTTCCATGGAGCCGCCCGTCTCGCCGTCGCCGAAGTATGCGCGCCCGTTGTGGTCCGCCACGGTGACGTTTTCGTATTTCATGCCGAACGCGCCGGCCACCAGATGGCGAATCTTGGTCACGTCGGCCGGATCGAGCTGCCGATCGCCGAGCGGTTTGACGCTGACCGCCGCGGTTTTCACCTCTTCACGCCGCAGCCCGTACTTCCGATCCACCGCAAAGAACACGTAGGCCGACTCGATACCCTGCATCGAGGCGATGATCTGGGAAAGCTCTTCCTGGGTGGCCACGCGCATACGGCGCTCTTTGTCCTCCTTGCTGTCGAACACGTTGCCCGTCTCCACCGCCTTGCGGATGGCCGAGCCGAAATTGGGCGGCAGGGCCTCGGCATCGGCCAGCGCCGCCATGTAGACTGCTTCCTGGCCGCGCGGCACGAGAATCTGGGTGCCCCGCACTTCGTAGCTGGTGAGCCCCGCCTTGCCGAACGCCGTCTCCATCAACGGCAGGTGGCTGGCCGGCACGGGCATGCCGCGCATCAGGTCGGCCTCCGGACCGCCCGCCTGGAAGCGAAACAGGTAGAACAGGCTGACCACCACCACGACCAGCAGCAGCCCGGCCGTGATCCGCGCGCCCACGGTCATGGAGCGAAACAGGTCGTTCAGTTGGGCCAGCGTCTTGTTGAGGAAGTCCATCCGTGGAACCTGGTGACAAGGCGGTATTGGTTAAGCGTGATTCGATCTGCCGCGGGTGCGGCAAACCACCGCGCGCGTAAGCCGGCTGGGCTCAGACGCGAATCGCCTCGATCTGCGTGTAGGCCTCGACCAGCTTATTGCGCACCTGGATCATCATGCGGAAGGCCAGGTCGGCCTTCTGCACCGCGGTGAGCACCTCGGCGGGCGTGATCTGGCCGCCGGTAAACAGCTTTTCCACGGCCTGGTCCGCGTCTTGCTGCGCGGCGTTGACCTGGCGGATGGAAGAAAGCAGGAAGTCCTTGAACGAAAGCTGTCCCTGTTCGCCGGCCTGGCCCGCCCCGGGCAGTTCGGGCAGCGAGAGCGGCTTCAGGTGGGACAGGTCGGGCACATTGCTTACAGGGTTCATCAGGCAATGATCCTCAACGTCTGCTGGTGGAGGTCCTTGGCGATTTCCATCGCCCCCAGGTTGGCCTCGTAGGCCCGGGCCGCTTCCAGGGCGTCGGTGAACTCGGTCATCATGTTCACATTGGGATAGGCCACGTAGCCTTTGTGGGGGCCTTGTTTGATGGCATCCGGGTGGCCGGGTTCGTATTTCCAGAGCGGATCGCCCTGGTCGGTTTCCACGGATTTCACGCGCACCCCCGCGGCCCCGTGGGCCCCAATGCTCTCGTCGGCCTCGAAGACCACGAAACGCGGCTGGTAGGGCTCGGGCTCGCCGCGCTCGTTGTGCGTAGTCGAGAGGTTGGCCAGGTTGCTGGAGATCGCATTCATGCGAACCCGTTGGGCGACCAGGGCGCTGGTGCTGATGTCCAGGGAAGCAAACATGGCTTTCCCTCCCGGGGGGCTTGGTGATGAAAGCCGCAAACGGTGTGTCTTGTCAATTCGCGGCCACGACTTCAGCGTGGCCCTCCAATTCATTTGGGTGCCTGGAGGGACGCGG
>CAYXPN010000017.1:5050-31468 GCA_964467075.1 uncultured Planctomycetaceae bacterium
CTCGCGTCCGCCCACGCCCCCGCTCATTCGGCCACGACTTCAGCGTGGCCCTCCAATTCATTTGGGTGCCTGGAGGGACGCGGTCCCTCGCGTCCGCCCACGCCCCCGCTCATTCGGCCACGACTTCAGCGTGGCCCTCCATGGATGCTGCTCGGCATGTTGGCGTCACACGCGCCCGCTAATGGCCGTCTCCAACAATTGAAACTGCTTGACCAACAGCGACAGCGCCAGGTTGTGTTGCACCTGGTTCTTGACCATTTCCGTCACCTGGTATTCCATGCCCACGTTGTCCAGGTCGTGGCGGAGGATGGTCTTGGGATGGCGGCTCACCTCGGCCAGCATCTCGGCCGGACTGCTCTGGGCCGCGGTCGCACCCGGACCCGCGGCAGCCGCCCAACCCGGCGAATGGGCCATCAGTTCCCTCAGCGCCGCGTCCGCCGGACCGCTGTCGCCGGTCGTGCCCGCTGCCCGTCTGGTCGCGGCCAGTGCGTCGCGCAGGCGGTTCTGGAAGTCGTCGACCGACAGGTCCCGCACCTGGTAGCCCGGCGTGTCCAGGTTGGCGATGTTACCGGCCAACACGGTATGGCGTCGCTGGGCGAACTGGACGACCTGTTCGAGCAGCGAGACGGTCGGCGGGTTCAACACACCGGGGTTCATCGCCTGGTTCCTCTGGCTTCCCGCTCAGTGCAAGGCCCATGCCCGACCGCCGGGCGGTCGCACGCTTTGTGGCGGCCTAATGACAGGCGGCAAGGGCGCAACTTCAATCCGGCCAATTGCTTGTGACTTGGCGTGCCCATTCATGCGCTGAACACCGCGGCCCAGGCCGTTCGGCCGCTTTTTGCGGCACCGGCAATCCCTGCGCCGGGCGGTTCGGCAGAATCTGCCGATCGCCGCAGCCTGGCCCCCGCGCCAAGCCGCCGGTGCCGCACTCGGCGCCATGCGATTTGCGGTCGTGAACCGGCCGGGGACCGGCGCTGTTGTCGGGGAAATGCTCATTGCGATCGCGAAAAGCTCTTCTCGCGCGGTGCATAGCCGTATTGGCGCAACTTGCCGCTCAGCGTGCGCACGCCGATGCCCAGGGCCTTGGCCGTGCGCGCCCGGTGGCCGTCGAAGTGCTCCAGCGTGGCTTCGATCAAGCGGCGTTCCATCTCCTCGAGGCTCAGGCCCACGGGGACGTCGGTCTTGGTGTGCTGCGTGGCCTTTTCCACAGGCGGCATCAACCAGCGGCGCAACTGGTCCGCGGAAAACCGTCCGCCGTCTCCCAGCACGCTCACCCGCGTAATCAGGTTTTCCAGCTCCCGCACATTGCCCGGCCAGCGGTACTCCATGAGCAGTTCCATGGCACCGGCATCCGGCGTGCAGGGCTCGCGTGCCAGGCGCCGGGCGGCCCGGGCCGAGAAAAAGCCGAGCAGCTCGGGGATATCTTCGCGGCGCTGGCGCAGCGGGGGCACGTGGATCGGCAGCACCGCCAGGCGGAAATAAAGGTCTTCGCGAAACCGGCCCGCCGCCACTTCCGCGGCCAGGTCGCGGTTGGTCGTGGCGATCACGCGCACATCCACGTGGATCGTCCGGCTGGCGCCGACCCGCTCGAAACATTTCTCTTGCAGCACGCGGAGCAGCTTGGCCTGAAGGTGCAGATCGATCTCGGTCACTTCGTCCAGCAGGATCGAACCGTCGTGGGCCATCTCGAACCTGCCGGCGCGCGGGGCGACCGCGCCGGTGAACGCGCCGCGTTCGTGACCGAACAGCTCGCTTTCCATCAGGTGGTCGGAGAGCACCGGGCAATTCAGGCTCACCAGCGGACCCCGGCTCCGATCGCTGGCCGCGTGCAGGCTGCGTGCGACCAGCTCCTTGCCCGTGCCGCTTTCGCCGGTGATCAGCACGGTCTCGGGCGTGGGCGCGACCTGGGCGATGCGCCGGCGCAGGGCGGCCATCGGCGCACTCGATCCGATCATCACCGGCGCCTGGGTTGCGCCGCCCGGCGCGTCCGGTTGCTCGCGGTCGAGCAGGCGCCCGTGGCGAAGCGCCTGGGCCACGAGCCGTTCGAGCTGTTCGGCCGAAAAGGGTTTCTCGATGTAGTCGAACGCCCCGTGGCGCATGGCCTCGACCGCGGTGGCCACCGACGCATGGGCCGTGACCATCACCACGCGCGCCGCACAGCGGCGCTGCTCGAGCTGGACGATCAGCTCCAGGCCGCTCATACCCGGCATCTTCAGGTCGGTCACAATGCACTCGTAGGCGTGCGCTGCGATCAGGCGCAGCGCCTCGGCGCCGCTGGAGCAGCAATCCACCTCGTGGCCGCAGCGCTGCAGCACGTCGGCCATGGACTGGCGCGCCTGGGCGTGATCGTCGACCACCAGCACCCGGCCGGTGGCCACGGCAGCGGTCGGACTCGGGTTCGATCCACTCATCGAGCAGCCTCCCGGGCGGCCGCGGGAATGCGCAGGGTAAACGCCGCGCCGCCTTGCGCTGGATTGCGCACCGAAACCTCGCCGCCGTGGACTTCGGCGACGCGCGCGACGATGGTCAGGCCCAATCCGGTGCCGCCCTGCTTGGTGGAATAGAACGGCTCGAAGACCCGCTGCACCGCCTCGCTGCTCAAGCCCGGCCCCGTGTCGGCCACCTCCAGCGTCACGTCGCGGGAGTCGAACGCCGCGGCGATCGACAGGCGCCCTCCCTCGGGCATGGCGTCCAGGGCATTCAGCGCCAGGTTGAGCAAGGCCCGGCGATACATGTGGGGATCAGCCGTGATGAAACGATCGCGGGGCACACGGCAGCGCAGCTCGATCTGCTGGGCTTCGAGCTGCGGAGCCAGCGACGAGCAGACCTCCTCGACCAGGCGTGCCAGGCAGAAGGTCTGCAACTGCGGGTCGCGATCCGAGGTGAAGTGCAAGAGGTCGTTCACCGTAGCGTCCAGGGCCGTGAGGCCCGCGGCGATCTTGTCCACGATCTCCTGGCCCTCCCGGTCCTGGTCGCAGCGCCGCCGCAGCAGACTCAGGTAGAGGGTCACAGGCACCAGGGTGTTGCGCACTTCGTGGGCCACGTGGGAGGCCACCTGGCCGAGATCGGCCAGGCGGTTCTTACGGGCCAGCTCGCGGTTCTTGCGTTCCAGCTCTTCGTTGAGCCGGTGGACTTCCGCGCGCAGGGTCTCGTGGGTCTGCTCCAGGCGCAGCGTGGCCGTGTGCCAGGCGGCCAGCACGGTTTCCAGGTCCGCGCTGGCGTCCAATTGGCCGGCTGCGGCGAGTTTTGCGTCCGTGGTCATCTTTCGCCTCGCGCTTACGACTCCGACGAACGGTAGCCACGCTCGCCAGAGCGTGGGACGACACTTACGAACGCCCTGCAAGAAGCAGGTCGTCCCACCGTCTGGCTTTCGGCGGCTCCAACTGGAACTCTCCTTGTCAGACACACCCTCGCGCTTATGACTCCGACGAAAGGTCGATCTGGTGCATCTTCTCGGCCGGGCCCGCGGTATAGGCCCCGCGCGCCTGGTCGGCCAGGTGGGCGCCCTGCAGGCGTCGGGCCGCCTCGTCCCGGCGCCGGCGCAGGGCCTGTTCACACAGCTTTTCCTGGCCGATGATCTCGGCCAGCAGGGCCTCGCTTTCGTCGATCTGTGCGGCGCACCTGGCCCGCGCCTCGGCGCTGCGCCAGCGGCGCTCTTCCGGGGCCTGGCCGCGGAAGGGATCCAGGGCGCGTTCGATCTCCTGCAACTCGATGAGCACGCGCTGCTTGGCGGCCAGCAACTCGAGCAGGCCCGCCATCTCGTCCGCTTCGATCAGCTCGTACTGGGCCCGACCCATTTCGCGCAGGCGCGACAAAGCGTCGCGCTTGCGTGCCACCAGGTCGGCCAGCATCTCGGTCTCATGTTCACTTACCACCAGGCCGGCTCCACTGCTCGCGTGTGTCGTTGGTAGTCCCGGTGAGATCAGCCATTTCAACTTCCCGCCAGTTGGTCCAGCAACCGGCTCCACTCGTCGCGCGTGTAGTTGGTCGTTTTGCCAAAATCGGCCTGGGCGTCCAGCCGCGCCAGCACCACCTTGGCCTGCTCCAGCGCCGTGCGCGCCTCGCGCGCCTGCCCCAGCCGGCGGTAGGCCCGGGCCATCTGCACGTAGGCTTCGAGCACCTCGGGCTGGCGCTGATAGCGGATGGTGGCCGCCCGGTAGGCCCGGATCGCACTTTGGTAGTCGCCCAACTCGAACTGCGCGGCCCCGCGCGCGAAATAGCAGTTGCGCAAGACAGCCTGCTGGAGGGCCGTGAGCTCGTGGGTCTGTTGCCGCTGTTCGAGGTCGTCCAGCAGTCGGGCGTAGGCGTCGGCGGCCTCGACGAGCCACTGGCGCACCTGCTGCTGCTCCGCGGTTTGAACGCCGGGTTGCGGGCCCAGCGCACGGCGCGCCGCCACCGCGTGCCGAAAGGAGCACTGGGCGGCCAGAAAGCGGGCTTCGGTGGCCTGGGGAACGTCGGGATAGCGCTCGACCGCTTCGCTGAGCCGCTGGGCCGCTTGTTCGTAGTGCCCCTGCACGTATTCCAGTTGGCCCAGGGCGAACAACGATTCGCGCCACTCGCGGCTGGCCGGAGTGAGCAGCTCGCCGATCAGGTTTTCGCGCAGCAGCGCCTCGGCCTGGTCCAACTCGCCGCGTTCGATATGCGCCCGGGCGGCCAGCAATCGGGCGCGATAGGTGGCCGCGTCGCGCGCGTGATACGTCAGGCAATCGTCAAAGGCCTGCAAGGCCTCGTCCACCTTGTCCAGGGCCAGCAGGGCTTCGCCCAGAGAGACCAGCGCCAGGGCATGGCGGTTGCGCGTCTGGTCGGCCAGATAGCTGCGCAAGACGGTCACGGCGTTGCGATAGTCCTGCCCGGCGAGAAACGCCTCAGCCGCCTGCCAAAGATGCTCTGAATAGCTGGGCGTGGTCACTTCCAGGCGCGCAAGATACATATGAAACTGGGCAGCACGGCGCAGGCGCTCGCGCGCCTCGCGGCGCAAGGCTTCGGCCTGGTGCGGCGGCGACTGCTCGGCCTGGGCCAGCAGCGACTCGGCCCACTGCCGGCACGCCTCGGCCGAAAGCTCCGCCGCACGGCTGCGCGCAAACAGCGGATGAAACACGCGCGCCAGTTGCAGCGCCACCTCGAAACGCTGCGTCTCAAGATAGTGCTCATACGTGGCCAGCATCTGCCGGCGCAACTCGTCCAGCGGCAGCCAGGGATTGCGATAAGCGGCCGGATCGGGAACCGCCTGGAGCAACGCGCGATAGACCGCCAGCGCCTCGGCGTCGCGCCCGGCGCGGCGGGCCAGCTCCGCCTGGTGAAACGCGGCGGCCAGACCTTCGGGCCACTGCGCATGCAGCTTGCGCACCCGCTCCAACTGGGCCCATGCCGCGCGCCGGTCGTTCATCTCCAGGAAACACACGCCGATCAGGTACATCGCCTCTCGGGTGGCACGATTCTCCAGCGTGTCGCGACTCTGGGCCTGGCGCAACGCCTTGACCGCCTGCTGGTACAAGGCGCGCGCCCGCAGGCGCGCCTCGGCAGAAACCAGCGGATCGCGCGTCAGGGTGCGGGCTTGGGCCATCAACACCTGGGCGCGCACCACCAGGGTCTCGCCCCGGTGGGCGGACTGGGTCGACACCGCGTCGAGTTGCTCCCGGCACTCGTCAATCCGCTCCAGGCGCAACAGAATTCGGGCCCGCTGCAACAGGGCCTCGTCGCGCTGGGCGGTCGAAAGGTCGGGCTGGGCCAGCAACTGGGAGTTGTACTGGAGCGCCTCGTCCAGCTTTGGTTCGGCGTCGTCCGCACTGGCCGCGGCCAGCAGGTAGTAGGTCTGCGCCCGCTGCTCGGGACAGGCCTTGAGCGCCTCGCGCAGCACGACCCGACTGGGCGGCACGCGCTCGCCCAGATACAGACACTTGCCCAACAAGAACAGCCCCGCGCCTTCTCGCCCGGCCGGAAAGCCGCGGTCCCGGGCCTCTTCCAGATAGCGGGCGGCCAGCAGGTAGCGTGTCGAGCGCTCGGGTCCCCATGTCTGGTCGGCCTCGCGCGCAGCAACCACACCCAGCACATACGGCGGACCGCCCCATTGCTCCAGCGGCAAGGTGCCGGCCGATTGCAGGACGCGGGCCATGTCCGCGGCCTCGTCCAGCTCACCCCGGTCCAAGGCCGTCAAGACGTCGGCCAGCTCGGGCGGCGGCTGACGGTTGTAGCTGACCGCGATCAGGTACCAGAGCACTCCCACCACGCTGAGCGAGACCAGACCCGCGCCGCCCACCAGCGCCGCGCGCACCGGATGGGCGCGCGCAAAGGCCCGAGCAGCCGCGGACAGACCCGACAGACGCTGGCCCATGCTCGGCTGCTCGCCGGCCTCGGCGGCCTCCGCGGCCTCGAGCGCCTCGAGGAATTCGGGGCTGAGTTGGTCCGGCATGGCGTGCCGTCAGAAAATTGAGGGAGGTGGAAAGGGAAAAGCCGACCGAACGCGGCTGCCCCGCGGGCGCGCATGGGGGAAACCCGGCACGCGGGGCCGTCTAATGCCGATCCGGCTCGCCGGCCGCGCGCACGCGCAAACCCGCACGTGCCCGTTGGGGCTGGGGATGTCGAGGAAAAGGTGCGGCTATCTAGCGGAAAGCGGGCAGACGTGTCAATGCACGTTTGGGAGGGATTTTCTGCTTGTCTTGCCCGCTTTGTCAGGGCGTGCGCGTGTTTCCGATACTCACCTGCTTGGCCGGCATGCCCTGTTTATCTAAAAGAAAAGGTGACAGGTACATATATGGGGGATTTTGCGAAGACTGGGAAACCTCGGAAGCACAACGAAGTGTCTATCGGCAGCCTGCTTTGCCCAAACTCGCCATTATATGCGCCTGTCACCTTGCTTTGCTTGGGAGGGCGAGGCTCCCGCCGAGCCGAAGAAGCAATCGAAAGTTACGGCAACGCGCGCGGCTCGGCGGGAGCCTCGCCCTCCCAAACCGTGAAACCCTATTTAGTTGCCCCAGGGCTCCACGTTGCAACGCTTGGCCCAGGCCTCGTATTCGCGCGACAGTTGCTCGACCAGCACAGGGAAGCGGGGCCCCAGGTCGTGCATCTCCGTGCGGTCCGCCTCCGTGTCGTAAAGCTCCCAGGGCCCGCGGTGCCGGGCCACCAGCTTCCATTTGCCGTCGCGCACCGCGCGGTTGCCCTCGTGTTCCCAACACAGCACCCCGCGCTGCAGAACGCGACCCTCGAAGGCGGGCACCAGGCTGCGCCCTTCGATCGGGGTGAGATTGAAGCCGCCGAACTGAGCAGGATAGGAAACCTTCGCAACCTCCAGGCAGGTGGGCATGACGTCGATCACGTGGCCGAGCTGCTCGCTCCAGCGGTTGCCCGTTCGGATCACCGCGGGCCAGCGCACGATCATGGGCGTGGCGATGCCGCCCTCGTGGACGTCGTGCTTGTAGAGCCGGAAGGGCGTGTTGCTGACATTGGCCCAGGCGATGCCGTAGCTCTGGTAGGTGTCTTCGCCGCCGGGGTCGAAACGCGGATCGTTGCCCACTTGCACGGGCCGGCCGTCGTGGGTCTTTTCGGGGATGTGCAGACCGGTCCAGTTCGGAGCGATCTCTTCGGCACACCCGCCGTTGTCGGCCAGAAACATCACCAGCGTGTTCTGCTCGGCGCCGATCTGCCGGAGCTTCTCCAGCACGCGCCCGATGCCCTGGTCCATCAGGTCCACCTGCGCTGCATAGACCTCCATGCGCCGCTGTTGCCAGGACTTGTAGGCGTTCAGCTCCCACTGGCGCACGCGCGGGTCGCGGGGCGTGAGTTCCCACTGGCGCGAGATGACGCCCAGACCGATCATCCGCTGGTAGCGCTCGTTGCGCAAGGCGTCCCAGCCCGCGGCATAGCGCCCCCGATAGCGCCGCACCACGCTCTCAGGCGCGTGCAGCGGCCAGTGGGGCGCGGTGTAGGCCACGTAGAGGAAAAACGGCTTGTTCGCCCGCGCGGCCTCTTCCAGATAGAGCACGGCGTGGTCGGTGATCGCATCGGTGTAGTAATAGTCGCCCGCTTCGGGGCGGCGGATGAAGTGGTTGTCGCGCGTGAGCGTGACCGGATCGAAATAGCTGCCCCCGCCGTGGATGGTGCCGTAGAACTTGTCGAATCCCCGCTGGAGCGGCCAGTTATACCTCGGGCCCTCCGGGCCGACGAATCGCGTCACGTGCCATTTGCCGCACATCATGGTCTGGTAGCCCGCGGCGTGGAGCAACTGGGCGATGGTCACACAGCGCTGGCTGAGGTTGCCGCGATAGCCGGGCCGCCGGTGGTCCGTCATCATGTGCCCTATGCCCGCCTGGTGCGGATACAGCCCGGTCAACAGGGCGGCGCGGGTCGGGCAGCAGCGGGCGCAGTTGTAGAACTGCCGGAAGCGCAGGCCGTCTTTGGCCAGGCGGTCGAGGTTGGGCGTGAGCATCTCGCCGCCGTAGCATCCCAGATCGGACCAGCCCAGGTCGTCGGCCAGGATGATCACGATGTTGGGCACACCATCGGAGAGCTGGGCACGGGCCTGCGCCGCCCCGCTCCAGGCCACAAGGGTCATTGCCGCCCAGAGGATCGCTGCCAGGCGGGCCGCAGCCCAAAGGGCACCTGGTTCGCCCGAGGCGCAGCCCCTGCTTTGTCGATGCTTGGCCTGTCGCACGGCATTGCCTCCTTCGTCTGCGAGACTCGCCCGCCTGCGAAGCTGGTCGGCCGAGCCCACGCGGCCGGCGCGAAGTCGGCCTGCGAAGCCCGGGGCTGGCCCGCGCCGCCTTCGATCACTCACAGTATCCGCAGGCGCCCGTGCGGGGTCAACTCGCCCCCGAAGCCGGCTTGGAGGATGGGGCGAGCGGAGGGTGGCACGCCCTCAGAAGGGCGTGACTGGACCACGCAGCACTCACCACGCCCATCGCTGCGCTGAAGGGCGTGCCACCCGGCCCGGGCCACGCGGCCGCTCGTTCGTGCGCTTTCGCCCTGTCGCGTGTGCGCGATGATGGTCCTCAGGAGGGCTGCGCTGCCTCGCGGCCGTGCGCGCGGCCGAGGTCATTTCGCCAGGAAATCCCGCTACACGCGAGCCGATCTTCGGGCTGTCCCCGCGGCAGGTCATCGCATAGGATAGCAGGTGCCATGTCTGAGAGCCGTGTGGTGATCTTCGAGGCCCCAACGATCGACGCGGCCTACCGGCTGCGCAGTGCCTTGGGCCGTGAGGGCATCCCCGCGGTGGTGCTGGCCAGTTGCGAGACTGGGTCCGGCGACCCCGAGGGCCGGCCGGTTGCCGCGTGCGTGGCCGTCGATCCGGAATACGCCGACCCGGCCCGGCACATCGTCCGGGTGCTGGAGAGAACCGCGCGCTGGGAGGTGGGCGAGGACCGGGCGGAGGCAGCCGACCGGCAGACCGGGGGCCTGGCAGCGGGGCCCGCGCCCGAGGATGTCCCGCCCGGCTGGCCGCGATGTCCGAAGTGCCGCGCGCCGCGTTTGACCTGGTGCCCGATCTGCCAGACGGCGGGCACGCGGTTTGAAGCGGCCGACGACGTGCCGCCGGAGCTTTTCGACGAGCTGGGAGCGGGGGCATCTGCAGCGGAAAGCAGCGGATCGGCCGGCGCCTGCGACACATGTGGTCGGCCGGCCGCGGCAGCGGGGAAACCGCTGGAACCAGCGGAGCCTGAAGCCGACGCCCAGCGCGCGTCCGAAGCACCGGGCATGGTGTTGTGCCCGACGTGCGACGAGCCGTTCGTGCCCGCGTTCGCCCGCCACTGCGAATGGTGCGGTCACGAGTTTGCCGACGGCACGGATTTCACGCCGCTGCCGCAAGATGACGGCGAATCGCTGGGGCCGCGCGCGGTGGCGGTCATCGTGGCGTTGGTGGTGCTCGGCGCGCTGCTGGTGGGGTATGTGGTGTACTTGTTGTAGCGCGCCGTCGCCAGACCGCGAATTGGTTCCACGCTCTGGCGAGCGTGGCTACCAGTAGCCGCCGAAAGCCAGACGGCGGACAAAACCGGTCTGTGCACATGGCAATCCACGCTCTGGCGAGCGTGGCTACGATTCCAAGAGGCGAGTGCGGCTACCGACGACGCCCGGCGCCGGCCGCAGCCCGGCCCCGCATGTCCCGCCTGCAAAACGGGGCTGCGGCCGGTGCGGTGGGTGGCGGATGCGCTGCGGCAGGATACCCTGGCCCACTTGACTGTTGCAGTTGCCTTTAGCGCGCCAGCGCCAGGCTCAGCAACCAGGACAGCACAAACCGCTTGGCCAGGCGCCCGTCGCTCAGCACGCGCAAGGGCCAGCGTCGCAGCAGCAGGTAACAGAGGCTGCGAAACGGACGGTAACGATGGGCCTTGTAATAGGCGCGGGCCAGTTCCAGCAATTCGCGCCGTTGGAGCATATCGATCCGTGGTCCCAGCCGGGCGGCCACCACCGGATGGCGGCGCAGGTGTTCGACCATGCGCAGCCCCTGGCTCACGTAGCGATCGTACTGTGTGCGTGCCGAGGCATCCACGCGCCGCACCTGCGCCACATGGGTGCCGCAGAAACGGAATTCCAGTTGGGCGGCCAGCCGGATCAACAACTCGATGTCCTCGCGGTAGCTGAGGTCTTCGCGGTACATGCCCAGGCGCAACATGGTGTCGCGCGCGAGGAGATAGCCGTTGTTGTCCATAAACGGTCGACGCACAAACGTCTTCAGCACGTCCCCCTCGACCCTCTCGGCGGCGAAGCTCGCCAGCGACACCTCGCCCTCGCCGCCCCGCGACAGCCCGTAGGCCACGCCTGCAAATCCCGGATCGTCCAGAAACAGGCGCATGCGGCTCTCCACAGCCCAGGGCAAGAGCAGGTCGTCGGAATCAAGCATGCAGACGTATGACGCGTCGGTGGCCTGGATGCCGAGATTGCGCGCCGCAGACTTTTCGCCGTTCAACGGCCGGCGAATCAGGTGAATGCGATCGCGGTAGCGGGCTTGAAGCTGCTCCGAGGTGCCGTCGGTCGAAGCGTCGTCGACCACCACGCACTCGACGTTGGGCCAGGACTGGCCGAAAACCGAGTCAACCGCCTGGCAGACGTGCGGCCAGCGGTTGTAGGTCGGGATGATGACGGCCACTTTGGGGCGTAGCAACATGCCGACAGCCGGGGGAAAGGGGGATTGAGAGCGGCCCAGAAGCCCACTATGCGTGCTGTCTCCCTGGCAAATCGGCGCATTGCCGCCGAATCTTTAAACCTTTTCTGTGGATTCCGATCGCCCATCGTTACTAGAAGGAATCGGGAAGATGCGAAGTTTGGGAAACATGCATTACATAGAGAAGAACGGCTGTTCGTAGCCGCCGTCGCCAGACGGCGGACAAGCGATTCAGCCGATGGCCGGTCGCGTCCACGCTCTGGCGAGCGCGGCTACCGACCTGCCGCGGCCGGACGCTCATCCCTCGCCCAGCAGCCGGGCGAACGCCGCGGCGTTTTGCGGTGCATGGGCCTCGTAGTCGTTGTTGAAGAAGGCGTACAGCCTCCGCCCGCCCAGGGGGCGCTCAACGCGCCGGGCCCACTCGGCCAGTTCCGCCTCGGAGTAGTCATAGCGGTAGAGCTGCTCGCCTTTGCCGTGGAAACGCAAGTAGAGGAAATCCGTCGTGGGCAG
This sequence comes from uncultured Planctomycetaceae bacterium, assembly GCA_964467075.1. Taxonomy (GTDB): domain Bacteria; phylum Planctomycetota; class Planctomycetia; order Pirellulales; family Thermoguttaceae; genus CAYXPN01. Next base: position 16,650 of record CAYXPN010000017.1, read on the forward strand.
GATCTCCTCGGGCAGGTGCGGATGGCTCAGCGCCACAAAGCAGGCCGCGTGCCGGGCCAGCAGCTCGCAGACCTCGTCGTCCCACCAGCTTTCGTGCCGGAATTCCATTGCGTGGCGCACCCCCTCGGGTACGAATCGCCCCAGCCGGCCCAGGAAGCCATCCAGGCGCGCAAGGTCCTTGTGCAACATGGGCGGCAACTGCCAGAGCACCACGCGCAGGGGCTTCAGTTGCCCGGCACGCTCACAGAAGGCCGACAAGGCCTCGTCGCAGTCGGCCAGTTTCTTCCGGTGAGTGATCAGGCGCGAGCCCTTGAGCACCAGATGGAAATCATCCGGCAGCCGTCGGTTCCACGCCCGAATCATGGTCTCCGTGGGCAGCCGGTAGAACGTGGCATTGACCTCCACGGTCTGAAAACGGGCGGCGTAGAAGGCCAGCCGGTCTGCGCCTCGCACGTCGTCTGGATAGAACGGGCCGCTCCAGTCGTCGTAGGTCCAGCCGGAGGTGCCCACATAGACTTGTCGGCTCATGGCATGCCCCCCAAGGACACTTGGGCCTGGGGGCCCGGAGGCGGAGGCGGCGCGATGAAAGGATCGGGGCCACGCAATGGACCACACGGGCAGTGAGCGGGGCCGGGCCCCCAGGGTCCCGATCCCACAGCCCCGCCCATGCTACTGCGGCGCGCATGGTTTCGGTAGGCCGGGCCGCGCCGGGCAGGGCCTCACAGGCGAAATCGCTGCCTGGTTGCGGCTGGGACTTGGGGGCGTGGGCAAGGCCCTACTTGGCGGCGGGGCTGGGTTGGGCGTAGAATACCGTGTTTTCGTCCCGCTGGGAGACGCAGTGCATCTGCGCGGGCGGGAATCCTCGATTTCAGGCAGGTTTTGCGAGCCATGACACGCGTGGCAATTATCGGCGGCGCGGGCTATACGGCCCTGGAACTGATCAAACTGCTGTTGCGCCATCCGGAAGTGGAGATCGCCGCCATTTCCGATGTGCAGGAGAGCCGGCCCCACGTGGCCCGCGTCCATCCGTCGCTCACCCACCGGATCGACCTGCACCTGGAGGTGCTGAGCCCCGCGGAGGTGGCGGCGAGGGCCGACTGCGTGTTTTGTTGCCTGCCCCACGGCGTGAGTTGCACGCTGGTGCCTCACCTGCTGGACGAGGGCACGCGCGTGATCGACTTCAGCGCCGACTATCGCCTGGACGACGCCCAGACGTTTGCCGACTGGTACAACCAGCGGCACCCCGACCCGGACCGGCTGGGCAACGTGCCCTATGGTCTGCCCGAGCTGTTTCGCGACGCGATCCGCGATGCGCCGCTGGTGGCCAATCCGGGCTGTTTCCCCACGTCGGTGGTCCTGCCGCTCGCCCCGCTGCTGCGCGCCGGGTTGATCGAGCCGGAAGGGATCGTGGTGGACTCGAAGACGGGTGTGACCGGCGCCGGGCGCACCCCCAAGCTGACCACCCACTACCCGGAGTGTAACGAGAGCATCTCGGCCTACAACGTGGGGCGCCATCGACACACGCCCGAGATGGAACAGATCCTCGGGCGCGTCTCGGGTCGAAAGGTGGAAGTGGTCTTCGCGCCCCACCTGGCGCCGATGGATCGCGGCATCCTCAGCACGATCTACGCCCAACCAGCCGGCCAGGCCAATGAGGAGAAACTGCTGGAAACGCTGCGCGAGTTCTACGCCGACGAACCGTTCGTGCGCGTGGTGGACCACCTGCCGGGCACAAAGGACTCGGCGGGCACAAATTTTTGCGACGTCACGGCGCGGGTTGTGCGCGGCCGCGTGATCGCCATCGGCTGCCTGGACAATCTGGTCAAGGGCGCCTCCGGCGCGGCCGTGCAGAACTTCAACGTGATGTACGGCTATCCGGAGATCGCCGGCCTGGTGTGAAGGCGGAAGGCGGAAATCGGAACGCGCGTGGCGAGCCGCTCACCGTAAGCCGGCGGTTCACGCAGCAGCGCCGAGGAGCGTTGCGTCACACTGGTTCGCCCGCTGCCGGAACGACCGGCGTGCGGTTCAACGCCCCGGGTTGGTGGCGCCACCCGAACCGGGAGCTGACGCTCCCGGCTCGCCATGCCACAGGCCCAACGTCCGACGTGCTCCGTCTGCATTCGTTCGACAAATCGCACCACCGACCACCACAAACACGCATGCAACCTATCCAGGAGTGAGATCGAGCGATGACCACCCCAGTGCCCCGAGGCTTCCTCTTGGCCGGTGTCCACTGCCGGCTGAAGCGCGATCCCCAGAGGCCGGACCTGGCCCTGATCCTCTCCGAACAGCCCGCCACGGCCGCGGGCGTGTATACGCGCAATTTGGTCTATGCGGCGCCGGTGGCGCTGGACTCCAGCCGCACGCCCACCGATCGGGCACGCGTGGTGGTGGTCAACTCGGGCAATGCCAACGCCTGCACCGGCCCGCGCGGACTGGAGGATGCGCGGCGCATGGCCCAACTGGCGGCCGCGGCCTGCGGGGCAAAGGAGCACGAAGCGCTCGTGCTCTCGACCGGCGTGATCGGCCAGTATCTGCCCATGGACCGCATCGAGCAGGGTGTGTCGGCCGCGGCGGTGAAGCTCGACGACCACGAGGCAGCCGTCGAGTCCGCGGCCCTGGCCATGATGACCACCGACACGGTGCCCAAAATCTGCGCGCGCACGATCCAGGCCCGCGGCGGGGAAATCCGCCTGCTGGGACTGGCCAAAGGCGCGGGCATGATCAGCCCCCAGATGGCCACCATGCTCTCGGTGGTGCTCACCGACGCGGCCCTCGACCCGGAAACAGCCCAGCAGTTGCTCGCCGCGGCCGTGGATCAGACGTTCAACTGCCTGAGCATCGACGGACATATGAGCACCAACGACACGGTGCTGCTCTTGGCCAACGGCGCAGCCGGCGGCGAGCCGCTCGCCGGCGCCGAGCTGGACGCGTTTCGCGGCGCGCTGGTCGAAGTGTGTGCGGGGCTGGCCCGCGCGATCGCCGCGGACGGCGAAGGGGCCTCGCACCTGGTCACCATCGAGGTGTCCGGTTGTGCCACCGAGGAAGACGCCCGCCGGATCGCCCGGAGCATTGCCGACAGCCTGCTGGTCAAGTGTGCGATCGCGGGGGCCGACCCGAACTGGGGACGGATCGTTTCGGCCGCGGGCTACGCGGGCGTGGCCTTCGATCCGGCGCGGATCAGCCTGCGCGTGAACGGCCACCTGCTGTATGACGAGGGCGCGCCTGTGGAGTTCGACGCGCGCACGGTCTCGCAAAGCATGAGGGACAACCGGGAGGTGCTCATCGAGCTGTCGCTGGGCGCAGGCGATGCCGGGGCGCGTTTCTGGACCACGGACCTGACCGCGGAATACGTGCGCCTGAATGCGGATTATCATACGTGACAAGGTGGGATATTCGTGGTACGCTGGTTCGTCAGGCGTGGGCCAGTATTGGGGGGCGATGCAAAAAGGGGAGATCTTGTCATGACGTTGAACGAGGAATCCTTGTGCGAAGAAAAAGAAGTACGGCTCTTCCCGTCACATCACATCCGTTCGGACAGAGAAGCCGAGCCCAGAGCCACAGCCGCATTCCTGGCTGTGGTCCGTGCTGTTTCGAAGTTCGGCAAGCGCATTGTGTCAATCGCGGGTGGGCCGGGAGGCAGGATTGGTTGTTATCCCGAGGTGCCTATCCAGGTTGGTGTGGGTCCCGATTCCCGTATTGAGAGGCCCGATGGCATCATCCGAGCCACCTGGGGCAAGAAGGATTGGGCCGCGCTGGTGGAAGTCAAGGTGGGAGAGAACCCACTTGACCACGACCAAGTCGAGCGATATCACAAGCTGGCGTACGAAACGGGTATCAATGCGCTGATTACCGTCAGCAATCAGGCGGCACTGCCGAACGGGCTGCCCCCCGGCATCAAGGTGAAGGCCTCGCACCTCAAGAAGGTCCCTGTGGCGCATCTCTCATGGGAGAGGCTTCTCAGCGAGGCACAAGTGTTGACGCGGCGCAAGAGCGTTGCAGATCGTGACCAGGAGTGGATTCTGGAAGAGTGGGTTCGCTATCTCGTCGATCCCGCCTCCCGGATCATCAAGCCTCCGGATCTGGGACCACACTGGCACAGAGTTGTTCAGTATGCGAGACAAGGAAATCTCGGCGCGTGCAAGAGCGAAATGCAAGACGTAGTGGAACGATGGGATGCTTTCTTGAGAAAGACCGCTCTCAGACTGCGGGCGAAGTTGGGCGCCGAGGTGAGGGTGGTCATGCCTCGCGCGGAGCGGACTGATCCTGCGGTGCGACTCAAGAACTTGCTGGGCGTTGCCCTTAACGATCAGCAGTTGTCGGGCACTTTCCGTGTTCCGCACGCTGCCGGCGACATGTCTGTAGTCGTACTGCTCCCGGCTAGATCCGTGCAGTACGTTCTCGATGTCAAGGCACCGACAGAAGGCAGGCCCAAGACGCAGCTCAAGTGGATCATCAAGCAGCTAGCGTCGGGAGAAGTGCCGGACGACCTTGTCGTTCACGTAGATTGGGGGTATCGTGTATCATCTCAGGCACCTGTTGTAGAGGCCGAGCAACAGATCGAGGCGCTCTTGTGGGACAGCAACAAACAACCCATTCCTACAAAATCCGAACCACGCTGTTTCTACCTCAGACGCACTACGGCTCTGGCCAAGGGTAAGGGACGCTCGACGGCAGGAGTATTAGAGGGTATCGCCCAGGGAATGGAGGACTTTTACAGACGCGTCGTAGAGAAGGTCAAACCCTACGTGCAAAAGGCCCCCCAAATGCCCCGGGAAGAGCGCGACCAACAGCCTCCCGATGTGGTGTCACGTGAACAAGCCGAAGGCCAATCCGAATCGGCCACCGCTACGCCGTCGACCACGCCCATCCAAGAATCGGCAAAGCAGGGCACGCCGGTCGGTGATTCTGATTCGTGAAACCCGTGCGCCAGGTTGCCTGCTGCCGCGAATTCGAGAAACACGCACTGATTCCGGATCGTCCGGTCCAATACACGATCTGTTCCTGCGCTAGCGCTCCGTTGACCAGCCAACTCCGCTACCTGACTCGCTCCTGACCCACTCCACACAGAAGCGGTTGGCTGTTCCTGCGCGCCCTATGTGGAAAGCCCACGGATGCACAGCCCACTGTTCGCTCTAGCTGAGGCGCGAGATTTCTGGCAATGGACCCTGGAAATCCTGCTGCTGCTGGCAGCAGCCATGGTGCTCGGCGCCGTAGCCGAGCGCCTGCGCCAGAGTGCCATTGTGGGCTACCTGATCGCCGGCGCGGTCATCGGCCCGAACATGCTGGGCGTGGTCGCGCAGCAGCAGGACCTCTTCGCCATCGCCGAGCTGGGCGTGGCACTGCTGTTGTTTACCATCGGACTGGAGTTCGCCCCGCAGCGCCTCTGGGGCCTGGGACGCCTGGCCTTTCTGGCCGGCCTGCTCCAGGTGCCCGTGACCATGGCCCTGGCAACCGTGGTTTGCCGCCTGGCGGGCATGCCGCTGGCCGCGGCAACGGTCGTCGGCGCCATGGTTGCCATGTCCAGCACCGCGTGTGTGTTGCGAATCCTGGCTGACCGGGCCGAGATGGACAGCCCTCACGGGCGCATTTGTTTGGGGATTCTCTTGGTGCAGGATGCCGCGGTGGTGCCGCTGCTGGTGGTGGTCACGGTGCTGTCTGCGGGAAAGGGCGGGCTGGGTCCTTGGTGGCAGCTCGGACTGGTGACCGTCTCGGCATTCGTGCTGGCCGGGGTGTTCTACGTGCTCTTCGCGCGCGTGGCACCCCGGTTGATGCAGCTTCGCACGTGGCTGCGCAACCGCGACCTGCCGATCCTGCTGGCCATCGTGATGGCGCTGGGTTCCACGTGGGCCGCCCACCAGGCCGGCTTGAGCCCGGCGCTGGGCGCCTTCCTGGCCGGGGCCCTGCTGGCGGCCTCGCCCTTTGCCGTGCAAATCCGGGCCGACGTGGAGCCGGTCAAGACCATCCTGGTCACGCTCTTCTTTGCGTCCATGGGCATGTTCGGGGATTTCGGTTGGCTGCTTGAGCACGCGGGCCTCGTGTTCACAGTGGTCGCAGCCGTGATTCTCGGCAAGGCCGCGGTCGTGGCCGCGATCACGCGGCTTATCGGCGCCTACTTCCCGTTCGCCGTGGCCTCCGGCTTGTGCGTGGCACAGATCGGCGAGTTCTCCTTCGTGCTGGCCACCGTCGCCCGCGGCGAAAATGGAAACGGAGCATTGCTCTCGGATACCGCGTTCCGCGCGATCGTCTCGGCCACCTTGATCAGCCTGCTCGTGACCCCGTATCTGATCGCCGCAGGGCCGCGGTTGGGCTATCGGCTGCACCGGGCGTTCCACGAGGCGCTGCGCCGCTTGCGCCGACGCGCCACGCGCGCAGGAGGCCAGCCGGATAAGCCATTGGCGCCCGACGCGCAACCGGAAGGCGACGAGGCCCAGGGCGGCCCGGAAGACCTGATCCTGGTGGTCGGCTTCGGCCCGGCCGGCCAGCGCGCAGCCGAACAGCTCGCCGCCACTTGCGCCGTGCAGGTGGCCGTGTTGGATTTGAACATCGAGAACGTGCGGCTGGCCGAGCGCTGCGGGCTGGCTGCGTATGCGGGCGACGCCACCCAGGTCGAAGTGCTCCAGCACGCGGGGCTCCATCGCGCCGCGGCGGTGATCGTCACCGTGCCCACGCCCCGGGCTTCGCGCCGGCTGATAGCACTGATCCGCCATCATGCGCCCGCGGCCTTGATCGTGGCCCGGGCCCGGTATCACATCCACCGCTGGCAGCTCGTCCATGCGGGGGCCCACGTGGTGGTGGACGAGGAGGACGAAGTGGGCCACCATCTGGCCGCGGCGCTGGTGGGACTCTTGGAGGGCAAAGAGGGCGATTGAGCAGCGCCCAGTCGCCCCTACCGACGCCGCGCTTTCGATCCGTGTGGCCAAAACAGCCACGCCCTTCTCAGCGCGTGCCACCCGGCCGCGCTCGAAAAGAGTCCGCTCCGGCTCGACGACTACTCGCTCCGGCTCTCGGTGCGATCGGGCTTGGGCGAGTCGCCTTGCGCGGCATCCGATCGGCCGGCCGGCTGCTGGTCCTGGGTGGTGGCGAATCGGGCGAGCACCTCGGGGATTTCCACCCCGCCCACGTCGCGCAGCACCTGCATCATGGGCGGCAGGGTGCGGGCCATGTTGTGCAGCCAGTTGGCCGTGGCCGACGTGCCGTTGCTGGAGCCGGAATCCCACACCACGACCTTGTCGAAGCGGATGTTGGAGATGGCCTCGGCCGAAGCCTGGGCCAACTGGTCGAAGTGTTCGAGCATGAGCATCTGGAAGGCCTGCTCGGCGCCGCCGCAGGCCTCGATGATCGCGTGCAGGCCTTCGCCTTTTTTGGCCAGGATTTCGTACTGGCCGCGGGCCTCGGCTTCGAGTCGGGCGAAGATGGCCTGGGCTTCGCCTTCGGCCTCGATGCGGCGCTTTTCCTTTTCGGCTTCGGCCTCGACGATGATCCGCGCCTTCTGTGCCTTGGCCGGCGCTTCGAGTTCGGCGCGCCGCTCGGCTTCGATGCGCTCGGCCTCGGCCAGGGCGGCCTTGGCCAGGGCGTGGTGCTGGGCCTGGAGCACCGCGGCTTCGGCCACGCGTTTGCGCGTCTCGCCCAGCTCGTAGGCCTCGGCCTCTTTGACTTTCAGAGCCGCCAGCGAAGCGGCGATCGTGGCCCGCGCCTCGTTCTCGCCTTCGACGGCCTGGGCGTTGGCTTCGGCCACGCGCACACGTTTTCCGCGTTCGGCGTCGGCCACTTGCGAGTCGCGTTCGAACTCCGCGCGCTGCTCGCCGACGACTTGTTCCTTCGACAAGTCGGCCACGCGGACCGCGGTTTCGCGTTCGGCCTCGCGCGTGCCGATGGTCTGGTCCCGGCGGGCGTTGGCCACCTGGATGGCCTTCTCGCGTTCGGCGTCGGCCACGCGGATTTCGCCCATCTTCTCATTGTCGGCCACGTCCCCGCGAGCCTGCTGGATCGCCTCGCTGGCGGCTTTCTGGCCGATGGCTTCGATGTAGCCCGACTCGTCGGTAATGTCGGTGATATTGACATTGATCAGCACCAGTCCGATCTTGCGCAATTCGGGTTCCAGGGAGAGCTGGATGTTTTCGAGGAATTTTTCCCGGTCGCGGTTGATGTCCTCGATCTGCATCGAGGCGATCACCTGGCGCAACTGGCCGAAGATGATGTCTTCGGCCTGGCGCTTGATGTCCTGCGTAGCCAGGCCCAGCAGGCGGATGGCCGCGTTCTGCATCAGCTCGGGTGTGGTGCCGATGGCCACGGTGAACACGCTGGGCACGTTCACGCGGATGTTCTCGATCGAGAGCGCACCGCGCAGGGGAATTTCGATCTGCATCGGCTCCAGGTTCAGCCAGCCGTGATCCTGGATCAGCGGCCATACAAAGCGCGCCCCGCCGTGCACGCAGGTTGCGGCCTGCCCGCCGCGCGACTTCCCGTAGATCACCAGCACGCGGTTGCTAGGGCAGCGCTTGTAGCGCTTCACAAGCAGACCGAGCACCAGCGAGAACACGATCACTGCCGCAAACAGCAGCAGCACCAGCCAGAAATAGAAGTTCGCATTGTCGGCGAGGTCTTGCAGCAAGTCGGCCGCCAGCAAGAGACTACTCATAGCCGATCTCCTCCTTTTCGGGGATTGGCTCGACTTCGACGGTGTCGGTGCTGACCACACGTGTTACCACAACCGTAGCACCCGAACCCAGGCGTTGCCCGGCGGTTACCGCCAAGTATTCCATGGTCCGGTTTTGCAGGTTGATTTGGATTTTCCCGGCGCCGGAATTGTGCGCGGGGATTGGAACGTACACAGTGGCAGGCCGGCCGACGGCGCGTTCGATGCGTGCCGTACCTTCCGATTGCAGCTTGTACATGGCCTGCATCAACCAGAACACGCCGTACATGGCGGCCAGCCCGGCGCCCACGGCAACCGCCACCGCGAGCGCAACACCGGCCCCGGCCGCCTCCGCGGCCAGGCCCGCCAGTCCGAAGAACGTTAGCGCGGCGACCAGCGTGCGAAAAGAGAGCACGCCGAGGATCCAATCGGCTTCCGGGTGTCCCAGGTCGCCCGCATCGTGAGTGGGCAAATCCACGTCCAATGCGTCGGCCCCGTCGAGCCCGCCCGACACATCGCCGCCGAAGTCGGCATCGGCAACCTCGCCGCCGAACCCGACGAACATCAATATGAACTGGATCACAAGGATCGTACCGCCTACCACAGCGCAGAGCAGGAAAACGGTCGTCATCGCTGAAACCTTTCCCGAGTCGATTTGCACGCATGCAAACTCCCCGCTGATTATTCGCTCGAACCCAGCCGGGCTTGGATTCCGATCGGTCGGGAAGCGCCGGCCGTGGGTGCCGCTCGGCGGGGGATTCGTTTGCCGTGTCGAAACTGGACTCCTGCAAAATGCCGATCTCGGTTTCGCCACGTCCCACCGGAAGGGGCCCTGCGCCTTGCGGTGTAGGGAAGTTGCGCAAGTGAGGAAAAGCGTTTCCGCGCTGGCTCCCCCCTCATTCCTGGCCCTCTGCGAGAGGGAAAAGTCGACCACGCTGCGAGAGCGCGGTTGAAAGCTTCGGCAAGGATTCTCGGCCCACGCCAACCCACAGGGGTGCTGACGCTGCCTCTCGAAAGGCAAGCAAGAGAGCCCCGGACGGATATCACGATAGTCGCATCCCCCCGTTTGTCAACAGCGCCATTCAGGGGGAAAGCCGCGCCGGATCGAGCACTACGTGCTCGACCGGGCAGCCCGTAGGCTGCGTGCTTGCAGCACTGCTGTAAACGTCTTCGTGTGGCGAAAATGCCAAGGAAAACGGTGATTCGCGGGGTATGTGTGTATCGCGTCACCCGAACCCCAACGGGGTTCGAGACAAAAGCCCAGGGTCAGCTTCCGCGGCCGCCGGGCCGCGAAGCGCCACCCTGGGTCATCGAGGGCGCCAATTCCCGCACCTACCCCGAAGGGGTTGGGTAACCGTTCACGGGCCGTCATTGTCGCCTTTCGCTCCGCGAAAGTGGCGCTGCTTTCGCGGAGCGAAAGGCGACTATCCACGCGAAATGGCCCGAAAACGGGCAGCGGCCCGTGAACAGTTAGGACTTGTAAAGGAATTGTTTGCCGAATTCGATGCGCAGCCCCGGGAAGTAATACTCTTACAAGTTCTTACTCGCGGCCTGAAACCCGGGGTGGCGCGGCCTGGCGGCCGCTGACCCCGGGCTTTGGAATCCAACGCCTTCGGCGTTGACTCGGTCGGCGCAGCGCTCACCACACAGCGGGCAGGAGCCTTGGCCGAACACTCCCGAAAGATGTTTACAGCACTGGTACAAGCACGCACCCTACGGAAGGCAAAGGGGACAGGCCCATCCGCGCTGCGCGAAAACGCGCTGGTGCCCCGCGCGCCGCCGCATCCGCGCGCAAGCCGCCAGCCCCGAAGATCCGGACATATATCGCGCCCCTTCGGGGCTGGGACGCTGGGCGTGCCGGAGCGGGTCGGCGGGTGATGCTGACCACGTCGCCTTTTGCGGGGCTCGGGGCACTTGGTAGGCCGACGTTTCCCGTGGGCTTTCGCAGACGGCCAAATAGGGTTTCACGCAAGGCCATTTACCATCCTCGGCCCCTGCGGAGCCGGAAGGCCCGCGCATGTCCACCTCAGACGGCTGAAGTGCTACGTAGTTGTGATGGTGTCCGGGAATCGTCCTCGGATTGCGCTGGAAGTGTGCCACTGCTTGCCCGCCGGGCAAGCAGTGCTCGGGGCGGCGAGGCACTACTTCTGGCGAAGCAGTGGCACACTGAATTCCCGGACACCCGCACGGAGCTCGAAACCCACCCGCGGAGCGCTGCCACCTTCAGCCTGCCGATCCACAGCTTCTCCAAGGCGCGGCCCTCTGCAAGGCGCAGCCCGCTCGTGCCCGGCCGCGGCAGCGCATTGCGACCACGGCCGGGCAGGGTAGAATAGACGTAGCACGCGGGCCAAACGGAGCGACCCGGCGGGCGATAGCCTTCGGCCGCGGGACGGCGCCGTGTTTCGACCGCCACACGCGGTTCTTTCGGCTGCCACACGCGGTTCGCACCGAAAACCGTCGGCCGACAAACCCGGGCCCGTCGCCTTCGGCTCCGCAAGCGGCAGCACCGCCCGCGGGCCAGACCGTGCCAGCGCCTGTAGCTCAGGGGATAGAGCGACGGTTTCCTAAACCGTAGGTCGCAGGTTCGAATCCTGCCAGGCGTACTTCCTGCTTCCTTCCTGCTTTGCGTCGCCGGGAAGTCGGCCGTCTATTCCGGCATCGCCATCGATATCCCCGTGGGCAAAGGCTGGGGCACGCAAGCCTCACCCAGTGATCCGGAGGACGTTTATCGCGCCGTCCGCCGCGCACGAGATGCGGGCGCGTGGGGAGGGGAATCGTCGTCTGTCGGGAGCACGAAGAGATGCACGAGGCCAGCCTGCGAGCCATCGGCCGGGCGATTCGGGAGGGCTGGAGGGGCTGAACCAAGGGCTTGCCCGATACTCGTGGCGATTCCGCCCGGCGCCAAACCAGGCAGTCCGAGCCGATGACCGAGGGCCTTGTGCCCACTTCACTCGGCTGAACTGTTACGCAGATCGAAGGTCGATCGCCGCGGCGCTGATCGCCCCCAGCGGCCGCCGGCACGCGCCGTCAACCCCGATGGCGAGCAAGGCGGGAAAGGACGTCGATTGCGAGAAGCCGACGGCATTGACAATTGTCGAAGCCCAAACACAATTCATTGCAGACGATGAAGCCAACCACATGCGACGCTGCGCCATGCGCGAGCCGCGGCGGGAGTGAGTCGCGCGTGAAAGAGGCGCCGACGTATTCATACCAGTTACGCAGGAGGCGATGACCATGATCAACCCGCGGAACCCCAACCAGCGATTCTGGCTTCCAGCAGTGCTGGGCGTGTGGCTCCCTCTGGCCGGCTGGGCCGCCGCGGCAGAGTCGCCTGCTGGGAATCCCGCCGCGGAGCCCGGACCGGTGCTGAGCGAAGCGCTGGCCGGCCCACTGGCGCACGTGGAGGACGTGGTATTCGCCGTCCGCTTGCCCTACGACGACCCCCACTGGTACGCCAACATCGGGTACTACTGCGACGACGAGCAGCACAAAGCGTACGCGGGCAACGGCCGGCCCGACGTCGGGCGGTTGTGCAAGCTGCAAATCCGGACCGGCAAGGTAACCGCGCTGTTGGACGCGCCGGGCGGTTCGGTGCGCGACCCACAGGTTCACTACGACGCCCGGAAGGTGCTCTTCTCGTTCCGCCCGCCCGGGTCGGACCACTACCACCTCTACGAAATCGGCCTGAACGGTCAAGGGCTGCGCCAGATCACCTCGGGCGATTACGACGACTACGAGCCCGCGTATCTTCCCGACGGCAGGATCGTGTTTGTTTCGACGCGGTGCAATTGCTGGGTCAACTGCTGGATGACTCAGGTGGGCGTGCTCTACCGGTGCGACGCGGACGGGGGGAACATCGAGCGCGTGTCCTACAGCCCCGAGCACGACAACACGCCGTGGGTGCTGCCCGACGGGCGCATCCTCTACACGCGCTGGGAGTACGTCGACCGAAGCCAGGTCGATTTCCATCACCTGTGGACGATGAATCCCGACGGCACCTCCCAGATGGTCCTCTACGGCAACATGCACCCTCGGGTGGTGATGATCGACGCGAAGCCGATTCCCCACAGCAACAAGATTGTGGCTTCCTTCTCTCCCGGCCACGGGGTGACCGACCACAAGGGCATCGCGACCGTGCTTACGCCGGCCGCCGGGCCCGATCAGCAGGCCGCCGCGGTGGCCCTCCACGAGCGCCCGCTGGTGGAGGACCCTTATCCGCTTTCGGAAGACTGTTTCCTGGCGGCTCGCGGCAAGCAGATTCTGGTGATGAACGGGTCGGGCGAGACGGAGCCACTACTGACGTGGCCCGAGGATGGCGACGTTCGCGAGCCGCGGCCCGTGGTGGCGCGGCCGCGCGAACGGGTGATCCCGGACCGTGCCGATCCGAGTCAGCGCACGGGACGATTCGTGCTTACGGACGTCTACCACGGGCGCAACATGGCCGGCGTGCGCCGCGGCGAGATTCGCAAACTGCTGGTGCTGGAAATCCTTCCCAAGCAGGTGAACTTCAGCGGCGGGCAGGATTTGACCTCTTGGCTGGGGACCTTCACGCTGGAACGGGTGCTGGGAACCGTGCCCGTGGAGCCCGACGGCTCGGCCTACTTCGAGGCTCCGGCGGGACGCCCGATCTTCTTCGTAGCGCTGGACGAGCACGACCTGTCGGTCAAGCGCATGCAGAGCTTCACCAACGTGGCGCCGGGTGAGGTGCTGGGCTGCGTGGGTTGCCACGAATCGAGGACCGACACGCCGGAGAGCCGCACGGCGCGGGACCTGCTGGCGCTGCGCCGCGCGCCCAGCCCGATCGATCCCTTCGAGGATTTCCCCGACGTGCTGGACTTCCACCGCGACGTCCAGCCGATCCTCGACAAGCACTGCGTGGCCTGTCACGACTACGACAGTCGGTCGGGCAACGTCCTGCTGACCGGCGACCTGGGGCCCGTCTGGTCCCACAGCTACTTCTCGCTGCTTGCGCATCGGCAAGTTGCGGACGGCCACAACGGACTGGGCAACCAGCCGCCGCGTGCTCTGGGCAGTTCGGCCAGCGCGCTGCTCGAAAAACTGCAAGAGAGCCACTATGAAGTGAAGGTATCGGCGGAAGAGTGGCGCACCGTGTGGCTTTGGATCGAGAGCGGCGCGCCCTACGCCGGCTCGTACGCGGGCTTGCGCAACAAGGAGACGCAGGAGATCGCGGGAAGAGCCGTCGCCGCCGTCTTCTCGCAGGGCGCCGCGGTGCTCAACCGCGGCTGCCGCGGGTGTCACGCCGCCGAGGAAGCCGACAGCGGGCAGGCACCGCCGCTGCCGCTGAGGTTCGAAGTGCGATACAACAGCCGCGGCACGGATCGACCCATGGCGCCGTACGAACGGATTGTGCTTGCGGACGACCCTCTCGCCAGGTTCAGCAGCAACATCCTGCTCAATTTCTCGCGTCCTTCGCTCTCCCCGCTGCTCCTGGGACCATTGGCCAAGCAGGCGGGCGGCTGGGGCAGTTGCGGGCACGTGTTCGCGGACACCGACGATCCTGACTACCGGTTGCTGTTGGCCGCCTTGCAGAAGGGCAAGGCCGAGATCGACGCCGCGCCGCGCTACGCAACCCCGGGATTCCGGCCCAACCGGCAATACATCCGCGAACTGAAGAGATACGGGGTGTTGCCCGCTTCCTTCGACATCGCGAGAGAGGAGCTCGACGTGTTCCAGGCCGACCAGGCGTACTGGAAGTCTGTCTGGCTCAGACCGCAGAGATAGAGTCCCGCCAGAAGGGGACCGCAGAGATAGAGCGAATCGGCTGTCAACCACTTTCAGCGCCAACGAAAAACGTAACACTTCGGCCATGTGGAGTGCCCCGAAGAGCAAAGGCATTGCCCTCCGACGGCTCTAAATCACCGTGCGCGATTCGGGTACAGGTCGCGGCCAATCAGTTTAACGGCAAGCCGCAGGCGCTTTTTTTTCGCGTTCCCTCTCACTTCAGACGGCTGAAGTGATACGTCGCAAGTCGGAAGCTGGAGATGCGGTGCGGATTGCCCTGCTTGATGCGCGCACCGCGCGAAGAAGCCACAGTCCCGGGCTCTATTGCGCGGGTCCGTCGGGCCGCGGGCGGCAGGTCCGGCGGATCGTCTCGACCAGTGCCCGGGCCGGGGCGTGTTTGCTCACAAAGGCCACGGCCCCGGCCTTGAGCATGGCCCGG
>CAYXPN010000018.1:0-8500 GCA_964467075.1 uncultured Planctomycetaceae bacterium
CGAGATCTACACTCTTTCCCTACACGACGCTCTTCCGATCTAACGCCCGTGCCACCCGGCCGGACGAGTTGTCCGCCGTCTGGCTTTCGGCGGCTACATGGCTTTCGGCGGCAAGCTGGGGCCGGGCCGCGGTCCGCCAAGGACTTGTCGGCGGAGGCGGGTTGTGCGAGGTTGACTTGAATGAAGGTTGGCCTGATATGTTCAGGGCGTTTTGCAGACTCCCGGGATTCGGCTCGATGGACGCACACCACAGCCCCGCGACCGATCGGTTCATGCTGTGGGTGGACGCGGTGGGGGGCTATCTGGTGTGTCTGAAGGACGTGGTGACCATCGGACAGCCGACCCCCTCGGCCGACCCCGACGTACCGATCCTGGGTGACCTCTCCGGCCGGCACGCCCGCATCCGCCGCGACGGCGAATGTTACCTGGTCGAGGCGGTGCGCCCGGTGTGGGTGGACGGTCGGGCGGTGCGCGAGGCCGGCTACTTGCGCGACGGGAGCCGGCTGGAGCTGGGGCCGAGTGTGCGCCTGGTGTTTCGGCGCCCCCATCCGTTGAGCACCACGGCGCGGCTCGATCCGGCCAGCTCCCATCGCACGCAGCCTCCGGCCGACGGCGTGTTGTTGATGGCCGACTGCTGCGTGCTCGGCCCGCAGTCGCGCTCGCACATCATCTGCCGCCACTCAGCGCAGGAGGTGATCGTGTTTCGGCGCGGAAGTGTCCTGTACTGCCGCACCGCGGGCGAGCTTCAGATCGACGGCAAGAGCTACGACCGTTGCGGGCCGCTGGAGTCGAATTCGCGGGTGGTGGCAAGCGAGGGTTTCTCGTTCAGTTTGGAGGCCGTTTGACGGGCAGACGCTTGGGGGGCGGCCGGCAGGGTCGCCCACCGGTCGCCCCTGGGAAGTGCCCGATGTTCCGTGATAGAATGGGAGGGCGGTCGGAACCGGCGGCAAGGGGCCAAGTCGCGGCCGGTGGCCGTGAACGACGCACCCCCGGCCCGGACCGGCTTCGCACCGCCGAAAACCTATGTCCAAACAGGTGGTTGCTGTGGAATCTGAGGGCCGGGAAACAGTGGACCTGACGGGCGGCGAGGCCGGCAGCGCGGGCCGGGGCCCAGAGAACGCTCCGTCGGGCGCACATGCCGGCAAGTTTCTCCACGCCAGCGGTTCGCGGCCCCTGTCGGGCTATACGATCAAGCGGGGGATCGGCCACGGCGGCTTCGGCGAGATCTACTACGCCGTAAGCGACGGCGGCAAGGAAGTGGCCCTGAAGCTGGTGCGCCGCAATCTGGAAGTGGAGCTGCGCGGCATCCGCCACTGCCTGAACCTGAAACACCCCAACCTGCTCGATCTTTACGACATCCGGCAGGACGAGCAGGGCGACACCTGGGTGGTCATGGAGTATGTGGCCGGCAAGTCGCTCGAAGACGTGCTCGACTCCCACCCCGACGGCCTCCCCCTGCCCCAGGTGCTCGCCTGGATTCACGGCATCGGCGCAGGCGTGGCCTATCTGCACGACCGCGGCATCGTCCACCGGGATCTAAAGCCCGGCAACATCTTTTCGAGCGAAGGGCTCGTGAAGGTGGGCGACTACGGGCTCTCGAAGTTCATCTCGTGCAGCCGGCGCAGTGGGCACACCGAGAGCATCGGCACGGTCCATTACATGGCCCCCGAGGTGGCCAACGGGCGCTACGGCAAGGAGATCGACGTCTATGCCATGGGCGTGATCCTCTACGAGATGCTCACCGGGCGCGTGCCGTTCGACGGGGAGAGCGTGGGCGAGGTGCTCATGAAACACCTCACCGCTGAACCCGACCTGTCCATGCTCGAAGAGCCCTATCGCAGCGTGGTGGCCCGGGCCTTGGAAAAAGACCCTGAGCGGCGCTTTTCCTCGGTGGCCGAGATGCTCTCCGCCCTGCCGCAGCCGGCGCGCCCTCCGGACGGCGGCATCCGTCTGCCCGCCGATCCACCCCCGGCCCCTCGCCCCAGACCGCGCGCGCAGGCCGCCTTTGGCGCCGGCGCGGCCGAAGGGCCGGTTAAGGCCCAGCTTGTCGGGTCCCAGCCGAGCGACGAGGAGCCGATCGCCCGGGCCGTGCGCGACGGCTGTCACCGGCTGCACCATGCGTGGCAGGAGGCCAATCTGAGCACGCCGGTCAGGGTGCTGCTGCTGGTCCTGGGCGTGCTGATGGTGTTGTTGAATGCCAACCTGCTGCTGCCGCTGTTGATCGGGCTGTTGATCTTCTACGGATGTTACCGGCTGGTGCGCTGGGTTGTGCTCGCGTCGTCCCCGCACCAACCCGCGGCAGGTCATTCCACCGGCGCGCAGCCCGGGCCGCGGCCGGGCGTGGCGGGCCTTGCGGGCCAGCCTCGCGCGCGGGGCCCGGCGCAGGCGCCACCGATGCACAGGGGGTCGCCCTTCCAGCCGGGGGGGCGGCCGCGGCGCCTGGTGCCGCGCATGACCGAGCCGGCCGCGCGGGCTTTGGTCCTCAAGCCGGCGCGCGAGCGTGTGACCGAGCTGATGGGTTCCCTGCTGGGCGGAGCCCTGGTGGCGCTGGCCATGTGTCTGGTGATGGTGTTGATTTCCAGTTTTCAGGGAGGCCCGCCGCGTCTGGAGCACTGTGCGTGGCTGGGGTTGGTCAGTGTGATCGGCACCTGGGCCGTGCTCGTGCCGGCGAAGTTCTGGGAAGGCACGCGCGGCGAGAACGTCTTGCGCCGGTTTACGATGATGGTCATCGGCCTGGGCGTGGGGCTGGCGGCTTTTGCAGTCGCCACGTCGCTGATGGTCTACCTGCCGGCCGGCCGGGGATTCCCCGAAGGACCCCACTACCGCCTGCCGCCGAGCTTCTACGCGCCCGACGGACACCCGCTGGCCATGGCCTACCTGGCCTCGTTCGGCACGTTGATGCTCGTGTTGCGCTGGTGGCGCCAGGCCGACCCCTTGCGCCCGGCGCGGTTGAGCTTTTGGTCCCTGCTGGCCACGGTGGTGGTGGCCAGCGTGGTCGCCGCGGTTTGGCATTTTCCCCAGCCCTGGCTGGTGATGGTGGCCGCCACCATGTCCGTGGCCGTGCAACTTGCCAGCCCGTGGGAACACCCGCGCACCAGGGCGCAGCGCCAGCACGCATGAGGAGGAGACCATACACATGCCCGCATGGATCGTCGTCTTGCCGATCTTGCTGCTCCTCGGGCTGTTGCTCGTGGGCGGCGTGGCACTGGTGGTGGTGCTGCTGGTAAGTCCGCGCTCGCGCCCGGTGGGCGTCGTGCTGGCGGTGCTCGGCGGGTTGTTGCTCTGCGGGGTGGTGGCCGCGTTCGGCTTTCTTTTTGTCGCCCGGGGAGCGGCTGTGCATACCGAGGCCATGCATGCCATGAAGGCGCAGCGAATAGAAGCGGAAGCCGCGGCCCGACTGGAGCGCATGCGCGAGGACTTGGACGGCCCGCCCCTGCCGACGCCTTATCCGGAGCCGGGGATCGACATTCTGGTGGAAGGCGAATCCGGCACGGTGACTGAGGAGCCAAGCGCGGACCCAAGCGAGCCCGCCGGGCCTGCTGCTTCCGAGCCACCGGCCGGCCCGGGAGGCAACGATCTGGGTGGCGGCGATGCGCCGGCCGAAGAAGCCGGCGCCGGGTCCGCCGCGCCGGCAAGCGAACAGACCGAACCGGCTTCCGGCGAGGGTCCGGCCGCGGCGTCTGCGCAAGAGGTGCCCCCCGAGCTTGCCCGGCCCGAGTGGGTCGAGAGCCGGCCGCAGCGCGTCGATGACGGCTATCAGATGAGTATCACGGTCGGCCCTTACACCTCGCGCCTGGAGTGCGATGCCCAACTGCCCGCGGCCTTGCAGGTCGCGGTGGAAGAATACCTGTCAATCTACCTCGGCCCCCAGTGGTCGGGCCGCATCCGGCTGCCCGCGGACATGCTCGAAGAGGAACTCGTCAAAGACCAGTGGGAGGAGACGATCCAGGCGTCGGTCGGGCCCATGGTCCAGTTGCACGTCTTGTTGGACTTCGACTCGAAGTTCCGCCAGACGGTCTGCGAAATGCGCGACCAGTCGATCGTGGCCGGGCGCCTGTGGCTGGCGGGCACCGGGCTGGGCGTGGTGCTGGCGTGGCTCGCCCTGGCGGTTGTGTTTCTGCGCATCGACCAGGCCACCGCGGGCGCCTATCGCGGACGCCTGGCCGCCGCCTGCATCCTGGCCGCGGTGGCCGTGTTGCTGGCGGCAGGCGTGGTGCTGCGCGCGGCCGGGCCTGCGCCGCTGGCTCTCGAGCACGTGCCCGCGGGTAGCGAGTCAGAGCAACTGCCGCCCACGTTGGACGGCGTGCTGGGCGCCCCGGCGCCGTCCGACGAGCTGAGCCTTGCGAGAGCTGCGGAAGCAAGAGGCGGCGCCCACGCAGCGCACGCGAATTGGTCGGTCTTTGCTTTGGTCGTGGGCTTGCTTACCCTCGCGGGTTTGGCCGTGTTGGTGGCCTTCCGGCGCACGCGCGTGGTGGGCATTGTGCTCCTGGCGGTGGTTGTAGTCGGCGCGTTGCTGCTGGTAGCATGATGTGTGCCGGGGTGCCGATCGAGCCCCGGTGCGAGCGGAGGGCCCGGTAGCCGCCGAAAGCCAGACCGCGGACAAGTCTTGTAGGGTGGGTCGAGCGATAGCGAGACCCACCAGCAAGGCAAGAAGGGTCGAGCGATAGCGAGCCTGGTAGGGTGGGTCGAGCGATAGCGAGACCCACCAGCAAGCCAGGAAGATGGTGGGTCTGCGCCTACGGCTTGACCCACCCTACGTAGCCGGCGAGCGTGGCTACGGCGTGCGTGGGCAAGCAGGCACTTCGCCGCGGTCTTCGGGAGGACAAGCGATGCCGATCGACTTTACGTGTCCCCACTGCGGCGCGACCACCCGGGTGGCCGATCAGTACGTCGGCCGGAGCGGCCCCTGTGCCCAGTGCGGCCGAATGGTCACGGTCACACCCGCCGGGTCCATGCCGGGCTATGCGCCTGCCCGGGCGCGTTCGGGCATGCCGGGCTGGGTGATCGCGTTGATCGTGCTCGGCGTGCTGGCCGTGCTGGCCATGCTGGCGATTCCCTGCTCGGGGATTCTGATCGCTATCTTGTTGCCGGCCGTGCAATCGGCCCGCGACGTGGGAAGGGAAGCCACGTGCATGAGTCACCTGCAACAGATCGGCATGGCCATCATGAATTACGACGATCAGCGAGGCCACCTGCCGCCGCCGTTTGAGCCCGACGAGAACGGCCGGCCCGTGCACAGTTGGCGCGTGCTGCTTCTGCCTTATCTCGGAGAGCACAGCCTTTACGAGTCGTATGCCAGGGACGAGCCGTGGGACGGGCCGCAGAACTCCAGGCTCTCCGACATGATGCCCGACGTGTTCCGCTGCCCCAGTGACTCCGGCGATTCCGCGGCCGCGAGGACCTCGGAGACCAGCTACGTGATGCTCGTTGGCCCCGGGACGCCTTTTGACGGGCCCCGGCCCCCCGCGCTGGCTGATTTGCAACGCCGCGGTGAAACGATCCTGGTCGTGGAGCTACACGCCAGCGGCATTAACTGGCTCGAACCCCGCGACATGACCGTGGAGGAGCTGAGGGACCTGCTGGACAGCGGCAGGGCCGGCCCCGGCCGGCGCACGAACCACCCGCGCGGCATCAACGTGCTCTTCGCCGACGGATCGGTGCAAACGCTCCCGGAAGAGGAGCTGCTCATGCGCCTGGAAGCCCTGCGCGCGGAAGCAGCGGTGATGAACCAGTGGCCGCCCGGAGACGCCGGAACGGATTAGCCGCATCAGTGAGCGCGGGCAAACCCGCACCGTGAGGACAGAGAATCGCGAAAACGCGAAGACGCGAAAGGACGAGAGCACGACGAGAAGGGCCCGCTCGCCCGCGGCTGTCCCCCGTCGGGCATCGAAACGACAAGTGACAGCGGCGCACAAGTGCGGCCGCGCCGGATTCGTTCCTGCCGCGTTTGGATCACTATTCCAGGCAGCCGAGCCTGAATATCCTTTTCGTTTTCGCGTTTTCGCCCTTTCGCGCTTTCGCGATGTGACAAGGCGGTCCAGCGCCCGTCGCAAACCGCCGGGTTCCTTGCCGGACGCGTACTCCTGGAAGGGGTCCCATTGGGTCGCATCCTGCGTGTGAAGACGACGCTGTCGCAGACGGCAACCGGTTGATGTCACCCTCGAGTCAGGCTGATCGGCTGCTGGTGCGCCGCATCCGCGAAGGCGAGGCGCAGGCGTGGGAGGACTTGATCGCGCGCTTCGAGGGCCGGCTGCTGGCCTATGTCGAAGCGCGCATCGGCAGCCGGGCCGCGGCCGAAGACGTGGTCCAGGAGACGCTCGTCGGGTTTCTCACCAGCCTGCCCAACTACGACCCGCGCCGTCCGCTGGAGAGCTATCTGTTTTCCATCGCCGCCCACAAGCTGACCGATCACCTGCGACGCCAAGGCCGCCGGCCCGCCCTGCCGCTGGGCCCGGCAGGCGCCGGGAGCGAGAGCGACTGGGAGCCCGCGGGCAAGGCCCGGCCGGCGAGCAGCATCGCGCGGAGCGGCGAGCGCCGCGGCCTGGAACACGACGCCCTGGCCGCTGCGCTCCGGCAGCAGATCGACCACCTGCGCACGCGCGGCCACTGGCAGAAGCTGATGTGCTGCGAGCTGCTGTTCGTGCGCGCCTGGTCCAACAAGCAGGTGGCCCGACGGTTGGACATCTCGGAACAGGCGGTGGCCAACTTCAAGTTCGAGTTCCTTGAGAAGCTGCGCGCCGCGGTGCGCAAGCAGGGACTGCCCGAGGACGTGTTCCCGGAGCTGTACGCCGACTAGGCGCGGCCTTTCCAATAGGCGCGGCCCCTCGACTCGGCGCAAGCAAGCAGAGCGCACAAGCTGCGGAAAGCACCATGGCCCAGGCATTTCGCCAGAGCGACCTGGAGGCATATCTCGACGAGGCCCTGCCTGCCGAAGAGATGGCGCGGATCGAAAAGACCCTGCGCAGAAGCGCGTCGTTGCGCGAAGAGCTGGCCCGCGCGGTGGCCCGGCGCGACAGCGGGAGCCATTCGCTCGGGGCGATCTGGCGGCGTGCGCGCCTGAGTTGCCTGAGCCGCGAGGAGTTGGGCGGCTATCTGCTGGGTACGTTACCCCACGATCTGGCCCGCTACGTGGAGTTCCACGTAGAGACGGTGGGCTGCCGCATCTGCCAAGCGAACCTCGCGGACCTGCGCCGCCAGCAGGCCGATCCGCCCGAGGCGGTTCACACCCGGCGACGGCGCTATTTCCAGTCCAGCGTGGGCCACCTGCGGCGCGAGGGCTGAGCGTGCCGGGTGGCACGGGTGGCTCGTCCACCTATGCCCGCTGCCCCCCTCTCCCGCCTGCGGCGGGCACCACGAAGTGGTCGGGGCCGGGGGTGAGGGCGGTTGGGCGCCACGCGTGGCTTGTCCACCCGTGCCTGTTTGAACCCATACCTCTCATTGCTTCGCGTACGTCCAAGCAGCTTACGCAACTGGCCCAACCCGCGTCGCGGCTCGTGGCCGTACTGCTCCCGCAACCGCGTGGCTTCTGTCAGACCACCTTGCGCACCACGCCGACCACCACGCCCAGCAGCCGGGCGTTCTTGACGTAGATGGGCTTCATCGCGGCATTGGCCGGTTCGAGCCGGATGCGGTTCCGCTCCGGGAACCAGCGCTTCAGCGTGGCCTCGTGCTCGTCGGTCACCGCCACCACGATCTGGCCCTTCTCCGCCGAGCTCTGGCGGCGCACCACCACGTAGTCGCCGTCGGTGATCTGATCTTCGATCATCGAATCACCTTGGACTTGCAGCACGAACAGGTCCGGGTCGTTCCCGTTGAACAGCTCTCCCAGATCGATCCGCTCGTTCTGCTCCACGGCCTCGTGCAGCACGCCCGCGGCAATCGTGCCGGCCAGCGGCAGGCCGAACTGGTGGGCAGGCTCGGTGGCCAGTTGGATGGCCCGCGATCGGTTCGGCTCGCGCAGGATGAGCCCCTTCTTCTCCAGCGCCTTCAGATGGCAGACCACGCCGTTGGGCGAGCGGATGCGGAAATGCTGGCCGATCTCGCGCACCGTGGGCCCGTAGCCGCGCGTGTGGATCTTCTCCCGGACGAACTCGTAGACCGCCTGCTGGCGGCCGGTCAGCGTGTCGAACAATTCCATAGGGTTTCCCCCTCGCTGTTCGGACCAGGCCCCGACACCGGCCGGGGCATCGTGGACAATAGTACAATATACGGGTGTACATTGTCAAGGCCCCTGCCCCCGGTTTCTTGCCGCCGGGGGGCACGGAACCCGCCAGAACCGCCAATTTGGGGGGTACACGAACGGCGTCGCCGACGAACAATTGCAGACAGCCTGAGCGGCACTTCGCCGGTCAGTCCCCGTCCCAGGGGCGTCACTCGGCCAACAGGAGCCCGGCAGACATGGCAAGAGACCACATCACGACCGTACAAGCGGCTGCTGTGGCTGTGGGAGCACCACGGGCAGAGAAAGAGAAAGGCCCGTCCGCGCCGGGTGCCACTGGCT
>CAYXPN010000018.1:8600-15639 GCA_964467075.1 uncultured Planctomycetaceae bacterium
GCCAGTGCCCGTGCTCTCCCTGCCGCGCCTCCAAGCTGTCGGGCCCTTGTCCTCGGCGCGACGATTGCCCTTTGTGCCCTGGTTACGAGCCAGGCACGGGCCACACTGTTGAGCGACGACTTCAATGACAACACGCGCGGCCCGCAGTGGTCGCTTGTCGAGGACGTGCCGCTGAGCGAGTCGAACGGGCTGGGTGTGCTGGAGCAGGGACAACGCCTCGAAGCGATCGCCGAAGCGCCGCAAAGCCAGAGCACCGACGCGCTCTACCTGAGCAACGGCACGGCCGGTTTCAAGCTGGCCACCGACACCGACTTCGAGATCGCCATTGAGTACAGCTTTCCGGCGAACGCGGGCAGCGGCACCTCCCACGGCGACGCCATGCTGCTGGTCCTGGGGGTGGGACGCGATTTGGACGGCACCGACTCCGCGGCCATGGGATTCGGTTACACCAACTTCTTGGGCTCCATTCTGGGCGGGCTGGCCGCGGGCTACCGTGTGAACGACGTGCAGACGCTCGTGCCGATCTCGGGCGGTTCAAGCGCGGGCACGCTGGTGGTCAGCTACGATGCCTCGGAAGACGACTTGACCTTGGGCGACGGCACCAACACGTTCGTGCTCGCCGACACGGTGTCCAACCCCGGCCAATGGAACGCCGACGAGCTGTTCGTGTCGTTCGGCGTTCGCGGAAACGGCTTCACGCTCGCCAGCGGCGACGCCTGGCTCGACAACTTCGACATGCGCTCCGGCCGGCTGGTGGCCGTGCCCGAGCCGTCGGTGCTCGCGCTGCTCGCCTGTGGTGGACTTGCCGGGCTGGTGATGTGGCGCCCGCGGCGCAGGCGGTGACGGGTGTAGTGTGGCAGTTTTCGATGGCCTCCCGGTGAGAGAGGGGAGGTTCTTGCTTCAACTCTCTCCCGAATTCGGGAGAGGGTAGCGAGCTTTGGCGAGCCGGGTGAGGGAAGTCATGCGCTGGGCATCGCTCGGCTATCGAGCACCAGGCGTAATGCCTCGTGCCCACAGTTTGCCGCCGCGCGCCTTCTTGCACGCTCGCCAGTAAGAGAGCCCGCGGCATCCGGCGCCTGCACGACCGGGGCGGCCGGCCCAGGGCACCCGGCTTCGGCACGCGCGTGCAAACCGGCACTTGGCGAATCTTGGCACGCACGCCCGGGCGGACTAGAATGGCACTTGCCCACCCAAAGTGACCGTGCCCGCCTGTTTGTCCTGACCCGCCTTTGCACGCTCGACGTGTCCGGCGTCCGCGGCCCGCCTGGTGCAATCAGCCTACGTGGTCAAGGAGACGGCAATGACGGCACAACCGGCAGAACCAGCGGTGGCTTCCAACTCTGGAATCACACGCTCTAGAGGGCGCCGGCTTTGGTGGGGCCGGCTCTTCGGCGCGGCACTGGGCGGGGTTCTGTTCTTGCCGGGTGTGCCGCCGGCCCGGGCCTTGATCAATCCCAATTACACGCCGGTCGATCTGGTCAACCAGTCGGAGTTGATCCTGCGCCTGGAGGTGGGCCTGCCCGACCAGCAGGGCCATCTGCCGGTCAAGGTGCTGGAAACGCTCCAGGGCCAGGCGCCCCGCGCGCTCACGCTGCGCTTGGACGCGCAGCAGGCCGGCCTGCGCGAGGAGTTCTCGAAGGCCGTCGGCTCGGCCGGGCGCGGGTCGGCGTTGCTTTTTAGCGGCGATTTCTCGGGCGCCGCGCCGGCGGACCGCAGCGAGGGTGAAGCGCCGGTGGGCATGCTGCAGGTGGGCACTACCTGGTTCGCCCTGTTCGCCCTGGGCGAGGGAAACCTCCAGGTGGGCAAAGACCCGCTGGACATGAAGGCGGTTTGGGCCGGTAGCGACGAGATGCTCGTGCGCATTGTCGAATATGTCCAGGCCGACCCCCGGGCCGATGTGCCCACTGAGAGTGGTGTGCGCTGGGCCCAGGGCATCGAACTGGCCAAGCTGGGCGGCAAGGTCCACGCTTGCGTGGCGCTCAAGCTATTCGGCTTTGGGCCGCAGTGCCTGTTGATGCTCTGCGAGAGCGGCGACAGGCTGTTTCGGCCGGCTGCGGACGGCTCCTCGATGACTGACGTGACCGAGGCGGTCGGGCTGGCGACTCATTCCCAGTGTGCCACCGCGGTGGACGTAAACGGCGACGGCCGATTGGAACTGGCGCTGGCTGACGGGCCAAAGCTGTCGCTGCTAATACAGGGCGAGGCCGGGCGCTTCGCTCCGCGGGAGGCGCAAGTCACGCTGCCGGGCAAGTGCCTGTCGCTCAGCGCGATTTCTGCTGGCGCGCAAGCGGGCGCGCAACCCGGCACGCAAGCCGCTGCGCTTCTGGCCGGCACCCAGCGCGGCGCCGTGCTGGTTCGCTTTGCATCCGATGGCAAGCCCAGCCTGGAACTGCTCGCCCCGGCCGGGGCCCCGGAAGGGATGACCATGGGGCCGTGCGCGGTGGCGGACTTCGACGGCGACGGCGTATGCGATGTGATCGAACCGCGCCGGGACGGGCTGTACTTTCACCAGGGACTGGCGCCGGCCGGTTTTGCACCGCCGAAGCCCGCCTGCCCGTGCTCGCTCAACGAAGAGTTGACCACGCTCTTGGCCGGCGATTTCGACGCCGACGGGTTGCTGGACCTGGTGATCGGCGGACCGCAGGGCTCGTCGGTGCTGGGAAACCTTGGCGAGGGGCGCTTCGGCGGTGTGCTCCACGAAGCAGGCGAGGTGGAATACAACTCCGCGGCCAGGGCCATTCGCGGGGGCACGCTCTGCGAGCTGAACAACGACGGGCGCCAGGACTTCTGCCTGTTCCGCGCTGTCGGCGGGCCAGACGTGTATTTTAACCGCGGGTTCCGTTGCTTCGGCTATGCCGCGGCTTTGGAACAATCACTCGAAGCCCTCCCGGAAGCAAACGCCGCGACCGCGGGCCAGCAGGCCGGCGCCATGGCCGATTTCACGGGCGACGGGGCCATGGACCTGGCACTGGCCGACAGCGAGGGTCGCCTGTGGCTCTTGGTGCGCGAAGGGCCGGGCCTGGGAGTGAGCGTCAGTCTGCCGCGGGGAGAGGCTGGGCCGCGCCAGGTGGTGGGTTTCGATGGGCCTCGCCCGCTGGGCTGCCGGGTGGTGCGCGCCGGCCAGCCTGCCTTCTTCGGCAAACGCAACAAGGGACCGCTGGTGATCAAGTGGCGCGACGCCGCGGGCAACGAGCAGACGAAACAGCTCATCGTGCTCAAGCCAATGCAGTTCGTCCTGCCGCCAGTCGGGACATGACGCAGACGTGAAGCAAGGGACGATTCGATCACCATGAACGGAGCCATCCAGATCACCTCTTGCACCGCCCTGCCCGCGGTCATCCCGGTGTTGACCGGCCCGTTGACGGCCCTGCTGGCCCTGCTTCCCTACTTGTTGCTGGGGCTGCTGGGTTTGCTGGCCTCGGTGTTGGTGTCCATCTTTCGGCCCAGCGCGTGGAAACACGGCCTGAACCTCATTTGGCGCCTGAAGCTTCCGCTGGCCGGGGTGGCGCTCGTGCTGGTCGGGCTGGTATGGACTGCGCGGGCCATCTGGCCCGAAGGCAGGCCGCGCCGCGTGCCAGCCGCTCAGGCCGGCAGCGACTGGCCGCTTGCCCGGGCCGACCTTTGCCGCACCGGCGCTGCGCCCGGGGCGATCGAGCCTGGCCGGGCTGCGCTGAATTGGGTCTTTCGCATCGGCCAGGCCGCGTTCTTCTCCTCGCCGGCCGTGGTGGGCAACCGCCTGTACATCGCATCGGCCGTGCCCGCAGTGATCGGCAACGGCACGGGCGAAATCTACTGCCTCGATGCAGACTCGGGCGCCGTGGTCTGGCACGCGGCCCCTGAGGGTTATCGCGCCACGTATTCCTCGCCGGTGGTCAAAGGCGATTACCTCGTCTGCGGCGAGGGGCTGCACTTCGTGCGCGACGCGCGCGTGGTCTGCCTCGATCTGCGCCCCGGCCGCGAGGGCGAAGTGCTCTGGACCTTCCGCACCGGCAGCCACGTGGAGTGTACTCCGGTGATCCATCGCGATCGGGTCTATGTGGGCGCAGGCGACGACGGCTACTACTGTCTGAAACTCCAAGGCGACGGCCGCGGCGGGCCGCAAGTCGTCTGGCACGTGGAAGGCAAAAACTACCCGGACGCCGAAACCTCGCTGGCCGTACACGAAGGTCGCGTCTATGCCGGCCTGGGCCTGGGCGGCAAGGCGCTGTGTGTGCTGGACGCCGAGACGGGCAGGGAGCTGAAACGCATCGAAACCGGCCTGCCCGTGTTCAGCCCGCCGGCCATTGCCGGGGGCAAGCTCTACGTGGGCATGGGCACCGGCGACCTGGTCCACCGGGCCGAGGAAGTGGGCATGGAACCGACGGGCCAGGTCTGGCGCGTCGACCTGAAGACGCTCCGCGTGGACTGGAAGTATCCGGTGGGCCGCACCGTGCTCGGGGCCGTGGCCGTGGCGGACGAGCAGGTGTATTTCGGCTCGCGCGATGGATGGCTCTATTGCCTCTCGACGGACGGCAGACTGCTCGGCAAGTTCAACGCCCACACGCCGATCATCGCCTCGCCGGCCGTGACCGAGCAGCTCGTCTATGTGGTTGCCGAGAGCGGCATCCTCTATGCCCTTGATCGCCAAAGCCTGGAGCCGGCCTGGGAATTCAAGCTGGGCGAGAAACCGCTCTTCGTCAGCTCGCCCGCGGTGGCCCGCGGGATGGTATTCGTAGGCACACAGTACGACGGGCTGCTGGCCGTGGGTCGCCCGGCTGAGAAAGCGGAAATCGACCTCTGGGCCGGACGCTTGGGCGGCCCGGGGCGCGGCGGAAATGCCGATGATTCGCCGCTGCCCGAGCTGGGCGCGTTCCTTTGGCAATACCCGGCCGACCAGACGGGCGAAAGTGACCAGGCCGTGGTGTCAGCCCCGCCCGCGATGGTCGGCGCACGGCTCTTCGTGCCCCTTTGCGGCGCAGAGAAACAGCGCGGGCTGGCCTGTCTGCCGCTGGCAAGCGATGCGCCTGCCGAGCAGACGCCCGAGCCCCAGTGGGTCTATGCCACGCCCCACGGCGTCCATGGCTCGCCCGCGCTGCGCGGCAAGGTGGTTTATCTGGTCGATGGCCGGCCGCGCGATCCGAACCGCCATCTCCACGCGGTGGACATTGAGAAGGGGACGGCACTCTGGCGCCTGCCGGTGGCCGACGGGGCCTCGGGCGTGCTGTTGGCCACCGCGGACGAGCTGCTCGTGCAGGACCGGCCGGAGGTGCTCAGCCGGATCGATCCCTCGGGCCGGCGCACGTGGTCGGCGCGCATCGGGCGATTGGAGCATGGGCCCGCGGTGTACCACGCCCTGCTGGTGGCCGCGGTGGTGGACCCGCCGAGGCTGGTGGCCCTGGACGGACCGACCGGCAAGGTGCTCTGGCGTGTGGACATGGAGGCCGCGCCGACCACTGGGCCGGTGCTGGAGAAGGACATGGCGCTGGTGGGCACCAGCGACGGCCTGGAGTGCCGCAGCCTGGTTGACGGCCGGGAGAACAAGGATTTCCCGCCATATTACGGCGGCGTGGGCAGCGACCTGGTGCTCACGCCCCGGGTGCTCGCCTGGGTCAGCCAGACCGGCCAACTCGTGGTGGTCTCGCGCGTCGATCCCACGCAGAGCCGCAGCGTGCCGGGCGCGCTGGAGGGTGTGGCACCGCTGGTGGCGCGCGGCCGGCTGCTGTTTGCCTCGCGCGAGGCATTGATGCGTTTCGACCCCGAGGCGGAGGGTGCAAAGCCCGAGCCGTGGCAGGACATCTCCTGGCTGGGCGAGCCCGCAGGGCCGATGGTGCTGGCCGGCTCGCGGGTCTACATTCCCATGGCCGGCTGGGGGCTGGTGTGCTTTGGTGCGGGTCGATAGCAGGGGCGGCTCCGTAGCTCCGCATTCCTCCGGCGCCGGATGAGCCGGCCGCGGGCGGGTTCGCCGCTCGTTCCGGCAGGAACGGACGGCCGGGCTACTCGTCCCACTCCGGTTCGCCCTCATCCCACTCCAACTCATCCACATCCCAGGCCAGCTCATCCTCGTCGTCGAACGGGTATTGCTCGAGCGGGACGAGGTAATGGTAATTGCCTTCACCGCAGTGGGCGGCAAGTGTGTGCATGATCTGTCGGCACCGCTCTGGCCCATCGTACGGCCCGGCAACGAACAGCGGCTTGCCGTCCTTGCCGAAGGTGAACTGCTCGGCACAGGCACCGGCGTCGATGTCGCCGAAGATGTGTTTGGCCTTGTAGTAGTCCGGGTGCGGCGAGAGCCCCAGCCCGGCTGCGTACTCCACGGCTTCTTCGACCAGTTTGCGCGCGTACTCGGGCGCCACGTGCGCGAGCGGCGCCTTGTTTGCGATTCGCTCGTACACCGAGAACCGGTACTCAGGTTCGGGCACGATTCTTGCGAGAGCATCCTTCACGCCGAGACAAAAGACGTCGACGAGAAACACGCCCACTGCCACTTCACCACCGGGAAACCGGCGACTGAGCAATATGTATCCGATGCCGGCCTCCCAGAGTTCGCTGCTCATTGAGCAGTGAATGATCGGCGCCGAGCGGGCCTTTGCCAGCCGTTGGCCGAATCCCAGGGACTTCTGCCGGGCCAGCAGGCGCCGCTCGGCCTTTTCCTTGGCCTTGCGCCGCTGGAGCTTCTTCTGCCGCCTTCGTGCGTCCGTTGCCATGTGGCTCCCCCTTTTTCTCCGTGGTCTGGGGAGGGTCCCGGGGCCTGCCGTTGCGCCGGGCTCGTCCATGCTTCTTTTCGATTGTACTGCGACCGCCGAGCTGGGCAATCCCAGATTTCTGGGCGTCCCGCGGCAAGTCAGTGCAGCACCAGCCGAACCCTCCAGAAGGCGGGGGATTCGCACAGGGCGCAGCGAATCCCCGCGGATCGATCACCCCCGGAAAGGGGTGGTTCGGCCGGAACGGCGATCGGCGAAATCCCGCATTCGCGCGGTGGCCTTGGATGTCGTCCGGCCACCACAAAGCGTGCTTGGAGGGACGCGCTTCGTCGCGTCCGTTGGGTGCGTCGTGTGTTGAT
>CAYXPN010000018.1:15739-31360 GCA_964467075.1 uncultured Planctomycetaceae bacterium
GCGCTTCGTCGCGTCCGTTGGGTGCGTCGTGTGTTGATTGCCGGCCACGACGGAGCGTGCTTGGAGGGACGCGCTTCGTCGCGTCCGTTGGGTGCGTCGTGTGTTGATTGCCGGCCACGACGGAGGGTGGCCCTCCAGAGGCCGCCAAGGCCTGATCACGCCGCCTCGTCCGGCTCGTCGAAGAACGCAGGCGTGGCCAGCCGGATGGCCTCCAGGTTGGGCTCGCACCAGCGGCGGCCGACCACGTGCCGGGCCGCCTCGGCCAGGTCCCAGCCCCGCACCCAGTGCAAGAACGCCACCACCACCGTGGGCGAACGCCCGACCCCGGCCGTGCAATGCACGTAGACCCGATGGCCTGCCTCGCGCAATCCCCGCAGCGCATCGACCGCTTCCGGCAAACGCTCGCGCAGTGCCCGGGGATCGAAGTCGCGGATCGGCTGCCGGCAGACCGCGATCCCGCTGCGCTCGTATACGGCCCGCAGAGCCGGCCAGTCGATCTCCTGGTCGTCCAGGTCCGCGTCGGTCTGCATCGTGAGCACCGCGCTCAGACCGGCCGCGGCCAGTTGGGCCACCTCGCCCGGTGTCCTCGGGCAGGCACCCACAAACAGCCCGGGCACGATTTCGTCCACGGTGACCACCGGTCGTCCCTCTTGAGATGTCTCACCGCTGCTCGGCGCAGCCGAAGCCCACAAGGCGCTCGCAATAGCCACGCTCGCCAGAGCGTGGACCGGCACGGGCGACGATTCTGTGACATGCAGGTCATTCCACCGTCTGGCGACGGTGGCTACCAACACTTCCACCGTCTGGCCACGGTGGCTACCAACACTTCCACCGTCTGGCGACGGTGGCTACGGGCGGAAGTCCCTCTTGGCAGACGCGCCCTACTGCCGGATGAGGTCTCTAACCGTCATGCCCGACGGGATCATCGGCAGCACGTGCTCCTGGTAGGGCACCTGCACGTCGAGCAGAAACGGCCCCGGCGAGTCGATCATCTCCTGGATGGCACCGGCCAGCTCGCTCTTCTCGCGGATGCGGCGGGCCGGCCAGTTGAAGCCCCGGGCGATGGTCACGAAGTCGGGATAGCGCTCCTGCGGGGTGATGCCGTCGCCGCGACCGACCGCCTCGGGATGGTCGATCGGACCGAGGTAGGTGTGGGCCCGATTGGCCGCATGGAAGCGGTCTTCCCACTGCACCACCATGCCCAGGTGCATGTTGTTCAAGAGCATCACCTTCACGGGCAGCTTTTCGCAGTGGGAGGTGGCCAGCTCCTGGACGTTCATCAGCAGGCTGCCGTCGCCGTCGATGTCGATCACCAGCCGGTCGGGATGGGCGCACTTGGCGCCGATGGCCGCGGGCAGCCCGAACCCCATCGTGCCCAACCCACCGCTGGAGAGCCAGCGGCGGGGCCCGCGGAACTTGTAATACTGGGCGGCCCACATCTGGTGCTGGCCCACGCCGGTGGCGACGATCGGGTCGAGGTCCTTGGTCAGGCGCCAGAGCTCGCTGATGGCGTGCTGGGGCAGGATGCCGGGAAAGCTGGTGTCGTAGCGAAACGGCTCGTCGCGCTTCCAGGCGGCGATCTTGCGGTGCCATTCGCTGAGGTCCGCGGGCGGCTCGACGATCTCGTTCAGCGCGCCGAGCAGGTATTTCACGTCGCTGCGCACGGCCAGGTCGGCGGGCTTGATCTTGTTGATCTCCGAGGCGTCGATGTCCACGTGGACGATGCGCGCGCGCTGGGCGAAGGCCGAGACCTTGCCGGTCACCCGATCGTCGAAGCGGACGCCCAGGGCCAGCACCAGGTCGGCGTTGTCCACCGCGTAGTTGGCATAGATGCTGCCGTGCATGCCCAGCATGTCGAGCCACAACGGGTCGTCGCCGGGAAACGCGCCCAGGCCCGTGAGCGTGGTGGTCACGGGAATCTGCGCCTTGCGGGCCAGCTCGGTCAGTTCCGCGCTGGCCTCGCCCCAGACCACCCCGCCGCCCGCGTAGATCACCGGCCGGCGCGCCTGGCGGATCAAGGCGGCGATCTGCTCGATCTCTTCGGGTGTGGCCCGGGGGTCTCCGAGCGGGTAGCCCGGCAGGTCCATGGGCACGTCGTAGTCGGGCACGGTCTGGGCAAGCTGCACGTTCTTGGGTATGTCGATCAGCACCGGCCCTTTGCGTCCGGTGGTGGCCACGTGGATGGCCTCGCGCACCAGTCGGGCCACGTCGCGCACGTCGGTGACCAGGTAGTGGTGCTTGGTCACGCTGCGGCAGACCTCGACGATGGGTGTTTCCTGAAATGCGTCGGTGCCGATCACCGGGGTGCCCACCTGGCCGGTGACGGCCAGCAGCGGCACACTGTCCAGCTTGGCGTCGGCCAGGGGGGTGACCAGGTTGGTGGCCCCAGGGCCGCTGGTGGCCATGCACACGCCCAGTCGGCCGGTGCTGCGCGCGTAACCCTGCGCCGCGAATCCGCCACCCTGTTCGTGGCGCGGGAGGATCACGCGCACGCGGTCACGGTGGCGGGTCAGCGCCTGGTGAATGGGCATGCTGGCCCCGCCGGGGTAGGCGAACACGGTATCCACCCCGTAGCGCAGGAGCGACTGCACGAGAATTTCCGCCCCGCTGGCCGGCGCGGCGGCCGGGGTCTCCGGGCTGGGCGCGGTCGCAGGTGCGGACGGCAGGGGGTCGGATTTGGTCTGACGCAAGGAAGTCACGATTCGACTCGTCGATCAAGGGGAACGGTCATAGCGCAAACTCGCCCAAAGTGTTTACTTTACGCCCGACCGGCGCCCGTCGCAAGCCCCCGGCAAACGGGCACGAGCGTCTCGGCCGCCCACCCCGTCTTGTGATCGCCCTGGTTTTCGGACGGGCTTCCGGGGAGCGTGCGGGGGTCTGGAATCGCCAAGAAGCGCGCAGCGCCCCAGGCGCCTGGCGGCCTGGGGTTGCACTGCGTTGTAGTGCGGCCGTCCCGGCTGCACGTGGCTGGACCACTCCGGAACGATTCTTGCAGGCCAGACGCCTGCACCACAAGGCCTGGCCGACTCGCGGCCGCGGGCGGCGGGCTCAGTCTTCGCAATAGGTGGCGCGCACCGTGCCCAGCTTCGTGTTGCCCTGACACCGCTCCCCACCGGCATCCAGCACGGCGACCTGGAAGCCGGGATAGTGCGGCCGGAAACGGGTCTCCTTCCACGTTTCCACGGTCCAGTCGTCCTTGGCGGCGCGCTCGAAGGGATACTGGGGCAGCTTCTGCTTGTCGCCCCGCACGTCGCGGCCGTCCAGGTGCAGGATGCAGACGGCGAAGCCCTCGACGTCCCAGATCTTCTTCTCCACGTTCTTGACCATGGGCATCAGTGGCCTCCCATCACGGACTCCAGCATGGCTCAAACGGCGACTAACGCAATCGCCCTGAAACCGCGGTTGAGACGCCGAGGCCTAGCTTGTGCAGGAGCCATGATCCAGCGCCCGACACGCGAACCCCGCGTATCTCCTGCGAGTGCCCCGGCGCCTCGCAGCAGCATGGCGCGGTCAGTGGAAACGCCCGGTGCGCCGACCAAGGACCAAGCCCCTCGATGGCGCCCAAGGGCGCCGAAAGTGAGCGGAGTCCGTTAAATGACTGGAAGGGCCGAGCCGGAATATGTCTGCCGCTACCCCGATCGCTGCCCTGAGCCGCTCTGCGAGGACTCCTCAGCGCGACGCGAAGTCATGATGTACGCGTGTCTGATCTGGAGTCCGAAAAAGTTGCTGTCTCGCACCTCAACTACCCCGTGGTCGACGTGAACCGCCCTCTGCATGGCATCCAACGCGGGATTGTCCGGTGCAATGATCACAATGCGGGACAGCTTGAGCAACTCGTCAGTTTCCAGGACTTCCTTGAGCTTCTCGGCCAGCCACTTCAGTGACTCCTGCTGGTTCTGCGTGATCCAGGGTGCCGACACCAGAAGATCCCAGACGCCTGGTGCATCTTCGCGCAGAAAAAGGGCGAACAGCACAAACGGCGCCTTTTCCTGGGCGATCTGCTTTTCCAGTTCAGCCAGCTTATCGACAATCTGTTTCACAACAACTCCTGCAGCAGCTTCCGCGCAGCCGAAACCATCTGCTGGGCATCTTCCGGGCGGATTTCGCCGAGCGGTCGATATCTCGCAGACGGGTCCCACGCCGCCACCTGCGACCATTCCACAAGCAAATCCGACCTTATCCGGTCTTCCACGCCGCTAAGATGCAACAACACATCGAGATCATGAGTTCGGAAACTCGCGTAGCCCGTGAATTCCCCGGAGGTGTAGGGGTAACCCTTCCAAGCCAGCGTTCCGCATATTCGAGCCTTCAATGCCACTTCAACCGCATATCCGCAGAGATATGCTGCACCGTCGTATCTCGCGGCATCGAGAAGCGCTTGAGCATCCTCAAGCCTGCCTCTGGCGATTCCGTCCAAATCGTCTGTAGTTATCATCTGGAGGTATCTGCCCAACCTACCCTACAAAACCACGCTTTTCAACACGAAGGTCGCACCAGGCCCTGCGCCCCAGCTTCGCAGTCCCGGTGTCCTACTCTCCCATCGGCCCATCAGTCGGTGTTCAAAAGATCTCGGCGTCAGTCGCAAGGCGAATCACGGTCCCCGTAAGCATCTTAGCCGTCACGGCGGCATCAGTCAACAGCGCCTCGGCTCCGACACGGTGTCAGTCCCGCCAACGAGATCAGTGTCTTTCCGGCCGCCGCAGGTCGCAATTAGGACGCGCCCAGCCACGCGCGCACGCGCCGGCGATAGTCCATCCAGCTCGCCGCCAGTTGACGCTTCTCGCATCTGCTCAGCAGCACGTCCCAGCGCAGGGCCGCCGCGGCCACCAGTGCAAGCACCACCAGCGCCACCCAGGGACCCAGGCAAAGCACCAGCGGCAACGCCAGCACCAGCAGGCTGCCGCGATCGAATCTCAGACCCAACCGCCGGCAAAACACGCAGACCAGCACGAGCGCCACCAGATTGGCCGCCGTGGTGGCCAGCACCGCGCCGAACAGCCCCAAACGCGGCAAGAGCAGCAGGTTCAGCACCACGTTGACCCCCAGCCCGATGCCCGTGGCCGGCACGGAGCGCCCGGCCTTTTCGGCACACAACAGGTAGATGTATACCACCCCCGCCATGGCCGCCCAAGCGCAATAGGTCATGGTCCAGGGCAGCACGGCCCGGCCGTCGGCGAACTTGCCGCGAAAGGCCACGCCGAACAGCAACGGAGCGGCCAAGAGCACGCCCGTCCCGGCCAGCACGAGCACGAATCCCCACAGCTTGAGGAACAGGTTGAGCCGCGCGGCCACGCGCCGGCGCCGGCCCGCCTCCCAGTCGTGGCTCAGGTGCGGAGTGATCATCGTGCCGAGCATCAGGGTGATCGATACCAACAGCAGCGGCACCACGCGCGAGCTGTGATACTGGCCCACGCAGGCCAGGGCCTCGCCCGACGACATGCCCGAGAAGTGCACGATCATGTAGCGGTCGGCGATCTCGAACAGATTGACCAGCAGACCCACCAGCATCATCCAGCCCACGTAGGGCAACACGCGCGCCCAGAGTTGCCCGTGCGGCAGGCTCCGGCCGTCGGGCGGCAACACGCGCCAGAGCCTGCGCACCTGCCAAAAGCCCACCAGCGCGCAAACCACGCAGGCCAGCCCGTAGGCGGCCACCACGCTGCCGGCCGTCGAGCGCCACGTGCCCAGCAGCCCCAGCGCCAGCGCGGTGAACAGCAGCCCGTTGAGCAGTTGCAGTCCGGCAATCAGGCGCACGTTGCGCAAGGCGTTGAACAGGTCGAGAAAGTAGTGGGTGGCGATCACGGCCAGCAGGCAAAGCGCCATCAGGGCCGTCAGGCCGGTGTGCTTCGCGCTGCCGAAGACCAGTTGCGAAAACCAGGGACGTGCCAGCGCGAGCACTCCGGCTGCGGGCAAGCCCAACGCGGCGCAGCCCCAGGCGACTCGGCGCACCAGGCTGCGGAGCTGGCTGCGCCGGCGGTAATACTCCACGTAGCGGCCCAAAGCCCCGCTGAGCGAAAGGACCGAAAGCGGAGCCGCGAGCATCAAGAAACTGAAGGCCATGTCCCAGCGGCCCAATTGTTCTGCATCCAGCCAGCGGCAGAAGAACACCGCGCGCACGAACCCCACCACCCGCTGCACCGCGGTCAGCGCGAGCAGGATCAGCACGCTGTCGCCCAGCGAATCCACTCGCAACGCCGGCGCGTCGGGCGCACCGATCAACGCGTTTTCGGCCGGGGGCTGCTGCGCAGGTGCTTCAGCGCAGAGCTGCCCCGCAGGCGGCAATGCCGGCGCGCAATGGTCCGGCCGGAGCCCTTCGGACACGTCGGGTGACAAGGCAGGACCCTCGGCCATCAGCCGCTCCCGTGATCCAGCAAGACGGCCTCACCGTCGGGTGCTTCTTCGTGTTGCGGGCGGCCTTCTTCACTCGGGCCCAGAGCATACTCATAGCGCCGCGTGTGCAGCTTGCGCGGGTCGCCGGTGAGCCAGTTGACCAGGCCGATCATGTCGTCGTCCACGGCGATGCGCTGCAAATGAAACGCGTCGTCGCCCGGGTAGTTCAGCCCGCCGTAGGCCGAACACACGCCCGCGTATCCTGCGCGGCGGGCGATGTCGAACACCCTGGGGTTGAGGTTCGCGCGCTGGCCGTAGGGGAAGGCGAAATAGCGCACCGGGCGGTCGACCAGCCGGGCGAGCTGCTCGCCCGCGGCCACCACCTCGGATTCGAGCAGGCGCGGGTCTTCGACCTGCCCCAGGTCGGCATGGGTGAAGGTATGGGCCCCGATTTCGATTCCCGCGGCCGCCATTTCGCGCAACTGCGCCACACTGTTCGGCGCGAACTGGTGTCCGCGGAGCAAATCGTGGGCAAAGGGCTGGGCGCTGAGCACGTTATAGAGCGTGACGAAATAGGTGCAGGGAATGCCCTGGCGCACGAGCAGGGGGACGGCCTCAGCGCAGTTGTCCGCGTAGCCGTCGTCGAAGGTGATCGCAACGGCAGGCCGGTCGTTACGGCCCGAGAGGATGCGGCGCTGGGCCTCCTCGAGCGAGATCAGATCGAAGTGTTCGCTCAGCCAGTGAATCTGCCGGGCGAAGATGCGGTTCGACGTCGTCCACTCACAAGCTGCATCGTCGGCGATCCGGTGGTAGAACAGCACGGCCACAGGCACTTTTCCCGCCAGCACCATGCGCCGCAGGTTCCACCAGCGCACCGGGCGCGTGGACTGATAGTAGAGCTGCAGCAGAAGCTGTTTCCAGAGGGGCATGATTGAATGATCTCAACTCGTCATGTGAACGTCGCCCGCCGCGGGTGCCACGGCCGGCTTGTCCAGCGGTGCGTCGGGTGCCACGGCCGGCTTGTCCAGCAGTGCATGTGGTTTGTAGTGACCGTACTTGTACGGTCTTCAAAAGACCCGATGAATCGGGGCACTACGAACGCCCGCCCTCACCCCCGGCCCCGACCACTTCGTGGTGCCCGCCGCTTTGCGGGAGAGGGGAGCTTTGTGGGGGCGACGCATGCGTCGTCCCTACCGCGCAGGTGTGGCGGCCGGCTCAGTGCTCCCCTGCCACCATTGCTTCAGGTTCGCACCGGCCAGCCAAACACGATGGCGCAGTCGGGCCGCGGTGCGATCGGGTATCAGGTGGACGGCCATGGCCGGCCGCGGCTCGGCACGCATCAGCGCCTTGTACGGCTCGTCGCCCCGGAGCAGGTCATATCCCCGATATCCCTGCCCAATCGCCCAGCGCAAAAGCACGATCATCAGCAGGTTGCCGGGCTCGTGCTCCATGGCTTCCGGGTCCACGCCCGACTGATAGCCATACACCACCCCGCGGCCCAGCAGATCGAATTCCGCGGCCAGCGGTGTCTTGCCGTCCAATTCGAGCCAGACCAACTGGAGTTGCCCGGCGCCCAGCAGTCGGTCGCCCGCCTCGCGCAGGAAGCGTTCGAACCGCGGCGAGGCAAAGCAGCCCGGCTCGCCCAGGGCTCGGCGCCGCCGCTGGTGCAAATCCACGAGGATGTCCATGGCCCGGGGCAGCTCGTCAACACGCTGGACAAAATGGGCCGTTACCCGGCCGCTCTCCAGATAGTCGCTCACCAAGTGGCGGAACTGGCGCCGCCGGCGCTTGGACAACCTGCCCAGGTATTCCTCCCACGACTCGGGCAGTGCGATGCGCCAGCAGTGCGGCGTCGGGCGCCGGCAGACCTCGCACCCGCGCGCGCCGAGCTGCTCGACCAGGCTGCCCGCGGCCTGGTCCTCGGCGTCAATGCCCGAAAGCTCCAGCCGGTCCCAGCACACCGGGTCATTTCCTTCCTCCGCGGCGTCCCGGCAAAGGCGCTCGGCCAGGGCCGCGGCCACGGGCTGCTCCAGCCCGGGCTCACACAACACGCTCAAGTAGTCGGAACAGACCTCGCCCGAGCCCAGCATGCGCAACACCCGGCCGCGAGCGGGCGCGTGTTCGAGATACCACGGGCCAAGGCCGACCAGCCGGTCGTTGCAATCGAACACGCCCAACACCTGGGGTTGCACGCGGGGGTCGATGGTGTGCGGCTCGGGCCCGTAGCAGCGCCACCAGGTCGAAGCCCAAGCCCAACTGCGGAAAGGCACTCCCGCGGCCAGCCGGTCCCAGTCATCCGCATACGCGGCCAGCTCTTCTGTGGACGCCAAACGAAAGACCTGCATGGTGGTCGTGGCTCCCTCGTTTGCGTCATGTTCCGCAGGTCGCGCCGGTTGCGCGCCGGTTGCGCACCGGCGCCATGGATTTCCAGCGGATCAATGCCTCTAGGAAATGTCGGTCAGATTGCCGCGGATGCAACCCAGTTTGAGCTGCCGACGGACCGGGTGAAGGCCGGAGCCCCAGCCCAACCGCGCTTGCGCGCCGCGCCGCGGACCGAATGAGCAAGCCCGGGTGTGTTGCCCGGCCGGGACACGTGTTGCCCAAACACAACACAGCCCAAGCAGGGGGCTTAAGGAGGCGTTTGCAGGGCGGCAGCAACTCTAGACAGCGCAAGCACTTGCGACGCCGCCACGTGTTCCGGCCGGGGCCTCCGGCCGGCTGGCACCGGCTTTGCAACCTGCTTGCTTGCCTATTGGAGTCCGATCAGCCCCTCACCGCGTTGTCCGACAGCGCCTGCCGGGAACGATCCCTTCCACCGATCCAACAGGAACCAAACCCCATGACTCGCTACCCAGCTTGCCCTGCTGATTCGCCACGCACCGCGATTCTCCCGGCCCGCGGTTGGCAGGTTTTTGTCCTGCCGGCCGTGTGCGTGGCCGTCGTGGCCGCGGTCTATGCCCTGCTGAAGCCCGACACGTGGGAGGCCTCGCAGGCGCTGGTCATCCGCAACGAAGCGGTGACCGCGGGAAACAACGAGACCTCACCGGGCAGCTTCCGCCAGCCCGAGGACATGAAAACCGTCCAGGAAACCATCCTGGAGCTGGTGCGCAGCCGCACGGTGCTGGAGGCCGCCCTGAGGCAGGTCGGTTCGCCGGCCACGCGGCGCAAGCCCACCGGTGCGTGGCCCAGCGCCCAGGACGTGGCCGATCTGCGCGACGTGGTCAAGCTCCTCCCGCCCAAGGGCGCCGAGTTCGGCAAGACCGAAATCTTCTACCTCAAACTGCGCGACCGCGACCGCGCCAGGGCCGTGGGGCTCAGCCGGGCCGTGTGCGACCAGTTGCAGGTGCAGTTCCAGAAGCTCCGCGACGAAAAGGCCCGCAGCATGATCCGCGAGCTGGCCCGCAGCGTGGAGCTTGCCCGCGCCGAGCTGGCCGGCTCCACCGAGCGCCTCTCGGCGATCGAGGCGCAAGTGGGCAGCGACCTGGGCGAGCTGCGCGCCTTGGACGACGGCACGGCCGACGACAGCGCCTTGCAGCAAACAGTAGCCGAAATCCAGGCCGAGCTGCGGCGCGTGGCCACCTTGTGCAATTCGCAAGAGCAACTGCTGGCCCTGCTGCGCGCCGCGCAACACGATGCCGGGCGCCTGCTGGCCGCGCCCAAGGACCTGCTCGAAGCGCAGCCCGCCCTGCGACAGCTCAAGGAAGCGCTGCTCGCGGCCCAGATTCACACGGCCCAGCTCCTGGGCACCATGTCCGAGGCACACCCCCAAGTGCGCGCCGCGCGCGAGGCCGAAGAGGAGATCGGGCGCCACCTGCACAGCGAGCTGGCCATCGCCCTGCGCGGCCTGGAGGCCGAGGTTCAGATGAGCCGGCAGCGCGAGGCCCTCCTGCACGAACAACTGGCAAAGACCAACCAGCGCTTGACCCGGCTGGCCCGACTGCGCGCTCCCTATGCCAACCAGGCGGCTGAAAACGCCCACTACTGCAACTTGCTCCAACGGGCCGAACAAACGCTGGCCGATGCGCGGGCCAAACAAGCGGCCGCCAGCGCGGCCACGCTGATCACTCCGCTCGACAGCCCGGACGCCGGCCATCGCCCCGTCGGGCCCGGCCGGGCTACGATCGCCCTGGGCGGCTTGGCTGGCGGGGTGTTGCTGAGCCTGGGACTGTGGGTGCTCCAGTTGCCGGTGCCTATTGGCCGTGCAGGGCGCGAGCCTGCGGTGTCCAAAGGCGAAGTCCTGACAGCGGGCGCGCACGCGGTCGAGCCGGCTGCCGACTCGGCGGATGGCAACGGACGGCTCTCGATCCATCAGGCACTCCGGCGCTTGACCACGGCCGGCAAGGCGTAGCCACAATCTGCACGCGCCGTTCCCCCCGGCGAGCCGGGAGCGTCCGCTCCCGGTTGGGACGAAAGCGGAAAGCGGAACTCGAAACGGCGCGCGTGGCGAGCCGGCAGCGTCAGCTCCCGGTTGGGGCAAATCGCCCGGCAGGGGCCAACCGTGGTGCTGTCTGAACCGCGGGCTCACGGTAAGCGGCTCGCCCTCTTTAGCGCTGTGTCAAACCGCAGGCTCGCGGTAAGCGGCTCGCCCTCTCTCGGGCGGCTTGCCTGGGCGGGGCAGTGGTTGGATAATGTGCCCGGACTTGCCCGAGGGGCGGCATCGTGAACGCACGCGAGGAACCTTATCTCATGCCCAGGCTGGGGATCGACGAGCTGCGCCGGTTTGCCGTGGACCTGCTGGCCGCAGGCGGGCTGCAAGCGGAGGAGGCCGCCCAGGTGGCCCGCCACCTGGTGCGTGCCAATGAGTGCGGCTACGCTTCGCACGGGGTGGTGCGCATCGTGCAGTATCTCGCGCAGCTCGACCGCGGGGAGCTGGCTGCCGGCGCACCGCTGGAAATCCTCCGCGAGACGCCCTGCCTGCTCACCGCGGACGCCCATTGGGGCTTCGGGCCGGTGCAGGCGGCACGCCTGACCCGACGCCTGATGGACAAGGCGCGCCAAGCCGGAGTGGCCGCGGGCACGATGATCCACAGCGGACACGTGGGCCGGCTGGGCGAGTATTGCGAGATGGCCGCGGCCGAAGAGCTGCTTGCGCTGGTGATGGTCAACAACCACGGGGCGGTCCGCCGGGTGGTCCCGCCCGGCGGCAAGGCAGCCCGGCTGAGCACCAACCCCATTGCTGCGGGCATCCCCCACGGCGCAGAGCCGCTGGTGGTCGACTTCTGCACCAGTGCCACGGCCGAGGGCAAGGTGCGCGTGAAGCGCCTGGCCGGCGAGCCGTGTCCGGACGGGTGGCTGCTCGACAGCCAAGGCCGGCCCACGAACGATCCGGCTGCCCTCTACGCCGATCCGCCGGGGGCGATCCTGCCCTTTGGCGGCGCGCAGGCCTATCGGGGATTCGGCCTGAGCCTGTTGGTCGAGGTGCTCGCTGGGGCCCTTTCCGGCGGGCTGTGCTCGCGCGAGGTGGCCGAGACGCCGGTGGGCAACTGCGTGTTCATGCTGGTGCTCGATCCCGAGCAGTTCGGCGGCTGGGAGCACTTCCGTCGCGAGGTGGCCGGGCTGGTGGAGTTCGTGCGATCTTGTCCGCGGCAGGATGGAGTGGCTGAGATCATTCTGCCGGGCGATCCGGAGCGGCACACGCGCCGCCAGAGCGCGACCGAGGGCATCCCGCTGGACGAAGGCACGTGGGCAGGGCTCGTGGAGCTGGCCGAGCGCCTGGGCGTGGACGTGCCGGCGTGTGAGTAGACGGGGCCACGGCCAAGCGGCATTGCGGGTTCGAGATGGGAGGGCGCGCCGGCGTTTAGCTCAGTTGCAAGCCGGAACAAGCGCTGCGCAGTTCCGGCGAGATGGCTGCGGCGCGTGTGCCACTGCTTGCCCGACGGGCAAGCAGTGCTGGCAGAGCCCGGGCACTGCTTCTGGCGAAGCAGTGGCACACTCGAATTCCCGGACACCCTCGTTTAGCGCGTAGGGTGGGTCAAGCCGTAGGCGCAGACCCACCATTTCGCCTTGTCGGTGGGTCTCGCTATCGCTCGACCCACCCTACAGCCCCGGCCCCTCCGAGGATGGCGCGAAACAGCGGCGCCCACGAATTGCGCACGGTGATTTAGAACCTGTAAATGCATTACTTCCCCGGGGCTTCGCTTCGCTCCAGCCCCGGCCACCCAGGATTGGTCCTCGGAGTGGCGAAGCAATTCGTCTACGAGTCCTCGGGTGAAGACGGCCTTCGGCCAAAGAAGCTTGGGCCGCCGGCGCACTGTTGCCAGGCACGTTTTGTGCGGCGGGTGCGCTACGTAGAGAACCGACGCCCACACGAGAGGCACTCCGCCTACGACCCGAACTCGGGGCGGCGCTGGCGGAGCTGGTTCTGCAGGCGCTGGACGATGGAGCTGTGCATCTGGCTCACGCGGCTTTCGGACAGATCGAGCGTGGCCCCGATCTCCTTCATCGTCAGCTCTTCGTAGTAGTAGAGGATGATGATCAGGCGCTCGTTGCGATTGAGCCCCCTGGTGACCAGGCGCATCAAGTCGCCCTTTTGCAGGCGGCGCGTGGGGTCTTCGCCCTTCTTGTCCTCCAGGATGTCGATCTCGCGCACGTCCTTGTAGCTGTCGGTCTCATACCACTTCTTGTTCAGGCTGATCAGATTCACGGCGTTGGCGTCGAGCATCATCTTTTCCAGCTCGTCGACCGTGATGCCCAGCTCCTGGGCCAGCTCGTTCTCGGTGGGCTGGTGGCCGAGCCGGGCTTCCAGGGTCTTGACGGCCTCGTTGAGCTTGCTGGCCTTGGAGCGGACCAGGCGCGGCACCCAGTCCATGGTGCGCAGCTCGTCGAGCATGGCCCCGCGGATGCGCGGCACGCAATAGGTCTCAAACTTCACCCCGCGCGACAGATCGAACGCCTCGATGGCGTCCATCAGCCCGAACACGCCGGCCGAGATCAGATCGTCCAGCTCTACGCCCTCGGGCAGGCGCGACCAGATGCGCTCCCCGTTGTAGCGGACCAGCGGCAGATAGATTTCCACCAGCCGGTTGCGCAGCTCCTTTCTCGAGGGGTCCTGCTTGTACTCGATCCACAGTTGCTCGACCTCTTGGGGAGCGACAGTGGTGGCCATGCGTTCCTCCGTGACGGTGCGTCAATGCACTCAAACCAGGTGTCCATCCCCCTGCCGCGGCTGGGCGCGCCCTTGCGGCCTGCGCATTGCTGCGCGGGCGCGCCGGTGGGGATGGGCTCCAATCGATTCCTTTCGGGTACGTCCCTGTAGCAAAGCTGGCAGGCGGGGGTCGGATGGGGCTTCGGCCGAGGTGTGACGAGCGCTGGAGCCGTGTCCTCGGGGCTTCTCACGAGAGGTCGGGTTGTGAGGACGGTTCCGGGGTGGGCTCGGCGCGCTCCTGGGGGGCCAGCTCGGCGACCGCTCGATAAGTGACCGCCTCTTGAACCGTGCGATCGGCGATCCAGCCCAACACCCAACCGAGGGCCGCAAACCCCAGCAGCCACAGCCAAGCCGTCCACACGACCGATTCCGCCTGTTTGCCGTGAATCACGCCACAAGCCAGCGAGGTCGCAAACGCCACCAGGCCGAGGATGCCGGCGTAGGTCCGCGCCACGTGAAGAATCCTTTGGACGCC
Organism: uncultured Planctomycetaceae bacterium; assembly: GCA_964467075.1. Taxonomy (GTDB): domain Bacteria; phylum Planctomycetota; class Planctomycetia; order Pirellulales; family Thermoguttaceae; genus CAYXPN01. The sequence goes on from CAYXPN010000018.1 coordinate 29,689, forward strand.
ATCAAACTCGGCGCAGTTGATCCAGTTTAACAGGCCCTCGACTACGTTCCGCGCTTCTGCCAAATCGGCTGAATCACGTCGAGGCTTGAGCGATTTTCCGGCAATCCCGCGATTCGTTCTCCTTCTCGTTTCTTGAGCGGCAAACGCTCAACCACCCCGCTCGGGTGTCGGATGGCACGCCCAAAGCGCCAGCGATGGGCGTGGTGAGTGCTGCGTGGTGCAGCCATCCCGTAGGGACGACGCATGCGCCGCCCCTACCGACGGTGCGATTTGTGCACACGTGCCGGCGAGGCTGCCACGCCCTTCTGAGGGCGTGCCACCCTACTAGTTCGACACACGTGAAGTGTCGAGTTGGGTGCCACTGCTGGCTTGTCCAGCAGTGCCGAATACACGGTTGAGCAAGCCAACCGTGGCACCCCACAGTTTAGCCGTGTCGGACTAATACGCCGTGCTGGTCGGGTGGCACGCCGAATTCTGTTTCCCGACGCCACCGATTACCCGGCCTCAACGCGCTGCCGCGTCTGGCCTCTGCGTGCCGCGTCTGCCGCCACGGCCGCCAACTCCGCACCCATGCGCTCCAGGCAGCCCGCGGCCGCACAGCCCGGCGCGGACTCGACAAAAAGCCTGCCGGCCCGGGTCGCCTCGGCCACCGCGCGTTCGGCCGGCACGTGGCCCAGCCAGCGCGGGCGAAAGGCCAGGAAGCGCGCGGCTGCCTGGGTGATCCGAAGCTGTACGTCTCGGGCCGCCTGGAAGGTGGGGGCCAGGTTGACCACCAGGGAGGCATCGTGCAGCAGGCGCTGCTGGATGCGCACTTTCAGCGTGGCATAGGTGTCGAGCACCGCCGTGGTCTCGATGGTGGCCACCATCAACACGGCCGCGGCCTTGGGCCACCACGGTCGCAGCCAGGGATTGAGCCCGTTGCCGGCATCGACCACCACGGTGTCAACCAGCCCGGCCAGGGCCCCCACCTGGCGCAACAGGCGGTCGCCGTCAGCCGGCGAGGACTCGCGTTCTCTCTCTGGCCCCCAGAGCCCCGGCAGGATATGGATGCCTTGCGGGCCCGGCGTGAGGGCGTCGGCAAGCCGCTTGTGCCCGGCGAGCACGTCGCCGATGGTCCATCTCGGGTCGATCCCGCAGACTGCTGCTACGTCGCCGCCGCGCAGGTCGGCATCGATCAGCGCCACGCGCATACCCCGGCCGGCCAGAACCGCGGCCAGATTGGCCGCCAGCGTGGTGGTGCCCACGCCGCCTTTGCCGCCCGAGACCAGCAGCATGGCGGGGCCTTTTCTCGCGGGCGCAGGGCGGCTCGCGGCCGGGTCGCTTGGCTCGGGCGCAGACCGATTGCCGGCCGGGTCGTTCCCGTCCGAGCACTGGCGCACGAGTCGCCGGAGCCGATCTGCCTGGTCGTTGCTGAGCATCCTGCTGGTATTCGTACCTGTTCAGCCGCCTGAAGTCGGCCCGACAGCCCTCGGGCAATCGAATGGCGTAGGCTGCGTGCTTGCACGCACGCGGCTTCTGCCAACGCGATTGGGCGCAACGCAATAAGCTTGGAGGCTGGGTCGAGCGGAGAGCGAGACCCGCCGGAAACGCAACTTGGTGGGTCTGCGCCTACGGCTTGACCCACCCTACACGGCTACACGGCTTGACCCACCCTACACGGCTTGACCCACCC
>CAYXPN010000019.1:0-20776 GCA_964467075.1 uncultured Planctomycetaceae bacterium
TGCGCTTGTTTCCGGCCTACCGGGGCTTCGCTTCGCTCCAGCCCCGGCCACCCAGTCCCAGCCACCCGACTCTGGTGCTCCAGCCTCCGCCACCCGGCCGCAGCCAAACCAGCCCGCCGGCCCCGCCTCAAGGCAGCGGGATGTCCTCCAGCCGATACTCCAGGGCGGTGCTGATGATCGCGCCGGGGGTCTTGTAGACGAAACGCAAGGTCTTGGGCGGCTCGTCGAGCACGAATCCGTATGCCAGGCCGATCCCTTCCGCGGTCTGCTGCGTGGTCTCAAAGGCATCGTACTCAAAAATCTTGCCCTCGGGGTCCTCGAGATATGCCTCGTTCTCGAGAATCCACCCCCGGTGCGACTCCAGGGCATCGCCCGCTTCGTCGAACTTCACCCGAATACGCACCTGCCAGAGCTGGTTGTTCTGTAGGACACGTTCGAGCACCACGCTGACGCCCGCGGCACGCTGCTCCACCTTGCTCGCATCCAGCAGGTTGTCGAAACGAAACGTCTGCTCACGGCCCGGCAGCACGGCCAGCAGCTTGCCTTGCAGCGTGGCGATGCCCGCGGCGTCGCGCTCGGGCAGTTCCAGGGGGATCGTCAATTGCAGTTGCGGCATGTTCAGGGTGGGCGCCTCGAGCACGGCTGCCGGGTCGAGCACTTCCAGGCGCCGGCCCCGCTGGTCCGTGGCCGTCACGTCGGCCAGGCGCTGCTTCAGGGCGATCGGGCGGATGCGCGGCTCCCAGGCCGCCTCCAGTGTAAGCTGCAGCGAATTGCCCAGCGGATCGCGCAGATCGCGCCGCGCCACGACCGAAACCGGCTCGATGCGGAACGGTCCGCAGTAGGCCGCCCGACCCGTGCGCTGTGGAGCGTTCGGCGGTCGGGGAACCAGGTGCAGCGCGTCCTGCTGGCCAAAGGGATAGACGGTCAGATCGACCTGGTCGAGCACCTCGTCGAGTGCCTGCCAGAACGGCACGTTCTCAAAGGCCACCTTGACCACCGGGTCGTCCGGCGGCGCGCCGAAGCGATTCCGGTCGTCCACCAGCCGGTTGCCCGACTGCTTCTCGATCGCCGCCAGCACCTCGGAGACCGGCTGCTCTGCGCGCAGGGTGATGCGCGAGGCCCGGGCCGTTTGTTGGGCCAGTGCCTGCTGGAGCTGCCCGACGATGCGCGCCAGGCGCTGCCGCGTCTCGGCCGGCATCCGGTTGTGCGGGGGCGGCAACAGCTCGAGCACTCGCGGCCCAAGCCCCAGCAGTGCCTGCTCGGCTGCTTCGCGCTCGGCCAGTTGCGCCGCATCGAGCTGGCGCACCAGCCGGCGCACTTGCAGGCGCAACTCCGCATCGTCGGCTTCGGGCGGCGATGCGGCCAGCACACATCCGACCAACAGCAGGGCAGCCCCCATGGCGATGGTCTCCTCCGGCGTTTCGGCCGACAGCGTTCGTGCAGCTTCGGGCGGCGAGTGCCCTCTGGCCGTTTTCATGGCAGCCGCGGCCCAGCCCTTTTCATTGTACGTTTCCCGGCCGGGGCGAACCAGAGTCTGTGTCGCCATGTCCGGCGGGTTGGGTGGCCACGACAAAGCGTGGCCCTCCATTAGCGTGCCTGGAGGGACGCGGTCCCTCGCGTCCGTCACGCCCAATCGGCGGCCACGACAAAGCGTGGCCCTCCGCCGGAACAGCGCTGCGCTTGTTTCCGGCCTACCGGGGCTTCGCTTCGCTCCAGCCCCGGCCACCCACGGACCAAACGGCCACGACAAAGCGTGGCCCTCCAATCATGCGGCCGCGACCTAAACTTGATCTGAGGCCGGGCCGGTGCAGTGCCCCGGCCGGATTCGCCTCGGGGACTCCTTGCGCCGCATCGCCACCGGAGGACCGTCACCATGCACAGACAACCGGCAATCCCCCTGCGACCCTTGCCCTTGCTGGCCGCGGCCCTGGCCTGGTGGTCGGCCGGCGCCGTGGCGCTGGCCGAACCGACGGGCCGCGGGGCCGAGTTCATGATCGAGCTGCGCCTGGACAACCAGACCATCGAGGGCACGCCGCTCAGTTGGGACCGGCAAACCGTCCGGCTGCTCGGACGCGACGGCCGCCTCTGGGAGTTCGAACCCAACCGGGCGAGCAACTACCGGCGCACCGCGGACCGCTTCCGCGCCTATCGCCCGTCCGAGCTGCGCGCCGAATTGCTGCGGGAGCTGGGCTCGGAGTATGAGGTCAGCGGCACGACGCACTACCTGGTGGCCCACGCGCGCCACCAGCGCGACCGCTGGGCCGAGCGATTCGAGTCGATCTACCGACAGTTGGTCAGCTACGTGGCCGTGCGGGGCTTCAAGCCTGAGCGTCCGCCGTTCCCGCTGGTTGCCGTGGTGTGTCGCGACCAGCGCGATTTCGTGCGCTACGCGCGCCGGCAGGGCAATGCGGCAGGCGCAGGAGTGCAGGGCTACTACGACCTCTTGTCCAATCGCATCATCGTCTACGACATGCTGCCCCGGAAGGATGGAAAGGTCTGGCAGGAGAACGCCGACGTGGTGATCCACGAGGTCACCCACCAGGTCGCCTTCAACACGGGTGTCCACAGCCGCTACAGTCAGCCGCCGCTGTGGGTGGCCGAGGGACTGGCCACCATGTTCGAGGCCCCAGGTGTCTGCAATGCCCACGACCATCCCAGCCGGAGCGACCGCATCAATCGCGGCCGGCTGCACGACTTCCGCCGGGTCGTGGCGCCGAAACACGAGCCCGAGCTGCTCAAGAAGATCGTCAGCTCAGATTACCTTTTCCAGTCAAACCCCAGGGCGGCCTATGCCGAGGCGTGGGCGCTGAGCTTCTTTCTGGCTGAGACGCGCGGGCCGGCCTATGCACGCTATCTGGCCCGAACCGCAGACAAGCCCGCCTTCCACCACAGCTCGGCGTCCGAACGTCTGGCCGATTTCACCTCGGTCTTCGGCGACGATTGGAAGATGCTCGAAGCGCGGCTGCTGCGCTTCATCGAGGGGCTGAAATAGTCCGGCGTCGTCCGGGCGTCGGCTGCGGAACGGCTGGCGGATGGGCGCCGCGAGCGGGAAAGCTGGTGCACGGGCGCCATAACCGGGAGAGTCGCTACTGCCGGAACGAGGGCTTTGACCGGCAGCGGTGGGCAATCTATAGAACTCATGTAGGGAATTTGCGCGCGGATGACCTGGCGCGGGCGCAGAGGGGCAGTTGCGATAGCCGTTTGCGCCGTCGCCCCCTGACCCCAAGCACCCGAAACTCTTGGCCATGGATGCACCGCCGTTGCCAGCGGCCGACAGCCCAACCTGGCACCAGGACTTTGCCGAGGCGCTGGCCTTCCAGCGCCGTCGGGTGCGCCAGTTTCTGGACGCGCATCACCAGCGTCTGCGCGCCACCCAGGATCGGCTGGCAGAAGAGCTGGCGCGGCTGCGCGAGGAGCTGGTTGCCCATCACCGAGAGACCTCCCAGGCCAGAACCGACTTGCAGCAACGCTGCGAACAACTGGCCGAAGAGTCCCGGCGGCTCGACGCCTTCAAAGAGCAGCTCGACCGGCAGCAGGCCCAGTGGGAGGAGCTCCAGCAGCAGGCGGTCGAGCGGCACCAGGCGCTGCTCGAGGAAACCGCCCGGCGCGAAGAGCAATTCCGCGAGCAGCTCGACGCGGCGCAGGAAGACCTGCGCCAGCGGGAACAGCGGCTTGTGGATCGCGAGTTGCGGCTGGCCGCGGTCGAGCAGGAGACCCAGACCGGCTGGGAGGCCCTCCAACAGCAGCGCAACGAGCTGACACAGCAATTCGACAAACGCGAACAGCGGCTCCAGGCGGCCAGAAAGCAGCTCGAGCAGGCCCAAGAGCAGCACGATCGCTCGCGTCAGGGGATTCAGCAGGCCCAGGCCGAACTGGCCCACGCACAATCGGAGCTGGAGGCCCGGCGCGCGGAGGTCCAGTCGCAACAGGCAGCCCTGACCGCGGCCAGCAGCGAGTTGGAGGCCCGCCGACTCGAAACCGAGCAGACCCGGCGCCGGATCGCCCGGCAGCTTCTGGCCCGCCACCGCGCCGAACAACGCGAGCTCGCGGCCCGGCGGGCCGAGCTCGATCGAGAACTGGCCCGGCTCGAACACGGCCGAACCGAACTCCAGCAGCAGCGCAGCGAGCTGCAACAGCAGCTAAGCGACCTGCAGCAGCAGCGCAGCGACCTGGAACAGCAGGCCGCGGAACTCCACCGCCTGCGCCGGCAATCGCAGGAGGAGCAGGCAACCGAGCTGCGCGAAGCCCTGGAGCGCCTCCGGCAATCGGACGAACAACTCTCGAAGCTGCGCGGGCAACTCGACGCCCGCAGCCAGGAACTGGACGCGGCCCAACAGCATGCCGCGCAGCTCGCCGCGGCACTGGAAGAAGCGCAGAACCAGGCAGGCACCCAGTCCGCGGACCTGGCGGCCCGACTCGAAGAAGCCACGGCCCGAGGCGAGCAACTCGAAGGCGAACTCGCCGCGCTGCGCACCCGGTGCGAGGAGCTTCAGTCGCAAGCCGCCTCGCCGTCTCTCACGCCCGAGGCGGCCCAGCGCCTGGCTGATCTGGAGGCCCAGTGCAAGGAATTGGCGGCCCAACTGAATGACACACAGGAGTGTCTGGCGGATCGCGAAAGTCGACTGGCCGAGGCCCAAGAGCAACTGGCCGACCTTCAGCAGCGCGCGCCTACGGCCGGCAGGGGCGACTCCTCGGGGAAAAAAGACGAATACCAGCGGCGCTACGAGATGGCCTTGGAAGACCTGCGCGAGGCCAACGCCAGGATCGCGGAGCTGGAGGAGCGAGCGGCCGCGGCTGGTACGAGTCGGACGGGCGCTGCGCACGGCGCCTTTGTGGATTGGCAGGCCGAGAAGCAACGCATCCTGGAGGCCCTGGAAGCGGAATCGGACGAGGACGATCCGCAGCAGGCTGAACAGCGCCTGCAAATCGAGGAGCTCACGCGCAAGACGGACCAACTCGTGGCGCAGAAGGATCGCGAGATCGCCGAACTACGGCAACTGCTCGAGGCCCAGAGCACCCAGCACGGCGAAGTGGCCTTGGGCGCTGCGGCCATCGGACAGGTGCTCGAAACCGACGAGATCATCCGCGAAGAGCGCGAGAACCTCAAGCGTTTGCAGGAGCAGTGGCGCGAGAAACTGTGCCAGGCCGAGATCGAGATTTCCGTCGAACGCGCCACGCTCGCTCGCCAGCGCCGGGAGCTGGAAGAAAAGACACGCAGCCTGACCGGCCACGGCAAATCGGCAGCGGAAAAGGAACCGTCGGCAGACTCCCCGGGCGGAAGCGGCAGCCGGCGCTGGCTGGCCAAACTGGGGATTGTGGACGAGGGCCAGAAGAAATAGGCCGCCGGGGGTAGCCGCCCGTTGGAACCTGTACACGTATAACTTGCCGGGGCTTCACTTTGTTCCAGCCCCGGCCACCCGGGTGCGAGTAGGCGATTGCGTTAGCAATTCGCTTACAAGTTCTCACGCCCACGTGCTCTGGACCCCGACCCGCACGGCAAGACGCGACGCACCAGCGCGCCGGCCGCGCGTTCTACCAGCGCGCCCGAGAGTGCGCCTATTCTACGACCCCGGCATGCGCGACCACGTCCGCTGATGGGAAGGCCCTGCTCAGCCGACAAGCTTGTCAAATTCTTCCACCGACACGGCCGGCGCGGTGGTGAAGCCGATGCCGGTCGACTTGCTCATGGCCACAGAAGCAGCCATGGCCTGATCCGTGCCCGGCAGGTCGACCACGAACACCAGGTCGTGTTCGCCCAGCGTGGCATACATGGCCTGCACCTTCCCGCCCTGCTGCTCGACAAGCTGGACCGCCTGCTTGGTGCGCTGCGGGCTCATCCCTTTGAGCCCTTCGGGCGAGTACTTCCCGAACATCAGATACGTCGCCATGGTTGGGTCTCCCAAACAGAAGAGGAAGCGGAGAATCGGCCGATTCGCACCGATTCCCGGTCGGCGGGTGTGCCCCCTTTCACCACCGAAGCGGACATCCGCCCGCCAGGAACCCGTACAGTGGGTATTCTCGTGCCGGTCGGAGGACACCGTCAAGGGGGAGCGACCGACGGGCGTTCATTTGGCGAGCGCCGGGGCGTTGCGTCAGCGAGGCCCGAAATCTGCGTTACCGAGCCCCGGGGCTTGTCCCCAGGGATCGACGTTTGCGGTGGTTCATCTCCCCGGCGGGATAAAGTCGGCCGGCTTGCTGGTTTTGCCGTATCCAACGGTTTGGGACAGCGCCACGCAAACCCGCGGCTAACGCCGCGGGCTCGCCGTTAGGACTTGTAAAGGAATTGTTTGCCGAATTCGATGCGCAGCCCCGGGTGGCCGGGGCTGGAGCGAAGCGAAGCCCCGGGAAGTAATACTCTTACAAGTTCTTACGCCGCTATCTCGCCGTGATCTCACCACGGTCGGCATTCCTTGCGGGCGCGGCCAGCCTCACATCACCTCGCGGCGCTCGCGAATCAACAGCCGGAGCACATCCCGGCGCCGCACCACGCCCAGCAGTCGTGGTTCGTCCTCGCCTACCACCGGAATGCAATCGTCCTTGCTCGCGGCGAAGATGGCCGACGCCCGGGAAAGGGGCTCGTCCGGGCGCAGCACCCGGCCGGCCGGCGTGGTCACGTCTTCGGCCCGCACCAGCGGTCCCAACGCGCGGTCGAACAGCGCGTGGCTGAGCTCGCGATAGCGGATCACGCCGATCAGGTGTCCGGTTTCATCCACCACGGGAAAGGTATTGTCGCGGCTCTGCTCGATGCAGGCGATCAACTCGTCGAACGTGGCCGAACGGGGCACGGTTTTCACGTTGCGTCGCATGATCTGGCTGACCGACAGGTCGGCCTCCGTGTAACGCTCCCACGGGTTCCGGCCCACTGAGGCGAGGAGCCGGTTCCACACCGTGACCAACTGGTCGAGCGGCCCGGACGTGCGGTGCTGCACGGCGTGGAGCAGCGGCACCTCGCCGGCGCGCAGCACCGCCTGGCGGATCAACAGCGGGCCGGCGATTTCAAAGACCACCACCGTGCCCAAAATCACGGTTTGCACCTGTTTACAAATCGCGAGCAGCGCCGCGTCTTGTCTGACGGACGGGTGGTCCACGGCGATGGCCGCCAGCGCGATGGCCGCCCCTGCCTGGGCCACCAGCGCGGTGCCCAGCCAGCGCCGGACGGTAGGCTCCTCGTGTCGGCGTCGGGCCGCCAGTCGGATGCCCGCGTATTTGCCCGCGCTGCGGAGCACCAGATAGGCCAGACCCACCAAGCCGGCTTCCCACAGCTTGGCCAGCTCCAGCTCGGCACCGTGGGTGACGAAGAACACCACGCACAACAACCCCAGCACCCGGTCCATCTCGGCCAGGATTTCCTGCACTTGATCGGAGCTGTTGGCCGTCAGCACTCCCATGGCCAGAAAGGTGAGCAGATAGGGCATCTCCGCGGCCAGACACACGCCCAGCAGTCCGGTCACCAGACCGATCAGCAGTGTGAGCCGCTGACCGGCCGGCACCAGCGGGAAGAAATAGCTCACCAGCAAGCCGCCCAGCAGCCCCAACAACACCGAGCCGGCCAGATCGCGCCCCAACGAGCCCAGCTCCACCAAGGGCGATTCCTTCAGCGTGCCGTTCCAGAAGAGCACCACCATGAACAGCAGCTCGAACAGCACGATCGAGACCAGGTTGTTCACCGCCACCAGGGCATTGGCGTATTCGGTCAGCGGGCCTTCGGACTCCGTTTCCTTGAGCACCAGAATCGTGGTGGCCGGCGCCGTGGCCAGCGCCAGCGCACCGAGCAGCAACGCCGTCTGCCAGCCGGCCCCGGCCAGCAACACGCCCAGCGCCACCAGCACAAAGCTCAAACCCAGCTCGCCGGCCGACAGGCGCAACACCCGCCGGGCGATCCGCCGAATCCGCCCCAGCGGAAAGTGGCAGCCCAGTTGGAACAACACCAGGGCGATGGCCAGCTTGGTGATCGGCTGCAGGCGGCTGATGTGGTCGTGCGGCGCCTGGTGGGGCACCCAGTCGAGCACCGAAGGACCGAGCACCACACCTGCCAGCAGGTACGACGTGACCCGGGGCAGTCGCAGCCATTGGCCCGCCGCCCCGGCCGCCAGGGCCCCGCAAATCAGCACGCCCAGCGTGAGCATGACATGCGGCAGTTGCGACATCCAGTCGGGAAAGGCCATGAATGAATGTCTCCGGCATCAAAGCCCGTAGCGGACCTCAGCATTGCCGGGTCGTGGGACGCATATCCTGCGCCGGACACGCTTTTGGACCCCGCGGACAAATATCCAAAGACCAGAACCTAGGGGAATCTTCGATGGGACGCAAGCCGGGCATGCCGCAGCGAGCCCGTCCCCGGACAAACGAGCAACACCCAATAGGGAGCAGGGCAGACGTCGCGGCCGAGCCTTGCCGGGCCCGAGAGTTGATCGTCTACGACCCGGCCGGCAGTGCGCTGTGGCGAGCAACATCCATCAACGCTACAAGCCGGACGACCCGTGCGATTGCGCCGGCTCGCCGCGGTGCCCCGGAGGGTGGGTTGGGTTTCGGCGCCCGTCCGGCGCGGCCTTGGGCTCGGAATCCTGGTTCGCTCGGCGTTTTCGCCCGTTTCGTGTCCTGGTTGCGGTCGGTTCCTGGTCGGTTCGGCGTTCCTCGGCGTTGTGCACCTCCCAGGAGCCGTTCGTTCCCCCTGATCCAGGGTGCGCTGTTGACGCCCCGTTCCGTGGGCTACATTTCTGGGGGCATCCTTGGCGGGGGCATCCTTGGCGGGGCGATCCGTTGCACAGTGCCCATCAAAGAAGCAGAACCGCTCGGGGCGATCCCGCCCGCCGCGCCCGGGTGTCGTGTGGGCGGGTCGAATACCCGCCGGGGGAGACAGTCCTATGTTCGGCGCGAAACAGCAACTGAAGCTGGTTGCGATTCTCATCGTGGCCCAGGCCGGTTGCTCGGCACTGGGCTTGTGGATTCATCAGCGGCTCGTGGTTTCGGAGGCCGTCCAGCGCGCACGCAAGGAGGCGACCGTTGCTCTGGCAGCAGAGACCGGCGACCTGTTGACAAAAACGGCACAAGCACCGGCACCGCACGAGTCGGAGCCGGACCTTGACGCCGATGTGCTGCGACGCCGGCTCGAGAGCCGTGAGCCGAGACATCACGTGGCCTGGCTGCTCTTCGACCGCGACTGGCGCCTGTCGGAAACCCTGCGGGACGCCGATCGCGTCGTCCCGTCAGGATCGCCGGACACGCCCGAATCCTCCGCGGCCCGGCGCGCCGAGTGGTCGCCGATCCCGGAAGTCCCCTCGATCGGCGCCGGCCTGCACGCCGGCACGCTGACGCTCGGGCGGCGGCGCTTCATTGCCTTGAGTGTCGATCTTCCTGATCACGCCGGGATCCTGGCCGCCTGTCGGCCGGAGGAGCACACCGCGGTGGCTTCAGCCGCGCCGCTGGGCACGGCGCTGGCGACCATGGTCATCGGCTGGGTGTGGGGCACCGGCCTGTTGGGGATGATCGTCTACCTGGTCGTGACCAAGATGTACGAGGAGCTGGCCCGGCGCCACGCGCGGTTCGAGGCCGATACCTTCCGTCGCATCCAATCCCTGGTCCGCACGCGCGATGCGCTGATCTTCGGCCTGGCGACCGTGGCCGAAGCGCGCGACGAAGCCACGGGACGGCACGTCGAACGGGTGGCGTACTACGCCGCGCGCCTGGCGGTGGCCGCCAGCCAGCACCCCCGCTTCCGCGCCCGGATCACACCGGAGTTCGTCGAGCGCATTGCCATCAGCGCCGTATTGCACGATATCGGCAAGGTGGCCATCGAAGACTCGATCCTGTTCAAGCCGGGCCGCTTCACCGAGGGGGAATTCGAACGCATGAAAACGCACGCCCGTATCGGCGGCCGGTATCTGGCCGCCATCGAGCAGCGGCTGGGCAACTCGCCTACTCTGCGCATGGCCTGCGAAATCGCCGTACACCATCACGAGCGCTGGGACGGCGCCGGCTATCCGGATGGGCTGGCGGGCGAGGCCATTCCCCTGGCCGCGCGGATCGTGGCGGTGGCCGACACCTACGAGGCGCTCAGCAGTTTGCGCGACTACAAGCCACCCTATCCCCACGAGAAGTGCGTGGAGATCATCTGCGGCGAGCGCGGCAAGCAATTCGATCCTGATCTGGTGGATGCGTTTCTCAAGATCGAGCACACCTTCCGGCAATTCGCCTATCAATACGGGGAGCACGTGTTCTCCGCATCCGGCGGCGACGGCCCGACGCCGGGCCGAAACACCGGCGAGCTGTGCACGGGGCTGGTGTCTGCGATGAAGACGCTGGACGAAAACTGGAGCATTCCTTCGACCCATCCGGCGGTCTCGGAATAGGCCGGGCGCAACAAACTGAGGAGCGGTGCCATGTCGGAAATCCCGCGCAAAGAGCGGCGCACGCTGGAGATCGTCCTGGTCGTGGTGTGCATCGGGCTGGCCTGTTTGCTGCACGCGGTGCAGGGCTACAAGATCGCCGTGCTCAACCTCTTTTTCCTGCCGGTGGCGCTGGGCGCCTTCTTCCTGGGGCGGTATCAAGGAGGCATCCTCGCCCTGTTCAGCGCCATCGCCGCGGCGCTGGTCACGTCGCTGAACCTGCCCGCCATGACCGGCACGGCATCGCCCCTGGTGGTGGCCCTGGCGGTGACCGTGTGGGCGGCCGCGCTGGCTCTGACCGGAATGCTCGTCGGCGCGCTGAGCGACGACCGGACCGCCAAGACCCGCGAGCTCCACGAGGCCTACGTGGGTGTGATCGAAGTCCTCTCCCAGTACCTCCAGAGCGCCCACCCGCGCCTGAAGGCCCGCTCCATCCAGGTCGCCGAGCTGAGCCAGCAGGTGGCGGTGGCCATGCAGCTTTCGCCGCGCCAGATCGACGACATCCGCGTGGCGGCCCTGCTCTACGACATGGGCAATATCGAGGTGACCACCAAGGTGATCCGCCGCGCTGTGGCCAATTTGGAAGACGAGACGGACGACAGCCGGCAACGCACGTTCCAGGGGCTCGACCTGATGCTCTCGCTGGGCTCCGTGCTGAGCGGCGCCGTGCCGCTGTTGCTCAACCAGGACGAAGAAATGGCGGAGCGCGCGGCCGCGGACCCGCAGCGGCCCGACGATACTCCCATCGGCGCGCGAATCATCCGCGTGGTGCGCAACTACGTCACGCTGCTCTCCGACGGAGCCGAACGCACACCCAAGGAGGTGATCGAGTCGCTCCGCCGCAGCGCCCACGACGCCCGTATCGTAGATCTGCTCGAAAGAATCGTCTCACAGCCGGCCGCACCTTCGCCGCAGACTCCCCAGCAGCCGGGCGCAGTGGCGGCACCCGGGCCCGAGGCAGACGCGGCGCGCCCGGCCGACACGATGTCCTCCGCGACCCCCGTCTCCGCAACCGAATAGCGCCACCTCCCGCGGCCACGACGGAGCGTGGCCCTCCAGTTGGTGGGTCTGCGCCTACGGCTTGACCCACCCTACACCCGCTGTCGCTTACCTCGATCCCAGCGAGCGGGCCGTCTCGACCAACTGGATGAACTCCCCGCGGTAGCCGTTGGGATCCTCGCCCTTGCCCGCCCGGGCCAGCTCGAGCACCAGGTCGTAGCCGGCATCCCCGCGATACTCGCTGTTGCGGAGGATCATGCCGAACGCCGCCACGGCCGCGGCAAACTGGTAATCGCCCGAGAGATTGCCCACTTCCTCGGGCATCTCGATGGGAAACTCCAGCAGGCTGCTGGTGTCCTCGTTGGGCAGCTTGTAGCGGATCTTGAGCGTGAGCACCTCGTTGCCGGCCACGGCCTCGTCCGTCGGCGCAGGCTGCTGGTACTTCGAGGGATCGACCTGGGGAAGATTCAACTCCTCTTCCTTGCCGGCCGGCACCAACTCATAGAGCGCCGTGACCGTGTGGCCCGCGCCGATCTCGCCCGCGTCCTTGGTGTCGTCGTGGAAGTCTTCGTCGCGCAGCACGCGGTTTTCGTAGCCGATCAGCCGATAGGCGCCCACGTGGGCGGGGTTGAAGTCCACCTGGATTTTCACGTCCTTGGCAATGGTCACCAGCGTGCCGGAGAGCTGATCGACCAGGATGCGCCGGGCTTCGTGGATCGTGTCGATGTAGCCGTAGTTGCCGTTGCCCTTGTCGGCCAGCTTCTCCAGGTTGCTGTCCTTGTAGTTGCCCATGCCGAAGCCCAGCGCGGTGAGGAACACGCCGGTGCGCGCTTTCTCCTCGATCAGGCGAACCAGCTCGGCCTGGTTGGTGATGCCGATGTTGAAATCGCCGTCGGTGCAGAGGATCACGCGGTTGACCTTCTCCGGGGCGAAGTGTTCCTGGGCCACCAGATAGGCAAGCTGGATGCCCTCGCCGGCGTTGGTCGAGCCGCCCGCCTCCAGCCGGTCGATGGCTGCCAGGATCGGCTCCTTGGTCTCGCAGGACGTGGGCGGCAGATGCAGCCCGCTCGCGCCCGCATACACCACGATCGACACATAGTCGCGGTCGGTGAGGTTCTCTACGAGCATCTTCATGGCGGTGCGCACCAGCGGCAGCTTGTTCGCATCGGACATCGAGCCCGACACGTCGAGCAGAAAGACCAGGTTGGCCGGCTCGCGCTGGCCCTCTTCGATCACGCGCCCCTTGATGCCGATGCGCGCGAGCAGATGGTCGCTCTGCCACGGACAGGGGGCGATCTCCACCGCCGCGGAAAACGGCTCCACGTCGCTCGGCGGGCTGTAGTCGTAGTCGAAGTAGTTGACCATCTCTTCGATCCTCACCGCGCCGGCCGGCGGCAGGCTGCCCTGGGTGATGAACCGCCGCATGTTGGAATACGACGCGGTGTCCACGTCGATCGAGAACGTCGAGAGCGGGCGCTGGCGCACCAGCAGGAACGGGTTCTCGTAGATGCGGTTGTAAGCTTCGGTATTGAAATCGTCGCGATAACGGCCGGGGAAGTCGAGATCCCTGGGCTCTGCCCCGGGCATTTCCGCGGGCATTTCCATTTCTGGCGCCGCCAGCGGGGGCGGCGGAGGTGCGGCGCCGGGGTCGTAGTCGGCGTCGTCGGCCATGTAGTAAGGCTCCGGCGAGGAACCTGGAGCGGATAGCGGCGCCGCCGGTTTCAGGGCGGTGGCTCGTCCCGAGGTCGGCGCCGCGGCCCCGGTCTCCCCGCCGTACTCCTCCCCGCCCTCGGCCAGGCCCTCACTCGCGGTCCCGCCTGTTGTCCCACCCTCGTCCGCGGACTCGCCCCCACCTTCGTCTGAGCGGGACGACACCGATTTCTCGGCCTCGAAGCTGAACTGGCGGCCGCAGCCGGCCATCCACACCAAGAGCAATCCAGCGGCCAGCAAGAACAACACGCCGGATCGGTGCGCACTGTAAGCCATGGAACCTCTCCTTCTGCTCAAAGTGTCGCAAGACATCCCCCGTGCGCTGCGCGTCTGCGCAGCCACAGCGCCGCGGTGTGCGCTCGTGGTACAAACCGCGTTGGAATCATCCGCCATGTCGGCGGCCTTCTACGTTCTTAGACGCACGCCCCCGGCAGAATATTCCCTGAAATCCCCGAGAATCGCGCATCGGCCCGGCCTCCTTCGGCGACTGGGCCACTTTCGGCGGCCGAACTGCGACGGAACGCAAAATGCCCTCATCGCATCGGTCGGATCGAGTTGCACACCACCGGATGGTCAGTTACGCTGGGAAGACAGCTTTGTGCTCCGGCGGACGTTTGAGGAACGACGGCTCTGCCGGACGGCGACACTTTCTGCTCGGGACCGGGCGGGGACCTCTGCCCGACCAGACCGCCCTGCGACCACGCCTGCCATGAGAGCGCTTCTCGCCAACCTGCTGGCTTCAAGGCCGTCGGTCGAAACGGTGGGGTGGGGTACGTCGCTGGCGGTCCACGTGATCGGCGCCGCGGTGGCCATGGTCTGCACCATGTCCGGCCCGATCGAGCGTGCTGAGCTGCTGGGCGTCGCGGGCTCCGTGGAGCTGGCCGGCTCTTGGGCCGAAACGGAAGCCCCGACACCGCCGGTCGAGATTCTGCCGACCCTTCCTGACGAGATTGTGCCGATAGCGCAAACCCTGGTCGAGCCGGACGCGATCCCGCCGATTGAGCGTCAGCACCCTCCGTTGGACACCAGCCGGCGCGACCCGCCCGTGGAGTTGGCCATGGTCCGCGACCCCGTGCCGCGTCCTGCGCCGGTGTTGCCCTCGCGCCGCGACGTGGCGCCGGTGCTGGAGCCCTGTGAAGCTGCGGTCTCGCCTCCCTCGGCACCGCGGCGAGCCATGATGCCAAGGCTCCCCCAGGTTTCGGTCCCCGTAGAGCGACCGGCAAGCGCTGCCGCAACAGGCGCGGTGGACGTGCTCCCGCGCAAGCTGCCGACCAACCCCGCTCCGCCCTATCCGCCCGATGCCTTTGCGCAGCGCCAGGAAGGCCGGGTGCTGCTTCAGGTCCACATCGACCAGCGCGGCCGGGTCGAGGAGATTTCCGTGGCGCAGTCGAGCGGGGTCGCCTCTCTGGACCGGGCGGCCCTGGAAACGGTGCGCACGTGGCGATTCGAGCCGGCCCGCCGCGGGGGTAAGGCCGCCGCCAGCGTGGTCATCGTCCCCGTTCGGTTCTCGATCGAGCAGCGCTGAGCCTCGTGCCCCGCAATCTGCGAGGCGCACGCATCGGTGGCAGGTGTGTCTGAATCCGGGTAACAAGAAAAAGGTGACAGCATCGTAGGCCGGAACAAGCGCAGCGCTGTTCCGGCGCAATGCTGATGCCGGAACCGCGTTGCTCGGTCGACTTGTTCCGGCCTACGGCTTGTCATTGTGTTGCCGGGAGCGGCCGGGCACGATTGGCCCGAGCCGGGCCACAGCACGAAGCCTGGCAGAGTTTGCGGATTACGAAAAATAGACAACGCGCTGGCGGTCGGCACGGCCGTCACATCCCGCAGATTCGTCTCAACTGGTCGAATCCGCACAACCGATCCCATTCTCAGTGGGCAAGTAAGGTATGCCGCGAATCTCTAAATCAGCGTGCGCGATTTGTGAACACTCGTGTCGCTGCCAGGCGCGTAGCGCGTAGGGTGGGTCAAGCCGTAGGCGCAGACCCACCATTTCGCCTTGTCGGTGGGTCTCGCTTTTTACTCGACCCACCCTACAGCCCCGGCCCCTCCGAGGATGGCGCCAAACAGTGGCGCCCACGAATTGCGCACGGTGATTTGGACCCAACAGACGAGGCAAAAGCGATGAAGAGGCCGACTGGTGCCCGTTTGGTGTTGGGGCTCTGGGGCGTGTTCTGGTTGGTCGGCGGTGTGTGCGCGTCGCTCGCCCAAGACCCGGAGGCCACCGTGCCGGTGTTGCCCGAGACCGTGGTCCGGGCGGTCGAGCCGGCCTATGCGCCGACCGCGGGCGCAGGGACGGTGTTTGAGCCGACAGGGGCCGCAGAGTCTCCGCTGGGCGGCTTCGAGGCGGTCTTCGACACGCCCGGCTCGGGAGCCTACCTGGGCCCGAGCAACATCCACACGCAATCGTACGACAACGTCGAACGGGTGCTCCAGCAGGTGCCGGGTGTGTCGGTGCGCACGGAGAACGGCTACGGCCACTTTCCCAGCATCAGCATGAGGGGCGTGGAGAGCACGCGGAGCGGGAAACTGACCGTGATGGAAGACGGCGTGCTGATCGCTCCCGCCCCCTATTCCGCGCCCGCGGTGTACTATTTCCCCAACGTGGGGCGCATGCACGCGGTGGAGGTCATCAAGGGCCACAGCCAGATCATGTACGGGCCGCACACCGTGGCCGGAGCGCTGAACCTGATTTCCACGCCCATCCCCGAAGAGCCGAGCGTATCGATCCGCGGGTTGTACGGAAGCCATGACGAATACCGAATGCACGCCTGGTTCGGCTCCACCGTGCAGACCCGCTGGGGCCGGATGGGCTATCTCCTGGAGGGCTATCTGCGGGAAAGCGACGGGTTCAAGACCATCAACCAGCCGCCCGGGCTCGCCTC
Organism: uncultured Planctomycetaceae bacterium; assembly: GCA_964467075.1. Lineage (GTDB taxonomy): Bacteria > Planctomycetota > Planctomycetia > Pirellulales > Thermoguttaceae > CAYXPN01. The sequence continues at coordinate 15,977 of CAYXPN010000019.1, forward strand.
GCCCAACCCGTTTTCGCGCGTCGGCAAGACGCAAGACGCGGGTTTCACCGACGGCGACCTGATGCTCAAGTTTTTCTGGGAGCCCGACAGCCTGGTCTACCAGCGCTGGGAGGTGAAGGTGGGCTACGCCGATTCCGACCGCAACGAGACGTATCTCGGGCTTTCGGACCCGGACTTTGTGAGCAATCCGTTTCAGCGTTACCCGGCCTCGGTGTTCGACAACTGGGCCGCTGAGCACACCACCACTTACCTGCGCTATACGCTGGGCGACCCGGAGTGGGACCGGCTCTCGATCACCAACACGGTCTACTACAACCAGTTCCACCGCAACTGGTACAAGCTCCAGGACCTGCGAAACATCGACACCGACACCGACGGCGTGGGCGACGGGGTGAACATGAATCTGGGGGCTGCCACGGGCGGGGCCCTGGCCGGCGCGGGACTCGAGGTGTTGCGGGGCCAGCGCGCAGGCACCTGGCGCGTACGGACCAACAACCGAGACTACTACTCGCACGGCAACGAGACCGTGGCCAGCCTGAGCTTCGACACCCGACGCGCCGCCCACGACGTGAAGGCCGCGGTCCGCTATCACGTGGACGAAATCCGCCCGTTCCAGCACGACGACCAGTTCACCATCGATTCGCAGGGGTTCATCACCGCGACCAGCTTCGGAGCGCCGGGTTCCCAACGCAGCCGCGAACAAGAAGCCCATGCAACGGCCTTTTACTTGCTGGACAGAATCTCGCTGGGCCGCTTGAGCGTCACGCCGGGAATCCGCATGGAACATATCCATCTGAGCACGATTGACTTCGGCGGCTCGGACACGGTGCTCACGGACAATCTGGACGTGATCGGCGGGGGTGTGGGCGCCACGTACGATCTGAGCGACCGGCTGAAGCTGCTGGCCGGTTTCCACCGCGGCTACTCGCCGCCCAGCCCCCGCGGGGCCACCGGCCAGGGGACCGGCGGGGAAAGGCTCAAAGAAGAAGAGGCCCTGGCCTCGGAATTCGGCTTCCGCTACTTGAACGCCGAACGGGCATTCGGCACCCAGTTGATCGCCTTCTACACCCAGTTCAACAACATGATCATCTTCGACATCATGGCCGTGGGCGGCGGAACCGGCAACGCCCAAAACGTGGGCGCGGCCTTTGCCAGCGGCATCGAGTTTACGATCCAGTATGATCCCGGTGTGGACCGGGGCTGGACGTTCCAGAACCCCTGGTTCCTGGCCGCCACCTACACGAATGCCCGGCTGCTCGAGGACGTGGCCTCGGCCGACCCCGAATCGTTCTTCGCCGGGGGCCGGCGAGGCGCCTGGCTGCCTTATGTGCCGGAATGGGCTTTCACCATGGGCACCGGGGTCCATTTCGACCTGATCGGCGTCGACGTGACCGGCATCTTCGTCGACGAGACCTTTACCACCGCCAGCAACAACACCGACCACGTGGCACCCGACGGCACTCCCGACGCCCGGGTCGGCAAGACCGACGATTACTTCATCTGGGACTTCTCGGGCTATGCCCGGCTGACCGACAAGATCAAGCTGTTCGGCGGCATCCAGAACGTCTTCGACCTGGATTACCTCTCGTCGCGCCATCCCTACGGGCCGCGGCCCGGCGCTCCGTTGTTCGGCTACCTGGGAGCGGAGGCGGTTTACTGAGTTGCCGCGCGCCCTCACTGGGCCGTGCGCGTGGCCAGCTCCTGGGGCTGGTAGCGCGGAGAGTGGGCCCCGCAGCTCTCGCTCTGCGCCGCGCCCGGTTGCGGCTCCGGCTCCGGATAGAACCCAAACCGGCGCAACAGCTCGAGTTTCGGCAACACGTTGCCCGCCAGGTCGATATGGTAGAAGCCCGGGAAGATGTCCGGGTTCTGGAGAATCAAGTCGAAATACTCGCGGTGCTTCTCGGGCAGCTCCACCTCGCCCCCGTGACAGACCTCGTGACCGGTGAAGACGAACTCGGGCAGCAGATAGGGGCAGAACTCCAGGGCCGTCTTGCCCGCCCACTCGCGGTAGACCTCGGTTTGCGGCAAGAGCGAGAGCAGGCTGGGCAGAATGCGCGCGCCCATCATCCGGAAGGTCACCATCTGGAAGAGCGACTGGTGGAAGTCCTCCAGGCTCTCGAACGGAAACCCCCAGACGAAAAACGCATCCACCCGCGGAAAAATCTCCACCGCCTTGGGCACCACTTCGAGGGTCTGGACCGTGGTGAACCCCTTCTTGATGCGTTTGAGCACGTGGTCTGAGCCCGACTCGATGCCGAAGCGCAGCTCCACGCACCCGCTGTCGGCCATCGCCCGCATCATCTCCTCGTCCACCAGGTTGACCCGGCCGAAGGCCTTCCATTTCACGTCCAGGCCGCGCGTGCGCAGCTCGTCGCAGAAGGTCATTACCTGGCGCTTGCCCGAGACAAAGAACTCGTCCTGGAACAGAAACAGCTCCACGCCCGCGCGGCGGTGGAGGAACTCCATCTCGTCGGCGATGTTCTGCGGGCTGCGCGAGTAGCTCTCCCAGTTCCACACCGGGGCCACGGAGCAGAAGGTGCAGGGATAGGGACATCCGCGGCTGGTCATCATGCCGTAGCCGGCGTAGCGCTCAAGCTCGACCTTCTCGAAGGCGGGAAAAGGGATCGTGTCGAGGTCCTGGATGCGTGTCCGGTCCGGCGTGTGGCGCACGGTGCCGTTGCCGCGGAAGGAGATGCCGTCCACGCGGGCCAGGTCGCCGCCGCTCTGGAGGGCGCGCAACAACTCCGGCCCGGTGCGCTCGCCTTCGCCGCGGGAGATCGTGTCGATCCAGGGAAAGCGCGTGAGCAGCTTCTCCTCCACCGCCTTTGAGCCCACGCCTCCGAGAATCAGCTTGCGATCGGGCCAGGCCTCGCGCAAAGCGCGCATGGCCAGGATGGTGAAAGGCAGCAGGTTGGCCATGCAGCTCAGGCCGATCACCGGCGCCGGATCGCGCAGGAAATCCAGAAACACGTCCATGTCGAACGGTTCGTCGGAGGCCACACACTGGTAGTCGCGGAAGTCCACCTCGAAGCCGGCGTCTTCCAGCGCGCGGGTGAGATACAGCGGACCGAGCGGCACGTGCAGCTCGCGCTCGATCTCCTCGCCGAAGCGCATGAACAGCATGTTCAGGTTCACCAGGGTGATGTCGGCCGCCATGGGCATACCTGATCTAGTGTTCGAGGCCTGCGATGGGCCACACCCCAGCGCGCCAAGCAAAGGGCGCAAACACCGCTACGACGGCCGGTTGCCGAAACTCGCCCCGCCACCCGGCCGAATGCCGCCTACGGACGGGGGCACGTCCGGCCGGATCCCCGTCGGCGCCGGCGGCACGTCCGGCTGGATGCCCCTGGTCGGAGGCACATCCGGCCGAATGCCCTTCACAGCCGCAGGCACGTCGGGCCGGATGCCCTCGACCGGGTGAACCTGCGGCTCGCGCCGCTGTTCCACCTTGTGCACCGCGCGGGTCGCGCAGTCGACCACCTGGCCCACCGTGCGCGCCTCGTGCAGCTCGTCCCACGAAACGTATACGCGCAGGGCCCTGACCAGTCCCTCCCGCAGGCGCACCAATTGCCCGAGCTCCATGGGACCCGGGCCGGCCGGCGAGGCGAGCGGTGTGTCGGCAAAAAACGTGCCCGGCTCGGTGCGCCCCAGTTCTTTGCGGATCACGGCCACCACCTTGGGCTCGACGCGCCGGAGCACGTCGAGATACTCGATCAGATCGCCTACCGAAGACATGCGACGGACCGCCTCGGGCAGCACCATCAGCTTCAGTTCGCGACTCAACAAGCCGGCCAGGCGCTCGGCCGCTTTCGCGTCGTCGCGCAGGTGCGCGTCCAAGCGGGTCGTTTCATCCACGTCGTCCGGGCGTTCTCCCATCTCGCGGGCCACCACCTGGATCACCCTGCTGCGAACCGTGGCCGAGAGCCGCTGCGCCGGAGCGGGGGCGGGAGGCGGCATGTCGGGCGCGGTTCCCGTGGTGCCGAACCCGGCAAGCGCGTCGGTGGAGGCGGCACCCAACGCGGCCAGCATGGCGGCCGCGGCCTTGCCCAAAAACGCGCGGCGGTGCTCGTCGGGCACGCGTGTGCGCTCAATGACCGCCTCGAGCTGCGCGGCCGGGGCCGCGGCCAGCATCATCGCCTCGGCCGGATCGAGCTGAAGCCCGATCTGGGCGGCCGCCTGCTCCCGCCGGTCGAGCAGCTCGCGCCGGAACACCGGGTCCACCGCGGCCTTGTTGACCAGCACCTCGATGCCGCGCGGGATATTGCCCAACGAGCGGCCGCCTCCGGGCGGGCGCCCGCCGACGATCGTGGTGCGCACGGCCTCTGGTTCTCCCGCCTGTTCGGGCCGATCCGCCCGGAACTGCGGTCCGGAGCTGCGTGGTCGATCGCTCATCACACCCTCCTATCGGCAAAGGCCGAAAAAGGACCCGTGAGGTCCGTTTGCCCTATTCTGTTCTGTGTTCTGTTACACCGCCCCCACCGCAGGGGGCGCCGCCCTCGGCTGGACTTCAGTATGGGTCGGCGACTCGCTTTGGCCAATCGTGGTAACCACGGCCCGCCTGGGCAGCGCGTACCCGGAACCGCGCCTTCGCCCCTGTGGTGATGAGACGCACCCAAGCCGCTGAAGGTTCCCTGGGCGCGCGGGTAAACCGCGTGGATCGCTCGCGACCGGAATCCCGCGAAGTCACTTGGAACTTGTAAACGGATTCCTTCCCCGGGGCCTTCACTTCGTTCCAGCCCCGGCCACCCCGGATTCCTTCCCCGGGGCTTCACTTCGTTCCAGCCCCGGCCACCCCGGATT
>CAYXPN010000019.1:20876-30281 GCA_964467075.1 uncultured Planctomycetaceae bacterium
TTCCCCGGGGCTTCACTTCGTTCCAGCCCCGGCCACCCCGGATTCCTTCCCCGGGGCTTCACTTCGTTCCAGCCCCGGCCACCCCGGATTGGCCCTCCGATTGGGGAAACAAATCGTTTGCAGATTCTCAGTCGTCCGGCTGGCCGCCTTCGGGGCCGGCGTCCTTGAGCCGATCGAACACGTCGACGGGGTTGTCGTCCTGGCCCGACTCATCCGCGGGCCCCTGTTCGCCGGCCCCTGGTTCCCCGCCGCCGGGCTCATCGCCGGGCTGCGTGCCGGCAGGCTGGTCCGCAGCGGACGGTTGACCGCTGGCCGGCTGTTGGCCGCCGGGCTGTTCGGCGCTGGCCGGCTGTTGGCCGACGGGCTGCTCCGCGCCAGGCTGACCAGGGTCTAAAGCTTCGCCGCTGGTGCCCGGCAGGGTGCCTTCTTCGAGCCCACCAGGTTGCTCTCCCTCGCCTTCTACAGCAGCGTCCTTCTTAACGACGACGTCCTCGCGGCTGAGATGGATTTTGCGATAGACCTCGTCGGAGATAACGTAGTACCAGTCGGCAAAGCGGGCGTTGAGTTCGTCGACCCGTTTGCGTCCGTCTTCGAGCTGTTGTTCATATTCCTCCCGGGCGCGCTGGTTTTCCTGCATGATGCGTTCCCGCTCCGCAGCCGGATCAGCTTCTGCTCCGAATTCGGGCGGGACCTGCGAATCACCCGGCTGAGAAGCATCCGGCTCGCTCGTGCCTTCAGCGCCTGCGGCAGCGCCGGGCTCAACGGTGCCCTCGCTGCCTGCGGGAGCGCCCGGCTCGCTCGTGCCTTCAGCGCCTGCGGGAGCGCCCGGCTCGGTCACGCCCTCAGCGCCCGCAGCAGGGCCCGGCTCGCTCGCGCCTTCGGCCCCGGCAGCGCTCCCGGATGCCTCGGGCTGAGATGGTTCGTCTGCGCCGGTGGTGCCTTCGTCGGGCTGGCCCGAACCAGTGGCATCAACAGGGCTCTCTTCTGCCGGTGGCGCCGCGGTGCCGGAGGTCGTGCCGGTTGAGCCCGGCTCGCCGCTGCCCTCAGCGCCAGGCTGCTGCCCGCTGCCCTCAGTGCCCGGCTGCTCTCCGCTACCTTCGGCGCCGGGCTGCTGTCCGCTGCCTTCTGCGCCGGACTGCTGTGCATCACCCTCCGTGCCGGACTGCGGAGGCACATCAGGGCCCCCAGGCGCCCCGGAATCCGTTCCTGCTTCGCCGGCCGGCTGGTCGCCGCCGTCCTCTGCGGCGGGCTCTTCGGGCGGCAGCTCCTTGATCTCCGGCTCGGGAATCCCCTCGGGGTTGAACTGGGCGATGACAAACAGGTAGCGATTCAGTCCGCCGGCCTCGGCCGGCTCTTCTTGGCCTTCGCCGCCAGCGGGCTGCTCTTCCTTCTTCGCGCCGCTGGTGCCGCCCGCGATCTCGCCGAAGCGCAACACATACTCCACCCCGTCTCTCATCAGCACCCGGATTTCGCCCTCGTTGCTGAACAGCTCCACGCGCCCCTCCACACTGGCCACGTAGAAACCGCGCGCCGCCAGCGACTCGACGGCCTCGCGGTTCTTGGCAAAGTCGCCCGTGGCCCGCAAATCGGCGCTGAGCCCCTCGGGCTTGCGGCGCACGTCCACGATCTTCAAATCGTCCAGGGCATATTTCAGGTCGTCCAGCCGAGTGGCGTCGAGCTGTTGGTCCTCGCCCATCTCCACGGACACCCACTCGCCCGTGTCGAGGTCGAAGCGCTCGTCCTTGACCATGCGCCAGCGCGGGTCGGCCGTATCGTCGTATTCCAGCACCATCTCGCCCCGTTGCATCAGGGCACCGCGCAACTCATCGACCGAGTAGTCGTGAATCCACACCCGCTTGATGTCCCAGGGGTTGAGCTTGAGCAGGTCTTCCTCGATCCAGTCCTCGAATCGGGTGGAGAGTTTGTCGGCCTGGAGGCTGACGACATAGACGGCGTCCTCGCCCTTGCGGCGCACGTAGTGCAGACCCGGCTGGTCGGGCACCTGGTTGCCGATGATCAGTGAGACGAGCGTCTTGCCCGAGAGGTCTTTCATGGTCACCAGGGTGCCCACACCGGTGGCCCCCACCTTGAGCAGATTGGGATCGGGGGCCACCACGCCGAACAGTTCGTGGTCGCCGGGGCTGTCGCCGGCCACACCGAGCACCTCGAGCCCTGTAAGGCTGGTGGCCGCCTCGGCCAGGTGCTGCTGGGCGTCTGCGGGATAATTGTCGTGAGAGGGGATGCACCAGAGGCGTTTGCCCTCCTTGACTTCGGTCTGGGTGACGAGGAAGGGGCGCACGGTGGCCGTGTCTTCGTCGAACTCGAAGATTTCCAGGCTGGCGGCCCTGAGCGGATCGAACTCCTCGACCAGGTGCTGGCCGACCATGCCGGCCGGTCCTTCTTCGACCCCGCTCCAAGCCCTCAGGATCGAACTCCAGTTGGCTACCACCCCGGCGGTACACGCCGCCAGCAAGGCCACCAACACGAACGCCACGCTTTTGAAGCTCTCGCTCATGGTCCCACGTCTCCGTTTCCTGTTTCCGTTGAGTCAGCCGCGGGGGTGCAACCACGGCCTGGCCCGGGCCTACGCGCGCAGGCGCCGGTGGGGCACGCCGGCCCGCTCCGCGGAGCGGCGCACCAGGAACACGATCAGGCCGATCACCAGCAGCGGGATAGGGGGCAACACCACGGCCCACATCTTGTAGCTGTTTTGCACGCGATCGATCTGGAGCTGCAAGTCCGCGTCGATGCGCTTCAGTTGACGATCCCTTTCCTGGCGGGCGCGCTGGATGGCCGCCTCCTTGCGGCGTTCGCCGTCCTGCTGGGCCATGGCCACCTCGAGCAGCATCTGCTGGGGATCGACGTTCGGGCGGTTGCGCAGCTCCTCGATCTTCTCGCGCAGGGCGTCCTCCTCGCGCTGCTGGGCTTCCTCGAAGTCCTTGAAAAACTTCTCGCGCTCTTTGAGTGCCTCTTCGCGCGCTTTGGAGGTGACCGCGTCGACGCGCGTGAGCGTGCGGTGCTTGGGCTCGCGGCTGCGCAGCTCGAGGAACGAATCGTCGCCGGCCAGAAAATCGAGCACGTTGAGCACCAGCGTCACATTGTCGAAATCGAAGTAGATGTCCTCGCCGGGCACTTCTCCCTGTTCACGCAGCCGGAAGAAGGCCGGGGTGAGCATGTCCACGTCGGCGACCAGAATGGCGTTGATCTTCTTGTCCTTCGGCGGCAGCGGAGCCGCCGGATCGCCGGTGTCGCCCGGCGCGGGAGTGCTCCCCGGGGGGGCCTTGATCGTGCCGTGGACATGGGCGGCCAGCTCGTAGATCGCACTGGTTTGCACCTGATGTCGCGTGGGGTTGAGCTGCTCGCCCATGCCAAAGGGCCCCATTTGCAGAATCTCGCTGAGAAGGACCGTGCCGGTGCGATCGCCGGTGCGCACCAGGGCCGTGTATTCCAGCGGCGAGACGTGCCGCCGGGTGATCGAGCCCGGGAAGGGAAACAGCACTCGATCCAGGCGGGCGCTGACCGGATGGTCGGGATTGAACGGATTGCTCGCCTTCAACTCGTCGTCGACGAACACGAATTCCCGGTCGAAGGGGATTCTCCGATAGGGGTTGTAATCCTGCCAGACGATCTGGTTTGCGGAGAAATCCACCCCCAACAGGCTCCAAAGCTGCGAGATGTCGCCCTTTTCCGGCGGCGGCTGGGGCATGAACGGATTCATGCCGCCGGGCGGCCGGCGGGGCATGCTCGTGCCCGGCACGCCGGCCAACGCCGAAAAGGGGTCCTCGAAGACCGCGGTGGGGATGCCGCGCTCGACCGCTTCGATGAAGTGGCCCATCTCCTGCGGACCCAGCGTCGACGGCTGCACGGCCAGCAGCACATCGTAATCGTCGCCGATCGGCCCGCTGGGGTCCACCTGCTCCACCTCGTATTGCTTTTCCAGCTCCTGGATGATCGGCCAGTCGCTGCTGCGGGACATGGCCTGCATGTTGAACTGGCCGTAGAGCGGGGCGTCGGTGCGCACCACCCCCAGGCGCCGGCGCTCTTGCTGGGCCACCGTGGCCAGCGAGCGGACCAGCTCGTATTCCACCGGGATGCCCCGGTCGATGAACGGCACCACCACCTTCTCCAATCCGCAGGTAAAGGCCACGCCCATGAAGACCTGCGCTGCCGAATAGACGCCGCCTTCTCGAGTCATGACCTCGCGGGCCTCGATGCCGTAACGGTCTTCGGCGCGCTGGGCCTCGGGCGAGAAGACCTTGGTATCGACCACGTTCACGCGAACCTTGCTGCCGCCGCGGGCCTCGATCTCCCGGAGCATCGACAGCAGGTTCAGGCGGGTCTGCACGTAGGCCTCCGGCACCTCGGGGCTGACAAAGGCCTCGATCAGCACCGGCCGCTTCGGCTCAATCCCCTCCAGCAGTTCGCGCGTCTTGGGCGAAAGCGAATTGAGCCCTTCGGCGGTCACGTCCAGGCGCACGTCGTGCCGCGCGAAGATCAGCACCACGCACAAGGCGGTCACCCCCATGCACGTAGCCCGGAGCAAATAGTGCCCCATCATCACGCCCTGCTTCCAGCCGGTGCGCCAGTGGCGGCGGCTGATCAGCGCCATGCTCAGGTAGAGCATCACCACCACGATGCCGCCGAAATACAGCAGGCCCGAGAAGCTGAGAATCCCCCGGCCGAAATCCGCAAACCAGGCGGGGATGGCGACCGACTCCAGCCCCCGGCTCCAGGAAGGCGCGCTTTGGAGCAACCATTGGTACCACCCCTCGACCATGGTCGAGGGCAGCCGGATCCCGCTGAGCACCCAGCTCAGCGTCCCCACCACGCCCGCCGGCACGTAGGCGATCAGCGACCAGAGGGTGCAGACCAGCGGGAGATTGAAAACCGCCCCGAGGATGAAGGCAATCGTGAGGTTGCGGGTCAGGAACGAGGCCACCATGCCGATCGACAGCATGGCCGTGCCCGCCAGCCAATAGCCCACGTAGGTGCCGAAGAACAGCCCCAGATCGGGTTCGCCGAGCCAGGCGAGCACCGAGAGATTGCAAACCAGCGAGAACAGCAGCGAAACGCTGTAGATGGCCAGCGCGGCCAGATACTTGCCGATCACCACGTCGAAATCACCGCCCGGGATCGTGAGCAACAGCTCGTCGGTGCCCTGTTGCCGTTCCTGGGCCCAGATGCCCATGGTAATGGCCGGCACGAAGAACAGCATGATCCAGGGATACCAGTAGTTCAATTGGTCGAGATTAGCCAGGTTGTTGTTGAAAAAATCGTCGGGCCAGAAGGCCGCAAAGCTGCTCAACAGCACAAATGCAAAAATGAACAGGTAGCCCGTGGGGTTGGCGAAGTAGCTCAAGAAGTTCCGTTTCCAGACCGCAAACGCAACGTCAATGTTCATGGCTTACACCGCATCTACTGGACCAACTGGCTCGATTGAGGGCACCAACTGGCTGGACTAAAAGGCCACGAAGGCCACGAAGGCCGCAAAGGACCGCCCAGGACCGCAAACGACTACAAACCGCCGTCCGAACCGCTGCCGCCCGCGCGTCAGCGCCTGCCCCGCAGCCGCCGGCTCACCCGGTTCCCGCGGTGGTCAACTCTCGGAAGTGCTCGTCCAGCGAGCGCCCGTCCGAGAGCAGCACTCCGATGGGCCGGTCGGCCACCAGCCGACCCTCGTCGATAAACAACGCACGCGAGGCCATGGCCTCGACCTCCTGCAGGATATGCGTGGAAATCAGGATCGTCTTGGTCTTGCCCAATCGGCGGATAGTCTCGCGCACCTCGTGAATCTGGTTGGGATCGAGGCCCGCGGTCGGCTCGTCCAGGATCAGCACGTCCGGCTCGTGCAACAGCACCTGGGCCATGCCCACCCGCTGCCGATAACCCCGCGACAGCTTGCCGATCGGCTTGCCCACCACGCTCTCCAGCCCGCAGAGCTGGACCACCTCCTCGATCCGCCGCCGCTTCCGAAGGCCGGAAAGCCCCCGGGCATCGGCGAAAAAGGCCAGAAAACCGCGCGGGGTCATGTCGGGATACAGGGGGCCGTTCTCGGGCAGATAGCCCAGGCGCCGCGCCCCGGTGCGCCGCTGGGCGGCCACGGCCATGTTGTGGCCGGCCAGCCGAGCCACACCCTTCGAAGGCGCCAGATAGCCGGTCAGGACCTTGATGGTCGTACTCTTGCCGGCCCCGTTCGGACCCAGCAAGGCCACTACCTCACCCTGGTGGATTCGGAACGTCACGTTCTCAATGGCCGCGAACGTGCCGTAGTACTTCGAGAGGCCCTCGGCCTCGATCATCGGAAGCCTCGGCTGGTCGGACATACTCGTCTCTCGCTCCAAAGCTGATTCGAAAGAGGGTCGAACCACGGCAGGCCGGCACGGCCACTCGCGATTGCCCGCAGGCAGGAATTACACGGCCGGGAATCGCCCATTATAGCCCCACGGCCGCGGATGCCAAAGGGCACCGCTGGGCGAGCCGCAGGCGATCCGTCAGCACGCCACCCACGCGACTGCCCGGCAGGCACCGTTGCCAGGGGGCTCGCCGGCCGGGGTCTCGCGTTCCGCGCCGGGGCATCTGCCCCTGCAAACGCCCCAGAGGGCTACGTTGCCCCCCCTCATGCCTGGGGCCGGCATCTTGGCGCGTGTATCCGGCGCACTCAGCCCGGGGTGTGTCTGATAGTCGTAGCCACGCTCGGCAGAGCGTGGTGAGGCGTCGACCGACGCCTTGCAACAGACAGGTTCTTCCACCGTCTGCCTTTCGGTGGCTACGGCCGGGAATCCGCATTATCAGACACGCCCTGGCGGCCCCGGCCGGAGAAGCTCACGTGCCGCAGCCAATGGGCATCGTCCGTTTCCGGGAAATCCGTGCGCACGTGGGCCCCGCGCGTCTCCTGGCGCCGCAGCGCCGCGGCGATGACCAGCCGTGCCAGGCAGAGCATGTTTTGCAGCTCCCAGCCGGTCGGGTCGGCCAACTGGCGGCCGAGCACGTAGCGCGACCAGCGGTCGATGTTCTCAGCGGCCTCCTCCAGACCCTCGCGATCGCGACGCACCCCCACATTGCGCCACATCACGCTTTTGACCGAGTTGCGGATGTCGGCCAGGTCGAGCGGTTCGCTCGAAGGGGCCAGGCGCGCATTGCACAGCGGCAGGGCGGTGAAATCGTCTTGCGTCTGGCGCGCCGCCTCCGCGGCCCCGCGCCCGGCACGCACGCCGTAAACCAGCGCCTCGAGCAGGCTGTTGGACGCCAGCCGGTTGGCGCCGTGCAACCCGCTGGAGGTCACCTCGCCCGCGGCCCAAAGCCCCGGCAACGCCGTGCGTCCGGCCTGGTCCACGGCCACGCCGCCCATCATGTAATGGGCCCCCGGGCGCACGGGAATCCAGTCGCGCGTGATATCCAAACTGAACTCGTGGCAGACCGCGGCAATGCCCGGAAATCGGGCCCGCACCTTGTCCGCGTCGAGGTGCGTTAAATCCAGATAGACGTTCGGGTGGCGGGTGCGCTCCATCTGGCTGACGATGGCCAGGCTGACCACGTCGCGCGGGGCCAGCTCGCCGCGCGGGTCGAAGTCGGTCATGAATCGCCGGCCGTAGCGGTCCACCAGGTAGGCGCCCTCGCCGCGAGCGGCCTCGCTGATCAGGTGGCGGCTGCTGCCGGCGATATAGAGCACGGTGGGATGGAACTGGACGAACTCCAGGTCGCGCAGCTCCACTCCGGCACGAAAGGCCATGGCCATGCCGTCGCCGGTGGTCACCTCGGGATTGGTGGTCTCGCGGTAGAGCTGGCCGGCCCCGCCGCTGGCCAGGATCGTCTGCTTGGCCCAGACCATGGTCTTGCCGTGTTGGCGGTTCCAGACCACGGCCCCGCGGCAAACGCCCTCGTGGGTCAACAGGTCGATCGTAAACGTTTTCTCCCAGACCTCGATGTTGGCCGCCGCCTGGGCCCGGCCCACCACCACGCGCATCACCTCCTTGCCCGTCTCGTCGCCCAGGGCATGGACGATGCGATCCCGGCCGTGGCCACCCTCGCGTCCCATGGCCAGGCGCCCGCGGTGATGATCGAACTGCGTGCCCCAGTCCATCAGCTCGCGGATTCGCTCGGGCGCCTCGCGCACCACGGAGTCGACCACCTCGGGATCACACAGCCCGCCGCCCACCTTGAGCGTGTCCCCGGCGTGGTCCTCGAACCGATCCTGCGGATCGAACACCGCGGCGATGCCGCCCTGGGCATAGATGCTGCACGATTGGCGCAGCGAGTCCTTGGTGACCACCAGCACGTCGAGCCGGCCGTCGACTTCCAGTGCGGCGCGCAGTCCGGCCAGACCGCCGCCCACCACGAGCACGTCCGTAAACAAGTGCGGCACGCGCTTGGGATGAAACGGCGCCAGGTAGCGGGGAGGTGTGTCGGTCATCGCTCAGTGCCAGCCGGGGAACGCGGGGCTTCGGCAAGGACAGGATCGGTAGGGGTGTGGAGCGGGTCGGGTTCGCGTGGGGGCGGGGGAAGGTCGTCGGGCGCTAACGCCTTGCCGCTCAGCTGCGGGCGCCGCAGGCGACCGTCAGCTTCATCGGTTTGTTAGGCGGCACCATTTGGTGGCCTCATAGGCTGTATGTAGGTAGCCTGCGCAAATCATCCTGCACGAGGGCGACGAGATACGACACAACGCCCGGTGCGTAAAGCGCCTCGCGAACAATCCGGAGTCGCGTAAACCGCTCATCAAAGTTCACGTCCGACGTGACAAGCACAGCTCCACCGGGCGTTTCGATGTCGAACTCTGGCTCGCTGATCAAATGCTCGCGCACCTCTTGCCGGACTTGCGATGCGCTCAGGTGGTGAATCCAGCCTGCCGCTTTCACAACCCCTGTCTTGCGGCCATCGGGCGGAAGCAGGTGGATCTGAAACAAACGGTCAACGCCGCCAGGCTGTGAGACTTTGTCCAGTCGGGTGATGTTCGTGTATGCCAGCCCACCCTCGACCTGTCCCGACTTCGGTGGAGTCCGCGCCCGCGTGCGCGAGATAAGGACGCCATCGTTCGGGCTGGTGGTGGGAATGAAGACGGGGTCCAAAGAATGAACAACGATACCGTAAGCCTCCTGAAACCCGATCTCCTTGTTGCCGAGAGACGCCGCGTTCGGAGCGGAGGTCAACACCTCAAATGCCTTGTCGAGTGCTTCGTCAATCGTCATGTGACTTGTCCTTCGGGTGTGCGATGCCGCCTAACGTTCCGCCTAACCCGCCGGGGCCGCCTGCAAGGACGTTGAAGCTCGGAAAAAACCGGGATGGCGGCCTTCGGCCCGCTTCAGCCGTTGGTTCGGCGGCCTGTTTTTTGTCCGCACCCGGATTCTAGCGAGGCCGCGGGGCCGGGGCACCGCGAAGCAATCCTTCTGTGCTCAGGTCTTCATCGATGTC
>CAYXPN010000020.1:0-30035 GCA_964467075.1 uncultured Planctomycetaceae bacterium
AGTGGGCGGCGGGGGCGGCGGTGGTGGGGCAGGCGTGGGTGTAGGCGTTGGCCAGGGCACAGGGGTAGGCGCGGGGGCGGGCGCGGGCTCTTTCCCGGGTGTGGAGTTGGTGGCCGAATATCGCGAGCCGCCCAAACCACGTCCTGCCGGCTCCGGCCGCGGGCGCGGCGGCGATCGCGGGGGCTCGCGGGGCGGTGGCGGCGGCTCCCGCTCGACCGTGCGGATTCCCAAGCTATAGGCCAGGCAGCCGCGGCGCATCTCTAGCCGAGGCAGGGGCGACGCATGCGTCGCCCCTACGGTCCGGCGGGCGGTTGATGCGGGGATCGCTGCGCGGTGCAAGGCGTGTTGCACAGCGTGTGACGGCAGCGGTCAGTCGGCCGTGCCGCGGATGCTCAGCTCGACCGAAGACTGGCCCACCTTGTTGCTCTTCAGGTCCTCGATGGTCAACTCCAGGGTATAGCGCCCCGGCGCGAGCTGTTCGGGCAGGCCCAGATGATAGCCGATGAAGAAATCGCAGCGCTGGTTGCGGCAGTATTCCTCGGTGAGCGTGAAGTCCTGGTCCTCCACACACCGGCCCTGGGTGTCGAAAATCCGGTAGCGGCTTCTGAGCGCCGTGTGGTAGCCCTTGGGCGTGGGCTCGCTGGTGAAGTTGTCCACCTCGGCATAGAGCAGCACGGGCTGGCCGGGCGTGAACTCGTAACTCGTAAACGGCGTGTTGCAGCCGAAGCTCTGGATTTCGGTGCAGAAGGCCAGATTGCGCACCATCAGCGGCGCTAATTCGCGCAGCCGCGCCAGCGCTTCGCCCAATGTCTGCTTGGCCTCGCCCGCCCGGCGGCCCTCGTCCGGCTCCCGTTCCACGTCGAGCCAGGTGCCGAGCCCGTAGAGCTGCTTGATCCAGAAGTCCTGCACCGCGGGTGTGGCGCCGGAGATCGGGCGCAGGGCCCCGTCGCGCTGTCCGGCCGCCAGGCAGAGCATGCGCAATCGCGCCTGGTCGGCCAGGGCTTGGGGCTCCGTGCCGCGGCCGTGCAGACCCGACTCCAACGCCAGGATGGCCGAGCTGAGGTGCGTGCGCCAATCGTGCTGGCGGGCAGGCGCCGCAGCGGATTGCGCTGGCGGGCCGGACGCAGCCGCGGCATGGCTTGATTCGGCCGGCGCCTGGCCGGTCGCCAGGTGCTGCGGCGCGGGCGCGCTGATCGGCACGTGCACCGGCCCTGGCGCGCTTGCGGGCGCGGCACTGCCGGGTGAGGCGCCGGAGGGCCACTGCCCTTGCGCACCGGCCGCACCGGTGCCGCTTGTCTGGTAGGACGCTTGCTGGACGCCGGTCGTCTGGCAGGGCGCTTGTTCGACACCGCCGGCCCCTCCCGGCAAACCAGCCCCCAAGGGCCCGGGTGGGTAAGATGGGCCGGCCAAGCAACCCGGGCCTTGTGCGCATGCGCCGCCTTGGCCAGGCAGGGTTGTCTGGCCGGAGAAGGCGGCGGCGTGGGGTTGCGCGCCCTCGACCGCGCGGCCGGGTGGCGACGGCGAGTCGGCGCTGCGGCGGTAGGCCAGCGCGGCACGGAACTGCCGCACCATGAGCGGCCACAGCGCGGGGTCGGTCTGTTGGAGGTCGCTCAAGAGTCGGGCCTGGGCTGCCGGGTCGAATGCGCCGACCTGCTGCAATTCGGCCATCACCTGCTTGAGCGTGGCCGCGGGCGCGGTCTGGCCGGCAGGAAGAGAAAGCGATTCGAGAAAGAGCCCGCCGTCCGTTTGGTCGGCACTGCCTTGGCCGGCGCCGGCGGAGACAGCGGCGTCAAGTGCCCCGGGCCCGGCGGCTTCCTGCCGGACCGACGTGCTGCCGCCGGCGGTGGCTGCGCCGGCCGAATCGCCGGCGACCGGCGCTGATGCGGACGCGTGGGTGGGCAAGTCGGCCTCGGGCCCCGGCAATCCAGCGCAGCCTGCGACCATGAAGGCACAAAGGCCGGCAATCAACAGGATGACCCCTTGCGGCCGATCGTGCATGGCGCTTCGACGAGGAGGAAAAGCGGCGAGTTCCCGCAGAAGAGGGGCCTACCATACTGAACCGGCCCGACCGAGGCAAGGCCGGAATCGGCGCAGCTTTGCCCCCCGAAGGAGTGGCTAATCGCTCTTGCGGCATTGGCCGGCGGTCCATATACTCCCGCGCCTGCGCCCGCCGTGCAGGCTGGGAGGGAACCGGAACGCATTGCAGAACAAAGACTTACGGAGGAACCACATGGACCCGAAGCATCTGAGTACGCCTGGGAAACCGGCAAGGAGACTGGGGTGGCGCCACATGGGCACAGTCGCGGGAGCATTGGCAGTGCTCGGGCTGGCCCTTCTCGTGCGCCAGTTCTGGGGAGACAATCCCGCGGGTGCGCAGGCGCCGTGGAGCGCGCGCGGCGCGCAGGGCACTGCGGCCCGGCAGGCGACGGTGCCCCGGCAAGGGGCCACGCAAGCGCAGGCGCCCTCAGCGGCAGCGGGCCGTTCGCAATCGGGCCAGCCGGGGTCGGCCGCCCATGGGCCGACGGGTGCCCAATCGGCCAAGTCCCAGGTGGCCGCGGTGGTCAACGGCGAGCCGATCAGCCGGACAGAGCTGGGCCGGGAGGCCGTGCGCCAGTACGGCCGGGAAATCCTGGAGGGTATGGTCAACCGGCGGTTGATCGCTGAGGAGTGCCAGCGGCGCGGGATTGTGATTACCCGCGCCGAGGTGGAAGCCGAAATCACGCGCCTGGCCCAACGGTTCAAGCTTCCGGTGGAGCAGTGGCTCAAGCTGCTCCAGGAGGAGCGGGGCATCACGCCCGAGGAGTATGCCGAGGACATCATCTGGACGACGTTGGCTCTGAGGAAGCTGGCCGGCGAGCGCCTGCAAGTCAGCCAGGCGGAGCTGGTCGAGGAGTTCGAGCGCTGCTACGGCCCGGCTGTGGATGCGCGACTGATCGCCTGCAGCACTCTGGAGAAGGCCCGCGAGGTCCACGCCAAGGCCAAGGCCAATCCGGAGCTTTTCGGCAAGCTGGCCAAAGAACACTCGGAGGACGCCAGTGCGAGTCTGGAAGGCCGCATCCAGCCGATCCGCCGGCATTGCGGCTACGACGAGATCGAACAGGCGGTCTTCAATCTGGAGCCCGGCCAGGTCTCCGAGGTGATTGCGGCCGGCGGCCAGTATTTGATTCTCCAATGCGAGCGCAAACTGCCCGGCTCGCAGGCGGTCCACTTCCAGGAAGTGGCCCCGCGGCTGGAGGAGGTGGTGCGCGAGCGCAAACTGCGGAAAGCGGCGGGCGAGGTTTTCCAGGCCCTGCAAAGCGGGGCCCAGGTGGTCAACGTGCTCAACGATCCGGCACGTCGGCAGCGCATGCCCGGCGTGGCCGCCACCATCAACGGCCGGCCGATCAGCATTGCCGAAGTGGCGGAGAAGTGCATCGAGCGCCACGGGAAAGAGGTGCTCGAGGGAATGATTGACCGCAAACTGATCGCCCAGGCGCTGAAGGAGCACAATCTGTCGGTTACGCCCCAGGAGATCGAGGCCGAGGTCACCTATATGGCCGGCCTGATGGTGCCACCCAAACCGGACGGCCAGCCCGATGTGCAGGGCTGGCTCAAGGCGGTCGAGCAGCGCACCGGCATGTCCGCGGAGGTCTACCGCGAACAGGTGGCCTGGCCGGCCGCGGCGCTGAAGAAGCTCACCGCCGCACAGGTGAAGGTCACCGACGACGACTTGCGCAAGGGATACGAGGCAAACTACGGCCCGCGGGTGCGGTGTCGGGCGATCGTGCTGGGCGATTTCCGTCGGGCCCAGGAGGTGTGGGAAAAGGCCCGCCAGAGGCCGACTGTCGAACACTTTGGTGATCTGGCGGCCCAATACTCGATCGAGGCGGGCAGCCAGGCGCTCCGGGGCGAGGTTCCACCGATCCGCAAGCACGGGGGGCAGCCGCTCTTGGAAAAAGAGGCCTTTTCGCTCCAGCCCGGCGAGCTTTCCGGCATCATTCAGGCAGGCGACAAATACGTGATTCTGTTCTGCGAAGGATTCACGGAGCCGACCGAGGTGGCCTTTGAGGAAGTGCGCTCGCTGATCTATGAGGACCTGTTCGAGAAGAAGCAGCAGTTGGCCATGATCGAGTGCTTCGAACGGCTGAAGGATTCGGCCACAATCGACAACTTCGTGGCCGGCGAAAGCCACTCGCCTGCGCCGCCTCCATCTGCGGCGCCGCGCATTCCCACGCTGCGCCAGGTTCCCGGCGGCTGATTGCACTGCCAAACAAGCCGGCCGCGGCACTCAGCGAAAGGCGAGCCGCTTACCGTAAGCCTGCGGTTGGCACGGCAGCGCCGCTGAGGCCGCCATGTCGTCGGCGTCAACGGTGAGTTGCCCCGAGCCGGGACCTCACGCTCCCGACTCGCCGGGCGCACGTGCTGCTACGGCTCTCCCGGGGTCGGCGGGTTCTGCCGGCCCTGCTGGTCCTGTGCATAGAAGCGCGCCAAATTGATGCCGCCGCGCAACTCTTCTTCCAGCAGCTTCAAGCGCATTTCGAGCCGTTCGAGCCGGCGCATCAGTGCGGGCAGGAGATGACGTTCGGTCTCTTCGGGCTTGGGCCGCGGCACGCTGGGATAACCCAGATGGCGCTCCAGCGCGGAGAACAGGTAGAGGGGGTCTTTGCGCCGGTTGGCCAGGGCGATGCGTCCTTCTTTTTCGCCGAAGAGGATCGGTTTCTCCGCATTTCCCCGCGTCTGGCGGTAAAGCTCGCTGCGCACGTAGATCATGTCGGCGAAATCCACCAGCCCGATCTGCCGGCGAACCGTGAATATCCACTCGCGCCAATCCTCGTCAAAGACCGGATCGCCGGCCATGGCCTCCAGGCCGCGATCGTATCCCAGCCGGTTGCGGCAGAGCGCCTCGAACTGGTAGAAAAAGACGCCCTGCGGCATGGCGCCGGAGACGCGGTATTCAGCCTCGCGTTGGAGGATTTCCAGGGCGATGCGGAAATCGAATTTGCCCTCGGGGCGTTCGGCTTCGGAGACCACGAACGTCTGGAAGGCGGTGAAATAATGCGGCAATCGCGCCATGGCGGTGGCAAAGCCGCCCGTCATGCGCAACTCGTGGCGCATGAAATCCAGCGCGTAGGGCAGCATGGTCGTGGAGAGAATCTCCTGGCGCACCGCGGCCAGCAGGTCCTGGGTGGACATGGCCTGCTGCATGCGCTCGCGCAGCGTGCGGAACAGATAGGCCTGCTCGACGTACTCCTCGCGTTTCAGCATGGGTGCATCCGGTTTGGGACGGCCGGGCGAAGGGCAAAGCGAACTGAAGGCGGCTTCTGGACGATCGCGCAAAAAACGGCAAGGCAGCACCTGCCCGCCGGCCCGCCCCGGCAACCGGCATGCGCCGACCCCCCCGAGAACCCACCGGTCCGGCCCGTCGGCGTGGATGTGCTGCTGGATCGACGTCGCCCACGGAGCCGGTTGACGAAACGCCGGCCGATCGCTCCAATAGCGGAGCACCGGCCCCTTGCCGCCGGCACAAAAGCCTTTGTTTCACGTACCGCACGACGTGGGTGGGAGGCGAGTTCGGCCTTCAGGCACGCCGCCCGGCCGCACGCACAAGCCCTCCCCATTCTAAATCGTTTTGCCGGACTCGAAAAGCTCGACGCCGGCAGCGGGCGAGCGGTTTGTCGTGAGACGCGCCCGGCGTACGGCTGGTCAGAAGATCGCACCCGGCTACGCTCTTCACGTCAGAGTGGCAAACCACCACGTGATTTCGGGCAATGAGCACCGCTGACTCACCGCAGTCGCTCCAGGCCGCCCTGGACGAACAGGGCCTGCGCCTGCCGGCCGACCAGGTCGATCGGCTGGAGCGCTACTGCCGGCTGCTCTGGGAATGGAACCGACGGCTGAACCTGACCCGGCACACCGACTACCGCAAATTCGTCACGCGCGACCTGATCGACAGCCTGGCGTTCGGCGAGTTTTTGAGCCTGGAGGAGCGGGTGCTCGACGTGGGCACGGGCGGCGGCGTGCCCGGCGTGGTGCTGGCCGTGGTGCGGCCGGACCTGAGGATCGAGCTGTGCGAGTCGATCGCCAAGAAGGCCCGGGCCGTGGCCGACATGGTCGAACGGCTGGCGCTGCCGCTGCCCGTGCATCCTGTCCGAGCCGAAGCGCTGCTCGAAAGCCGGACCTACGACACGCTGGTGGTGCGTGCGGTCGGGCGGTTGCGCAAGTTGTTGGCGTGGTTCGGTCCGCATTGGGACGCTTTCGGCCGTCTGCTGGTGCTGAAAGGCCCTGGCTGGGTGGAGGAACGGGGCGAAGCGCGCCACCACGGGCTGATGCAGGAGTTGGCGCTGCGCAAGCTGAGGGTTTACCGCGTGGCCACGACCGGGGCCGAGAGTGTGCTGCTGCAAATCTGTCCCAAGCAGCGTGCGGACCGCTTCAAGTCGGGATGACCGAACGGGACATGCTCAGCCGCGAGCCGTATTGCGAAGCAGTGGCACACTGCGAGGGACGGGGCCGGGCGCGCGTGCGGGGGATCATGTGTCGTTGGTGCTGAAGACCTGGAGCATCTGCTCCACCGCGGGCGTTTCCACCAGGACCACCACGCGGTCGCCGGACTCGAAGCGGTCGTCCGCGCCCGGCAGGACCACATAGTTCTGCCGGATGACCGCGCCAACGAGGCACTGGCGCGGCAGGCGCAGGGCTGCCAGCACGTCGGCCGTAGCGGGCGCGCCGGCCACGACTTCGATCTCCATGATTTCCACCGGCATACCCGCCACCAACGGCATGCGCGAGACCACCGGTCCGACGTTCAGGTAGCCGAGCACCTCGCGAGCGATGACCTTTCGGGGGCTGACGGTGTAGTCGATGCCGAGCTTGGCCACCACGTTGGCGTAGTCGGGCCGGCTGACGATGCACATGATGTTCTTGGCCCCCAGCTCGCGGGCTTCGACACAGGCCATGATGCTGTCTTCATCGTCGCCGGTGCAGGCCACGAACACGTCGGCGCCGCCCACGTGTTCTTCTTCCAGCGTGGCGCGACGTTGTGCATCGCCGTTGACCACGGTGGAGTGTTTGAGGTTTGTCGCCAGGAATTCACAGCGCCGGCGGTCGCGTTCGAGCAGCAGCACGCGGAAACGGCGACCCTCGAGCACGCGGGCCAGGTGATAGCCGGTTTCTCCGCCGCCGGCGATCACCACGTCTTGTTTGGGCGGCTGTTGCGACTCGAACAGGTCGCGCACTTCGTCGATTTCGTCGCGCCGGCCCAGCAGGGTGATGCGGTCGCCCACCGCCACGCGGTCGTCGGCGCCGGCGATTGTCATCTGCCCGTCGCGATAGATCGAGCCGATGCGCACGCCGGAAGGCAGTTTCAATTCCTTCAGTGGCACGTCCAGGGCCGAGGTGGCGGCATGGACCTCGATTTCCTGCATCTCCAGCTCGCCGCGCGCGAAGTTCTCCACGGCCACCGCGCCGGGATGGCGGATGGCGCGGGCCAGCTCCATGGCCGAGAGGTGCTCGATGCTGATCAGCCGGTCGATATCGAAATGGCGCTGGTAGTCGAAGGTGCTCAGGTCGCGGAACACGGGCGCATAGACCCGAGCGATCGACCGGCGCGCGCCCATGCCTTTGGCCATGCTGGCGGCGATGAGATTGACTTCATCGCTTCCGGTCACGGCCAGGCAGAGGTCGGCGCCGAAGACCTCGGTTTGGAAAAGCACGCTGGACTGGGAGGCGGAGCCGGTCACCGCACGCACGTCCAGCTCGTCGTTGACCCGGCGCGTCTTCTCCGCATTGCGATCCACCACGGTCACACTGTGCCCGTGGCGGCAGAGGGTTCTGGCAATCGACGTGCCGACTGTGCCGGCGCCGAGAACAACGATGATCATGGCGGGATGGAACCTCGGACTGGCTATCGCGGCCTGACGGGGGCAGCCGATTTGGAAAAGCCGAAAGCGGAAAGCCGAAAGCCGACCTATGGCATAAACCACCGTACTTGATGGGTGCACGGTGTGCGCGTCTTTTGAAGTCAAGAACCCGTAAACGAATTGTTTCCGCAATCGCGGGCCCAAGCCTGGGTGGCCGGGGCTGGAACGAAGTGAAGCCCCGGGGAAGTAATACCTTTACGGGTTCCAAGACCCTGTCGGGCCGCAAGCTCATACCGCCCACGACATCAAATACAGAATTCCGAAGATCACGGCCATGAAGCCTAGGATCCACATGCCGATGCGCACGGCCTGGCGCAGGATCACTCCCATCTGCTCGTGACGCGTTGCTGCATAAACCAGGCTCACGGCCACGATCAGAGGAGCCGCGTACCAGATGTCGCCGATGTGATCGAAGCCGAGCAGGAAAGGGGGCATGGCGATGTGGTCTCAGGCGATGCTGTGGGGGTACAGGTGATGCCGCCTTGGTGCCCGGCCGCCGGGCCGAGCCAAAGCCATGGGCGAGGTGCCCGACCGGCACGGCAGCTTAGGGAGTCGGGCACAGGCGACACCCCCGGCGCCGCGCTCAAGCCGGAGAGGCCCGTGCCCCGGCCGGGTTCTTCTCGTCCGACGAGCTTGCCCCCGGTTCGTCTTCGGTGTCTTCCTCTTTTCTCCGCGCTGCGGCCATCACCGGCCCGCCCCAGGCATCGTAGATGGCAAGGATATTGAGCAAACCGGCGATCGTGGTGTACGTCGAACCGAGTTCGAAGTAGCGGCACAGATGTAAGTGCAGCTCGTCCTCGGTCGGCTGCTCGTAGTTTGGATCGTCGCGGTGCAACCCCGGCGGTCGCGGCGGAGCCATGAACCCGCCGAACCAGACGGGCTTGTGGTTGGACATGCGTGCGGCCTGGAGCAAGGCCGGCATGGCCGGCAGGCCCGCCCCGAGCTGACAAAGATAGGCCAATCGCTTCTTCGGCTGCCAGGCGAAATACACCACGCGCGCATAACCCACCTCTCGCGAGCTGCCCAGGTAGGCGCCGTAGAAGAACGTGCCCAGCACGCACACGGCGAACAGCACGGCCTTGGCCGTGCGTCCCTGGTAGAAATGTCCCAAGCCTGGTATCAACCAGGCCAGCAGCGCCGCCAGCTCCGGGTCCTTCAGCCGCACGGCAGGGCCGGCCTGTTCGGCGCGTTCCGGCTTTTCGGTTGGATTGCTCACGTTGTGAATCCCGAAAAACGCCTGCCCGACGAAGGCCGGCATCGGCGGCCTTGCCCATCGGGCGGCAGGCCGGCCGTGCGACTCTCGCGCCCTGTCTTCCGCGCCGAGGCGCAATCCGGACTGCAGCCGTAACTACTTACAAATAAAAGGTTTAGGGCCAGCCACGCGGCCCCCGCCGCCGCGGCCGGCACCCCCAGCTCCCCTGCTCCCCACCCCCTCGGAGGCGCCGGAAGTGTTACCGCACTATTGTAGCCTCTTGCGGCGCGATTGCCAGTGGGCTCAGCCTGCGGCCGGCAGGGGCAACATCCATTGCTCGAAGTAGAACAGCAGGGTCTTGAGCGGCGTTTGTGTGTCAATGCGGCACTGGGCGATCAGCCCGCCGCTGCCCGCATCCAATGCCTGACGCACGCGTTGGACCGCATCGCGCACCTGGTGCAGTGTGACACCGTGGAGCGGCTCCTCCTCGTCCAGCCCGCCCCAGAACGTAATCCGTCCGCGATAACGGCTCGCCACCCGAGCCAGGCTCA
Source organism: uncultured Planctomycetaceae bacterium (assembly GCA_964467075.1). GTDB lineage: Bacteria > Planctomycetota > Planctomycetia > Pirellulales > Thermoguttaceae > CAYXPN01. The sequence goes on from CAYXPN010000020.1 coordinate 9,639, forward strand.
TCGACAGCAGATCGGCGTGGACCGCATCCACTTCCATGCGCACCAGATCGCCGAGCATACGGGAGATATTGCCCGTCGTCTTGACAAAGGCGAATTTGTCGTGCTCGTGCAGCAGCCGGCAGTATTCGCGGTACATGGGCCGGAACAGGTCTCGCCAGGTCTCGGGCGAAACGACCAGTCCCTCGCGGGTCGCCCAGTCGTCGCCGAACACCACTCCGTCCACCTCGGTGGCCGCCCAGCGCTCGATCTCGCGGCAGTAGTATTCGTGCAGGCGTGCCAGCAGCGTGCGCACCGGCGCGCTGCCGTCGGCCAGATCGGCCAGGGCCGCCTCGCTGCCGCGCAGATACTGCAAACGGCGCAACGGCTCGACCCGGCTGTGCGCCAGCACAAAGCGCGATGTTCCGGCGCAGCTCTGATCGACCCGCTGCCATTTCGCCTTTTCCAGGACCTCGAACGGCGGATCGTAGGCGGCCATGGCCTCTGCATCGGCCAGCGGCGAGGCCACCAGTTGCGGCATGCCCTCCTGTCGGCCGAGACGCCACCGGCAGCCCCAGGCGTCGGTGTATTGTCCGGGCCGGTTCGGCTTGCCTTTGGACCGCTTGCCCGCGGGCAGCTCAAACTCCGGATAGACGATGTCGCTGGCGAAGCGGAGCTGAAGCTCGGCCAGATCGTCGGCCCGGGCCTCGGCCACCTCTGGAGTGATCCACCAATCCCGGGGCGCTCGATCCACGGGTTGCTGGTTGAGCGTGCGGATGACCAGTTCGCGCGATGTCATGACCCGACCAGTCTTGCGAAAACGGGAGGATACGTCCGCTCCAACCAGCCCCGGCAGGGCACAGCGGGCGTCCCTTGCCAAGGGCGGCCCCGGGGCCCGAACGCCGGTCGGGTGTGGCCCTCCCGGGGTCGGCGACGCTGCCGCGTTGGCGTCTATCAATAAATAACCGGAAATCGAACCCTTGCCCAGGGCCTTTTCGCGCGGTTGCTCCCCCGTGCGACTCCCTGCGGCACTGATAGGGCACCGCGAGCGGACCGCTTCTGCTTTTCCGCGGGTGGGCCCGACAGCCGGGCTCCTACGGCACGGCACGCGCCCGGCCCACGCCTCGGACCCGAAACGACCGGACGCGGCTGGGGGGGCTACGCCCCGTCGTGGCCGTACCGCATCAGCGCAATCTTGCCCGAGAAACTCGCCGTAGGCCACAGGCCCGAATACTTGACGCCCCCCACCCTCTCCGGTAGGCTCACCACTTCGCTCCCCGCCAGGGAGCGGGTCCAGCCGCGCGCGGGCGGCGCCGGGTGAACTGGTTGCGGCCGAAAACGATCCGGATTTTGCCAAGAGAACAAGGGGGACACTTCAGGGGGCTGAAACAGCAGCTACCCGGCTACGACGGAGCGCGGCCCTCCATTGATGTGCCGGTGCCGCCTGGAGGGCCGTGCTGCGGTCACGTGCGCTGCGTGGTTTCAGACGGCTGAATCGTCACGAAAGATGTGGGCACGGCCCATGGTGTTTCGGGATTTGTTCGAACGAGGGGTGTTCGGGCTGCCGGTCGGGGACTGCCTGGTGATCGTGGCCTACCTGTTGGGCATCACGGTGATCGGCACCTGGGCGGTGCGCCGGGTGCGCTCGGCCGCCACGTTCTTCATCAGCGACCGCCGTTTCGGCAAGGTGCTGATGATGTTCTTCAATTTCGGCACCGGGACCCACTCCGACCAGGCGGTGAGCGTGGCCGCCAAGACCTATCGGGTGGGTGCGTCGGGCATCTGGTATCAGTTGCTTTGGGCCTTCTCCACGCCGTTCTACTGGGTCATTGCGCCGCTGTTTCGGCGCATGCGGGCGATCACCACGGCCGACTATTTTGAGGCCCGCTACGACGCCAGCGTGGGCGTGCTCTATGCGGTCACGGCGATCATCAACCTGATCGTCAACATCGGTGTGATGCTCAAGGGTTCCAGCGCCATGATCGAGGCGGTCACCGGCGGCCGGATCGACGCCTTCTGGGCCACCATGGCCATGACCGCCATGTTTCTCATCTACGGCGTGGCCGGCGGCCTAAGCGCGGCGATCATCACCGACTTCATCCAGGGCATCCTGACCATCGTGCTCTCATTCCTGATCCTGCCCTTTGCCTTGCACGAGATCAGCCGACTGACCGGCGCGGGCCCCATGGAGGGCATGCGCCAGGTGATCGGCGACCCGGAGATGTTCGGCCTGGTCTCCGCGGAGATTGGCCTGTTTTACATCATCCTTATTTCGCTCAACGGCCTGATCGGCTACGGCTGCCAGCCCCACACCATGAGTCTCTGCGCCGCGGGCAAGACCGAGATGGAAGCGCGCGTGGGCATGACCTGCGGCATGTTCATCAAGCGGTTCTGCACGGTGGCGTGGGTGCTCACCGGCCTGTGTGCGGTGGCCTACTACAAAATCCACCAGCAGACCGTCCACGACGTGGACCATGTCTATGGCCTGATGGCCCGCGACATGCTGCCAGTGATCGCGCCGGGGCTGGTGGGGCTGTTCATCGCCTCGATGCTGGCCGGGGTGATGAGTTCGTGCGATGCGTTCATGGTGGCTGCCTCGGCGCTATTCACGGGCAATATCTACCGCAGGCTGTTCGTGCGGCGGGCGAGCGACCGGCACTACATGATCATGGGTCGGCTGGTGGCCGTGGCCGTGGTAGGGGCGGCCATCGTATTCGCTTTCAGCCTGGAGAGCGTGGTCAAGGGGCTGGAGATTTTCTGGAAGGTCTCGGCCATGATGGGGCTGGCGTTTTGGGTGGGCTTGTTCTGGCGCAGGGCCACGCCGGTTGCGGCCTGGGCCGGCACGCTAGTGGGTTTCAGCCTCATGCTGTTTACCAGTGACGTGCGCGTGCTGGACAAGACCATCTGGGATTTCAACGCTCGCTGCGCGCAGCTCTTGCCCACCTTCATGCTCTGGGAGGGCAAGCTCTATCTGCCCTGGCAAATGATCATTTACCTGGTGCCGGCGCTGGTGGTGATCATCTGTGTCAGCCTGCTCACCCCGCGCGTGGCAAAAGAGAAATTGGACCGCTTCTACACCTGCCTGCGCACGCCCGTGGGCGCCGGCGAGCCGGAGGTGGAGCCGTTCACACTCCCGCCGGGCGTAGAGCCGGCCCCGCGCCGCGTGTGGTTCGACCGCTTCGACCTGGAAATCCCCCGGCTCAGCCTGATCGGCTTCCTGGGGCTGGCCGTCACCGCGGTGGCGGTCGTGCTGTTCATCGCCGGGGTCTACTGGATTTTCTCGCTGGGCACGTAGTTTTCCGACCGGGCGAGCAGGCTGGTAGTCCGGATTTCCCGCTCGAGCCCGCACGCGTGTCCTATACTTGATGTGGCCCGGCATCCTGCCGCCCGCGACGCGCCCCCGCCTTGGCACGACACACGGCCCTGGCGCCCTTCCTCGCCGGCGGGTCCGCACGTCGCCCGGCTCAGCACCACTGCTCGAAGGAGGATCTCCCGTGTCCTTGTTCACCCGAGACACCAAGCGCGAAGTACGCGGCTTCGTGCTCAAGCTGGTCAACAACAACTGCCCGGAGCTGAAGGCCCTGATCGAAGGCCCGCGCAAGGACAGCCGTGTGCCGCTTTGCGTGGTGGTGCTGGTCATTCCCATGGAACGCGGCAAACCGCGCGTCGGGCAGGCGTTCTTTGCCGTCACCAAGGAGTTCTCCTGCACCGGCGTGGGCCTGGTGCTCGACCATCCCCGGGCGCTGGAAGACGTGGTGCTCGGGTTCCGCTGGCCGGGCGGCATGATCTACCTGCGCGCTACCGCGCGGCACCTGAACCCCATGGGCGGCGGGTTCCATCAGCTCGGGCTCCAGCTCGAGGAGGTGGTCCTGACGGCCGACTACCCGGAACTCGAATCGCTGGGGTTCTGAGGCGCTGAGGCGCCGAATCTCGCATGTGGGGAGGTTCCTTCCGCGGGCGAGCCGGGAGCGTCACGTGGCGAGCCGGGAGCGACGCGTGGCGAGCCGGGAGCGTCACGTGGCGAGCCGGGAGCGTCAGCTCCCGGTTCGGGTTGAACCACCAAACAACGTTCGACACGCAACCACCGGGCGATCAAACCGCGCCGGCCGGACGAAACAATGCCGCGCTGCGCCGCAGTGCCGAGCAAACCGCCGGCTCACGCCCGCGGCTCGCCGATTTTTTCTCTCGCCCGGCGCGACTTGCAGCCGGAGGCCGGCCCACGCCATAATAGCACGCCCGCGCGCAACGGCGCCGGCGCGTGGCTGGGCCGGCGCGCGGGTGGTTGCCCTTTTTTTTGGGCGGTCTGCTGGTCAATCGAGCAAAACGAGCCGAACCATGAGCAAGCAGCTATCCCGACGCCAGTGGGTTTTGTGTGCCGGCAGCTACCTGGGCGCAGGTACGGCCGCGGCAGCATCCGCAACTGCGCCCGCCGCTGACGAGGCGCCAGCCGGGGCCCGCACCGCAGCCCCGGACGCCCCGCCCTTCCGCTTCTGTCTCAACACGGGCACGATCATGGGCTACAAGCTGCCGCTGGCCGAGCAGGTCGAACTGGCCGCGCGCGCAGGCTACCAGGGCATCGAGCCCTGGATGCGCGACATCCTCAGCTATGTGGACGGAGGCGGTTCGCTCGACGAGATGCACAAGCGGATCGAAGACTCGGGGCTGACCGTGGAAAGCGCCATCGGGTTCCCCGCCTGGGCCGTGGACGACGAGGCGCGGCGCGCGCAGGCCCTTGAAGATTTCAAACGCGACATGGACCTCGTGCGCCGCCTGGGCGGGCGCCGCATCGCCGCCCCGCCGGCCGGCATCAACCGCACGCCCGGCGTGGACCTGTTCAAGGTGGCCGAACGCTATCGAGCCGTGCTCGAGCTGGGCCGGCGCATGGAGGTCGTGCCGCAACTGGAAATCTGGGGCTCGGCCCAGACGCTGGGCACCGTGGGCGAGGCCGCGCTGGTGGCCGCGGAGGCCAACCACCCGGACGCCTGCCTGCTGTTGGACGTGTATCACATCTACAAGGGCAGCGGCGGGTTCGAGGGCCTGCGCATCTTGAGCGGCGCAGCCATGCACGTGCTGCACGTCAACGACTATCCGGCCCAACCGCCGCGCGCCGAAATCACCGATGCGCAGCGCGTGTATCCCGGCGACGGCGTGGCCCCGCTGGACTTCATCCTGCGCACACTCCACGGGACCGGGTTCCGCGGGACGTTGTCGCTGGAGCTTTTCAATCGTGACTACTGGCAACAGGCCGATCCGCTCGCCGTGGCCCGCACGGGGCTGGAAAAGACCCGCGCGGCCGCGGCCCGGGCCCTGGAGGGCGCCTGAGCCCGCGCCATGCAAGGCGCCTGAGCCGGGGAGTCGGGGTAGGCGTGGGGCTACTCGGGCGGCATTTCGAAGAGTTCCCTGCCGGCGCGGGTGGACATGGCGCGCCAGATTCCCAGGTCGATCTCCTCCGCAATCCAGCGCACCGAGCCGCCCATCATCGCCACGTTCACACCGCCGGCGTGATGGCTCCGCGCGGTCACCGCGGCAAAGGTGGGCTTGGTGGTCGACTTGCCTTCCTGCTGGTTGTTCCAGTCCACGTCGAACCACTCGCCGTTGACCTGGCAGAGCACCTCGGTGTTGGGCCGGAAGGTGGTCGTAAAGCCGGCTTGATGGGCCCGGCCGTCAACCCATTCGGTATGGCCGCTGTTGGCCTTAAACTGGCCGCCGAGCAGGCAGATGTCGTCGGTGGTGTCGGGCAGGGTGACGGTGTCGAAGGCGGCGTTGCGGTAGTAGGGATTCCAGGCTTGGACTTCGGCGGCACAAAGGGTGTAGCTGAGCCCGTCGACCACCTCGCCGGCCTTGACCCGGCTGCCGGGATAGAACATGCCGGCTCCGCCCCTGCCGGTGCTCGGATCATAGACGAACCACACGCCGAGGTTCACAGCATAGTTCAACGGATAGTGCTTCGGCAGGCCGTTCTCGAAGCGCACCTGGTCCGCTTTCTCCGAGGGGCAGAGCAGATGCGGGATGCGCATGGCGCTTAGGGGAATCTGCCGCCCGTCGGCCGTCTCGATCACTCCGGCGAGGTTGTAACTGCGGGTGAAGTCGATCTTCGTGTTCAGGTTGACCTGCTCCATGTAGGGCAGCAGCAACGCCTGGCAGGACCAGCCGTCGATGCTCCCGCCCGCATTCGGCAACGTGAGTGCCATGCTGGGGGGAAAATGCTTGTGCCGTGTCTCGTAGTTGAGCACGGCCAGGGCGAGCTGCCGGAGGTTGTTTGAGCAGGAGCTAGTGCGGGCCGCTTCGCGTGTTGACTGCACTCCAACCAGCAACAGGGCCGCAAGGATGGCGATAATCACCAGCGCTACCAGCAGCTCCACCAGCGTGAAGCCCGCGCCGACCGCGGCCCGGCCGCGACGCATCGTGTGACGACCTTTGACTTTCATGTGCGCAACTCCTTCCTCTCTCGTGGAAATGGGCCCTCCCCTTGCCGAACTCCCCGCGGCGCTCGCCGCGCCCCGAAGCGTCGGCGGCCGGCGCGATCCTGGGCGCGGGCTGGTTTGCCGGAGGGGTTCGGACCCGTTCGGGCAATCTTCCGGCCAGCGTGGCGGGGAGCCGGCCCCGGGGATGTCGAGACTGAGACTCAGTCTCAAAGGCTCTGAGTATACCAGAGGCCTTGCGGCCGTCAAGAACAATTCGCGGCGATTTCTCAGACCTAACCTATAGCTACCAAATGACTTATGTTTCGCCGCCCGGCAGTCCCATGCACACCGCCCAGCCCAACCCCCGGGCGATTCCACACAGATGAGATTCAGGGACAGCCGATTTGGCGGCCGGGAGGTCGGGCCACTTCAGAAGACCCGTTCCAGAAATGAGATGCCGTTCGGCAAAACACGCGCCGTTTCACCGCCGCGGCACCAGCTCCATCCCAACCGCCGGCGCAATCTGTTGCCGGGGACCGCCCAGCAGAATCAACAGGCGCTCGAGCAGAAAGCGGGGATCGAGCGGGCTGGCGCCCTTCAAGCCCAGGTCGGTCTCCAGCAGCCAGCGGCTCAACTCTTGGCCACGTTCGCGCCCCAGTCGCTGAAGCTGGCGTTCGCTCTTGGCCAGGGCAAACCCCGGCACACCGCTCTGGGCCAGCGCGTCGCGCAGCCTGACCCGGCGCCCGCGGCGCTCCGCCTCCAGCACCAGGCGCGTGGCCGCGGCCAGTCGGCGCACCGAGGCCCCCATCTGGGCCAGCAATCCCACGGGACTCTCGCCCGCTGAGATCAGCCGGCCCAATTGGTGCAAGGCCGCGGCCAGGTCGCCCGATAGCGCCACATCGAGCATCTCCCAGGTGCTGCGTGTGCGCCACGACCCCGCGGCACGTCGCACCAGGTCGATCGGAATACGCGTCCGCTCGCCACCGGCCAGCAATGAGAGCCGCGCCACTTCCTGGTCGAGCACCCCCAGGTCCGTGCCGACCATCTCTACGAGCAGATTGGCCGCGGGCACGGCCAACGCCACGCCGTGCGCCTGTCGGGCCCACCGGACCAGCCACGGCCCGAGCTGCCGGCGGGGCGGCGGCTTGCACTCGATCAAGAGACCTGCGGCCACAATGGCCTTGTACAATCGGGTGTCGGAGCGAAGCGTCTGCGCCTGGAGCACCAACACGCCGGCCGGGATCGGGTGTTGCACGTAGCGCTCCAGCGTGTCGCGGTTGCGCTCGATGAACTTGTCGGCCTGCTCGACCACCACCAGGCGCCTGCCCGGTCCGAACATGGCGCGCGTGGCCAGCGTGTCGGACACCTCGTGCCATTCGGCCTTCAGGCCCGCGAAGACTGACTGGGAAAGCTCCGCGTGCTGGTCGCCCAATACGGCGCGGCGCAGGCGCACCAGGACCTCGCGGACCAGAAACGCCTCCGCACCGACCAGTGCGCAGACCGGTTGCGGCGCATGGTCCTCGGGACGGGGCAGATAATCGACGGCAGGCACGGGTTTGGCCATAGGCCCAGTATACCCGGCCCTGGACCGGCCGCCAGAGCAGGCGCACGCGGCGAACTCTTCCGGCAGGACGCCGTTCGTGGAGGGACGCGCTCTGTCGCGTCCGCCGAGAGCCGATCTGCGCCCACGACCGCAGCGTGGCCCTCCAGTTGACACCGATTCTCTGCGCGGCCGGCTCGGCCCGTCCGTTGGGCCTCAGCGGATGTAATAGCGCTTCGGTCCGGGGCCCGAAGACGGGTCCAGGGGGCGGACTTGCCGGATGGAGACCTCCGGCTCGCGCACCACGAGTGTGACCGGCTCGACCGTTTCGTGCGTCCCCACATTGCCCGCCTGGTCGCGCACCTCGATGCGCAAGAACACCCGCTCGGGAAGCGGCCGGTCGATCGGCCACAGAAAGCGACCTGTGTTGTCATATTCGCGGACGATGGGCTCCCACGGGCCGCCGGGGTGGGGACTGAAAAAGAGGCTCACCGGACCCGGGGCCAGCGACCAGTCGTCCGCTTCCCAGGTCACGAGCAGGTGAGGCGTGGGCGAGCTCTGATCGAGTTGGGCCCCGGTCAGGCGCGCGTGCGGTGGGGTCAGGTCCACGCCCACCCAAACCTCGGGCGCCGCGCCCGGCCGGGGCTGTGGAGTGGCCCGACCGCTCACATCCCAGATCACCAGGCGGAACCCGTAGAGCCCTTCCCGATCGACTTGGACCAGCAGCGGGCTGCGCGTGTCGTCGTCCACGGCAAAGCGGCGCCACGTGCGTCCCTGGTCTTCTGTGCCCCAGAGTTCGACTGCCCGAATCCCGGCCGGATCGGCCGGCTCGGTTTGATAGTCCAGCTCAAAGGCCGGGGAATTGACCATGCGCACCGACTGCTGGCTGGGCACGGCGGGCCCGGGCGCAGGCGCCCCTCCCGCAGCCGAACTGATCGCGGCGGGCGAGTCGGGACTGCCCGGCTGGTCTGGGCTCAGGCCGGTCGCCCGGCCGGGCACGTTTTCTGCATACGGACCGTGCGGGGCCGCGGGTGTGCCGGCAGCTTGAGCCGGGCCGTACGGTGCCGGGCTCTGCGCGCCGGGGGGATCGTCGCGGTAGCCTGCCACTGCGGTCGGGCCAGGCGGCGAAGCCCCGTAGGGCGGGCCGGTCGCCGGGTCCTGCCAGTGCCCCTGTTGCGAAGGCCAAGCCGTGGCAGGCGCTTCGGACGAGGGGCGCCATCCACTGTCGCTCGGCCCTGGCACGGGGACAGGGCCGGCAGGCGGCATTGCAGCCACTTGCTCGGCGGGCCCCGCCAAGTTGACCTGGGCATGGCTTACTGCCGGATTGCCCGCCCGGTCGGCCACCTCGGCACGTACTTGAATGAGCCCGCTCTGTGTCTGGGGCCACCACGTCACCCGACCGGCGACCGAACCTGCGGAGATCTGCTGCGCGTGGTGATCGACGGCCACAACCTGCCAGTCGGGAGCCTCGCTGGTGCGGTATTGAAGGACCAGGCTTCCGGCGTCGGGATTGGCGTCGTCGACCTGCCAGCGTGCGGTGATCTGGCCGGCCTCGCCGTGGACGGCCTCGAGTTGCAGACGCGGCGGCGTGGTATCGACCACCACCCTCAGCCCCGGACCGTCGCTGGGCGGCGGACTTGGTCGGCCCGAGCGATCCAGTGTGCGGACCTGGAACCAATACTCACCTTCGCCGCCCGCGCGAAACAGGAATCGCCGCTCAGTGGGTGCAGCGCGCGCATAGAGCTGCCAGTTGCCCCCCTGGTCCGCGGACACATACAAGTGGACCTCGGCCGGAGCCGCGGCCGGATCGGCAGACTCGTCCACGCGAAAGGGAATGGCGAAGAGCGTCTGCCGGGTGGCAATCGGCTCGGGCAGCCCGACCGGTTCATATTCATAAGCAGCGGTCGTCGGGCCCATTGCCCCCAGCACGATCAGCGGCAGCAGCGACCCAAGCCCCATGGCAATCCTCCTGGGCAACACGGCGATTCCTCCCCAGCAACCATCCTTGTCACGGCCCCCGGCCGCGCCCGACAGGAGCAAGTCACCTTTTCCCCGCCGGCCGTTTGTTTCGCTCGGTGGGCAAGCTGCACGCACTACACGCCGCGGTCAGCGCGCACCCTCAGGGCAGCACGTATCCAGGATCGTATCGGTCGTGGCTGTTACAGGACTTGAGCCGAAGGCAACTCGCGAAGCGACTGGGCAAGATGGGCAACTTGAACAGCGCCGGGCAAGTCACAGGCGTGGGGTGCGCGTCGTTGTGGCCGGGTCCCCCGACCTTCTCGTTGCGGCCGTGGATGTCCACCCAGTTGTGGCCAAGTCTCCCAAGTCCCATCGTTGTGTCCGAGCCTGCCCACCAACAGCGCAAGCCCCAAGCCCGCAAGCGGGCGCAGAACAACCCATCCGGTACCGCGGGGGCTTGCCCTTCCGACGCCCGTTGGGCCTGCGAAGACCACAGCGGTCCGGTGGCCGAGAGCGACGAAGACAAGCCGGGCGTGATCCTGGATTATGACGCCGAGGGGAACCTGGTGGGGATCGAGGTTCTCGATGCCTCGCACCGGCCAACCCCCGCTCGCACCATGGAGTTTGAGACGAACGGGCAACGCTCGCCTTTGCGCGATTGCGGCCGGCAAGGCCATGGCACTGAAGCGGCAACCCCCGGCACACGCCTACTTGCCAGCGCGGGGAGCGTCCTTTCTCCCTGGTCCTCTTTTTCCCGGTCCTTTTTTCACTGCTCCGCGCGCCGCGGTCTTCGAGGCGCGCCGCGGACTTGTCGGACGAGACTCGCCCGTCGCCCCCGCGGCCGCGCGCAACGCCGCCACCTCCTGGGCACTGAGGGCCCGGTATTCGCCGGGCGCGAGGCGTCCGAGTCGCACCGGGCCGACGGCCACGCGCACCAGCTTCATCACCTTGTGGCCCACGCGGGCGAGCATGCGCCGCAGCTCGCGATTGCGCCCCTCGCTGAGCACGATTTCCAGCACGGTGCTCTGCTTGTGGTGCGAGCGGACGCGAATCTCGGCGGCCCGGACCACGCCTTCGGCCAGGTGGATGCCGCGGCGCAGGCTTCGCAACACGTCCGGCTCGGGCCGGCCGGCAACCAGCACGCGATAGCGCTTGGGCACCCCGTAGCGCGGATGTGTCAAGAGGTCGGCCAGCCGGCCGTCGTTGGTCACCAGGATCAGGCCCTCGCTCCTGAGATCGAGCCGTCCGATGGTAAACAGCCGTGCCCCGCGCGAGGGCACCAGGTCGACCACGCGCGCCCGGCCTGCACGGTCGTAGTTGGTCGAGACCACGCCGGGCGGCTTGTACACGGCGTAGTAGAACGGCCGCGGCAGGCGCAGCACCTGGCCGTCCACGCGGATTTCCTGGCGCGAGGCATCCACGCGCGTGCCCAGCTCCCTGACCACCTGGCGGTCCACTTCCACGCGCCCGGTGAGGATCAGCTCCTCGCACTTGCGCCGGCTGTCGACGCCCGCGGCCGCCAGCACCTTTTGCAGACGTTCGCCCGCCGGGTCTGCGGGCGATTGCGGCCCGGGCGGCGCAGAGGAAGAGCCTCCAGGCGAAGCACCGGGCCGCGGTCGTCCTGTGCGGCGCGTAGAACGACGTGGTGGCCGACGTGGGCTCATGGCTTTTTCCAGCGAAGGCAAGGCGTAGGACGCCACAGGCACGCTGCCGACCCCTACAATCCTCAAAGCCCGCCGCGGCCTGCAAGTCGTTGTTATCATGCATCCTAAACCCAGGTGCGCGCCTGGGAAAGCCCCGCAGCGCCGCTCGGCCGCCCGGCGCGCCGGCGTCGAACCGGCCGGCCCCGGATCGCGTAGCAAACACGGAGAGTGTCGCTACCAGGGGGGCCGCCAGGAAAGGATACCGGCAACCATGCTCGTTTTCAGCCGAAAACCCGGCGAGTCGGTCGTCATTGCCCAGAAGATCGAGGTGCGCGTGCTCGAGGTGCGCAAGGGGCGGGTCAAGCTGGGTTTTGTGGGCCCACCCGAGGTCTCCATCCATCGGGGTGAGGTGCTGCGCAGGATTGCCGATGGCCAGGTGGCTGCCAGGCCCGGCGACACCCACTGAGCGGCCATGCGCGTGTGTGCCACTGCTTGCCCCGCGGGGCAAGCAGTGGTGGAAGCGGCCAAGCACTGCTTCTGGCGAAGCAGTGGCACACTGCGCTCGGCCTATGCACGTCCCAGCGGCCGACCCACCACGCCCGTCGCTTTGGCGCCGGGCGTGCCACCCGAGTGTCTCCTCTTGCCAGGGTGGCTTATCGAGCGCATCTACTTGCCCCGGCCCGGGCCGAACCATTCGATCTGGCGCCGCGGGCAATAGGTCAGGCCGTGTTCGCGGCAATAGGGCTCCAGCCACGCGGCCTTCCGGGCCAGCTCCTGTGCGTCGACGCCCTGGGGCATGAGCATCACCCGGCCGCGGTCGATCTCGGGAAACTCGGCCAGGAACTGCTCCACCTCGGGGCAATCCTGGGGCTGGTCGATGACGAACTTCAACTGGTAGTCATAGTCGCGGATCAGGCGGCGGATCACCTCGGGCCGGTGGCGCCCGGCTTCGTGGCGACGGACCCAGCGTGCATTGTCACAGGGCGACGGAACGGAATTGGACAGCTTGGGGCTGATCGATATCAGGTCGCACTCGACCGGCAAGTCGAGCGTGCCCGAGGTCTCGATCGTCACGTGGCGCCCGCGACGCTTCAGCGCCGCACACAAGGGGATCAACTCGGCAAAGAGCATGGGCTCGCCGCCGGTGATGACCACGTGATCGACCCGGCAGCCGGCACTGGGGAACGACTGAGCGCCGGCAGCTTCGGGCGGCTGGCAGGCATGGGACTCGTTGGGGCGCAGGGGTTCGACGCGATCCAAGCGCTCGACGCGTTCCAAGATCTCCTCGACCGACAGGTCCTCTCCCTCCGGTGTCCACGAGGCATAAGGCGTATCGCACCACCGGCAGCGCAGGTTGCAGCCGCTGGTGCGCACGAAGATGCTCTCGGTGCCGGTCAGTCGGCCTTCGCCCTGGATCGATCGGAAGATTTCGGCGATGCGCATGGTGGGTCTTCAGGATCTGTGACTGATCTCGCGGCTGGAAACGCAATGGCCCGGATCGGGTCGCTCGCACAGCGGTAGGGGCGACGCATGCGTCGCCCCTACCCGGTTTCGCTCTCAGGGATCGACGTCGGCTCGCCGTGGTTCCTGCTGATAGGGCAGCGGGTCTTCAAGCCCCGCTTCCGCAAACCCGGCCAGGCGCAGCCGGCAGGCGTCGCACCGCCCACAGCCCGCGCCGTCCGGTGCCGGATCGTAGCAGGTATGGGTCAAGGCAAAGTCCACGCCCAGCTCCGCTCCCCGGCGGATGATCTCGGCCTTGCGGAGCGCGACCAACGGCGTGTGGATGCGGAACTCAAGCCGGCCTTCCACGCCCGCCTTGGTGCCCAACTCGGCCACCCGGCCGAACGCCGCGATGAACTCCGGCCGGCAGTCGGGATATCCGCTGTAGTCCACGGCGTTCACGCCGATGAAGATGTCGGCCGCCTCCAGCACCTCGGCCCATCCCAAGGCCAGGGCGAGCAAGAGCGTGTTGCGCGCCGGCACATAGGTGACCGGTATCTGGCCGGCCATCTCCGCACGCTCGCGGTCTTTGGGCACCTTGATCTTCTCGGTCAGCGCACTGCCGCCGATCGGCCGCAGATCGAGCCGCACAACCACGTGGCGCCGCACGCCAAGCGCCCGCGCCACGCGCGCGGCTGCCTCGATCTCGATGGCGTGGCGCTGGCCGTAATCGACCGTCAGTGCAAACAGCTCGAACCCCTGGCTGCGGGCCACCGCGGCCGTGGTGGCCGAATCCAGCCCCCCCGAAAGTAGTACGACCGCGGATTTGTCCATGCGTGATCCTCGTTCTTTCCTGGTAACACTTCAGCCGAATAGGACGGAAAAAGGTGACAGGCACCATTTGCCGGAACGGCCCGCGACCAACGTTCCGTCGGTGCCCGGCTTCGCACAAATGGTGCCTGTCACCTTTTTCCCGCCGCGCCCAGGCCGGAGGAGGGTGGCACGCCCTCAGAAGGGCGTGGCTACAACTGCCTATGAGCGACTGACGTACGACGCGCCACGCCCGTCGCTTTGGCTGAAGGGGGTGCCACCCCGCCGGGCCTTCCCCTACCTGATTCATCATGCCAGAATGGTCGCGGGTGGAAAAGCAGCACCCGCGGAGGGTGGCAGGCCTTGAAAGGGCGTGGCCACGACCGCCGGCTCGATGACCCCTTGCGAGAGGACAGCGGCCTTGGGCGCCGAGTTCCGCGACAAAGAGTTTCGCCAGATACTGGAAACCTTCGACAACCAGTACGCCGGGCGCAGGTACACCGTGGAGATCGTCTGTCCGGAGTTCACCTCGGTCTGTCCGCGCACGGGCCAGCCGGACTTTGGCACGCTTTCGATCAGCTACGTGCCCGACCGGAAGTGCGTGGAGTTGAAGAGCCTGAAGCTCTATTTGCAGCGATTCCGCAACGAGGGCATCTTCTACGAACACGCCACCAACCGCATCCTCGACGACCTGGTGGCCGTGCTCGATCCGCAGGAGATGACCATCTGCGCGGCCTTCAACCCCCGCGGGGGGATCACTACCACGGTGACCGCCCGGTATGAAAAAGGGCCCGACCAGCCGGGGTCGGCACGCTGAATGCGCGAGTGTAAGGCTCGACGGGTCGTGCGACCCGTTGCGCAGCCGTGGGTCGGGCAGGCGACCGGGCGCGCGGTTCGTTTGGTTTGTTCCGCAACCCGAGCAGCAGGGGAAACCGCCGATGGAGCTGGTGATTTGTGAGACCAAAGAGGAGCTGGGGCGCCGGGCCGCGGCCGGCGGGGCGGCGCTCGTGGGCAAGGCCCTGGAGCGGGACGGCCGGGCCGCGATTGTGCTGGCCACCGGCGCATCGCAGTTCGAAATGCTGGACGCTTTGGTAGGCGCGAAGGAGGTCGACTGGTCGCGCGTGACCGCCTTCCATCTGGACGAGTATCTGGGACTGAGCGACTCGCACCCGGCCTCGTTTCGCCGCTTTCTGCGCGAGCGGTTCGTCGAGCGCTTGCCGCAGGGGCTGGCGGCCTTTCACCTCGTCGATGGCGAGGCCGATCCGGGCGCGGAATGCCGGCGACTGGGCGAGCTGATCGGCAGCGTGCGCATCGACGTGGCGTTTATCGGCATCGGCGAGAACGGACACCTGGCGTTCAACGACCCGCCGGCCGATTTCGAGACCGACGAGCCCTATATCGTGGTGGCCCTGGACGAGGCCTGCCGGCGCCAGCAACTCGGCGAGGGCTGGTTTGCCACGCTCGAGGACGTGCCGCGGCGGGCCATCTCCATGTCGATCCGCCAGATCATGCGCGCCGAGAGCATCATCTGCAGCGTGCCCGACCGGCGCAAGGCCGAGGCCGTGCGCGGGGCCGTGGAGGGACCGGTGACCCCCGAAGTGCCTGCCTCGATCCTCCAACAGCACCCGGCCGCCACGATCTACCTGGACCGCGAGTCGGCCGCTTTGCTGTCGCGCGGCGGGCATTGACGCACAGAAGGCCGACAAGGCGCGGCCGACCAGCGGCGGGCTGTTTTTGCCGACAGAAACGTGGCGTCCCGTGGGTCGTCGGCTGTCCGACCATCAACCAGCCCCCTTGTCAGCCGATGGGCGCCCGCGGAGAATAACGCCTGCCGGTTGCGCCCCGCGCGTGCCGTGTGCCACTGCTTGCCCGCCGGGCAAGCAGTGCTCAGAGCGGCGAGGCACTGCTTCTGGCGAAGCAGTGGCACACTGAGTTTGCGGACACGATCAATTCGATTCTGCTCAGGCATCCAACGTTTCTCAAGATCGAGGGAGTCCCATGTCCAGTCCGCCCCGCGTGATCCTCTCCGGGTTTGCCGACGAAGCCGCCAACCAGAAAACCGCCCTGGAGCAGTTCGTGGCCTTCGCCGCCTTGGGACTCCAGTTCTACAGCATCCGTTTCATCGACGTGGGCTCGGGCGTGAAGAACGTGATGAAACTGACCCGGTCCGAAATCCAGCGGGTGCGCGAGCTTCAGAACGAATACGGGCTCAATGTTTCCTCGATCGGCTCGCCCATCGGCAAGGTGAAGCTGAAGAACGTGGACGACGGCTCCCAGAATGCCTACGTGCCGTTCAAGACCTACCTGAAACGCGAGGTGCGCAAGGTCTGCGAGCTGGCCCACGCCTTTGAGACCAAGCTCATCCGCGGGTTCTCGTTCTACCATCCCCGGGGCAGCGATCCGGAAGAACACCTGCCCCAGGTGGTCGACCAGCTCGGCCAGATCGCCGAGGTCTGCCACCGCTCCGACCTCACTTTTGGCGTGGAGGTGGAAGCCAACCTGGTGGGCGGCGACGGGTATCTGCTGGCCGAAATCTATCGCCAGGTGAACCACCCGGCCATGGTGCTGATCTTCGACGGGGCCAACATCGTGGTCCAGGGATACGGCCCTGCCGAGGTCTTCGAGCAGTACCAGGCCATGAAGCCCGGGCTGGGCTGGGTCCACATCAAGGATTACGGCCGGCGTCCGAAGGCCGGGCGCGACCGGCACGTGGAAGAGGACGCCCTGCGCCATTTCGTGCCGGCCGACCAGGGCGCGGCCGGCCACGAGGCCGTGCTGCGCGACCTGGCGGGGGCCCTGCCCTCGCTCGAACGCAAGCTCCAGCGGCGCGGCATCCCCGGCGTGTTTCTCGACCTGGAGCCCCACGTCAAGGGCGGCGGCCAGTTCGGCGGCTTCAGCGGACCGGACGGCATGGGAGTGGCCCTGCGGGCACTGTGCCGGCTGCTGGACTACCTGGGGATCGAGTACCACCTGCGCGACTTTGAAGACGTGCGCGCCGCGCGGGGATTCTGAGCCTGCTGCACAGCATCGCACCCGCCGGGTGGCCGGGGTTGGAGCGCAGCGAAACCCCGGCTATTCCGCTCTCGTGGCGAGCGCCCAGACCACCTGGAAAGCGCCGCATGGGTTCTCATTGGCCAGCGTCGGACTCGCCCTGCGGCTCGGGCCGGTCGGCCGTCGGCACACTGCTACCCCGCTGCGTGTTCGACAGACCGGGGTCTCGTGCAGCGGGGACCATACCCCCCAGTGGTTCGCCCAGGCCCGACGGCACAGGTTCCGCGGCGTCGGGGTCTGGTTTATTCAAATCCAGCGAGCCGAAGCGATTGACGGTCAGTCGCCCGCTGAGCAGGGCGTATTGCAGCCCCCAGACCAGAGCGATCACCAGACCGACCAATCCGCCATAGTAAGCCACGGTGCCCGCGGCGCCGCGCTGCCACATGGCCAACAGCAGGATGCCCAGCACCAAACCTGTCAGCGCTACCGCCAGCTTGACCCGTCGTGCGCGAATGGTCTCGCGCCGAGCGTGGCTGTCGATGGCCGCGCGCGCGGCCTGGCTGGCCAGTTGGCGCATGGCCGACAGCCCCACCTCGCTCTCGGGGGCCCTGGGGCGCGCGGGGTCGTGTTCCCTACGCTTGGTTCGGCTGCGCCAGGACACCTGGCCCTGGGGCGGTTGCCCAGGGCCCCGGGCGTCGTCGGCCGCCCGCGCTCCGGCCTCGCCCTGTGGCCCGCTGTTCGGCCCAACCCAACCCCGCGATCGCTGGAGCAGCCCGGCCATGTAGAGGTCGATCGAGCCGGATTCCGCCTCTTCGGCCCCCTCATCGTCCGCCTCGCCTGTGTCGTCCGCGGGCGATTCCTCCGAGGGCGCGTGCGCGGCATTGCCTGTTGGACCAGAAATCGAGGTTTCTGGAGCAGACGCGGACGACGCGTCCGGCTCATCGTCGGGCACGAGCGGAGCAGCTCCCATGCGGCGGAGCACCGCCGACAGCTCGACCGGGGCCTGCTCGGAGGGCTCCTCGAATGCCAGCGCCTGCTCTGCGGCAGGCTGGTCTTCGACCGTGGGCTGCGCGGGCGAATCTGCGACCAACTCGTCAGTCGGACTTGCCGGCCGATCGCTGGTCGCGCTCGGTTCCGAAGCCGCATCGCCGGGCAACTGCCCCATGGCCCCGGGCTCTGCCGGCGCAGGCTCCGGGGACTCAAGCTCCCGTCGCTGGGACTCCAATCGTTCGGCCAAGTCGTCAAGCTCTTGCTGCCGGGCGTCGAGTTGGGCGGCGCGCTCCGCCACTAGCCGCTGCTGTTCTTCCAGGTACTTCTCGCGCTGGTCAAGCTCTTGCTGGCAAGTGTCGAGCTGTTTGGCCCGGCGATCTAGTTCCTGGGCGCGAGCGGTCTGTTCGGCCTCCCATTCCCGGCGTCGGCGATCGAGATCGTCCCGGGCCTGCTCAAGCTCGTCTGTGCGCCTGTCGAGGGTGGCGGACTGCCGGGCGCACCGGGCATTGGTGTCGGCCTGTTGCGAGTCCCAGGCCGAGCGGTCGGCTTCGAGCCGTTCGCGCCGGGTATCCAGTTCAGCGGCCGCGTCTTCAAGGCGTTTGACCTCCGCGGCCAGGGCGGCGCGCTCGGCCCTGAGTTGCTCGGCTTGAGCAGCGAGAGCATTGCGCTCGGCAGTGAGTTGCTCGGATTGAGCAGCCAGGGTGGCGCGGTCGGACTCGAGTTGTTCGGCTTGGGCGGCGAGGGCTTGCTCCTTGTTGCGGCAGGCCAATTCCCGCTGCCGGAGTTCCGTCTGCTGCCCGTCCAGCGCGGCCTGTTGGCGCCTGAGCGCCGCCAGTGCTTCGGCGTCGGCTCCCGCAGCACTGTGCGGCCGGCGATCCGCCTGATCCGCCGGTGGGGCATGCCCGGCGGCTTGCCCCTTGGTCGGCTCGACCGGTCCCGCCGGGGGCGCTGCAGGCGCGGTGCGGGGCTCGGCCCCGGCTTGGACCGCTCGGGATGACCCGAGGGAGACGACCTCCAGGTCCACCGGTCCGATGCTCAGCAGGTCGCCGGGCTCGAGCGGCTGGTCCAGAAACGCCCGACCGTTGAGCCGGGTGTCCGGGGCCCAGCGGCGCACGAGCGTGGCGGCCCGACCGCGGAGGATCAGGCAATGCACCGCGCGCACCCCGCGCGCGCGAAGCCTCAGCGTGCATTGCGGCCCGCTGCCGACGCTGCACTTCGGCGAGCGGAGGCGCACGATCTGGCCTTGGCGGCTGGGGGCGCGCACCCGAAAGACCAGTTCCGCGCCGGGTCCGGGCGCGAGAGCAGCGTCGCAGTGAGTGCCGATCATGTGTCGCAATTCCCGCTTTTTTGAGGGTGGCCGCAGTTGGAGCGCAGCGAAAAAGGCGGAAAACCGGTCCGTGGCTTCCCTTCGGCTTTAGCCACGGCCACCCAAACTGTGTTCTCGGATAGTCTCTAAGTCCCCGTTTGGGTTTAGCTTACGTCCACCTGCGGGTCAAAGGGCCGAGGTTGGAACCAGCCGGCCGGGAAGAGCGACAAAAAAGGGCTGCATATCTGGTGGGGTTTTGTCGATTATCGGTTAGCAACGTCCGGCCGGCCCGAGCGGAAAAAATCGCCGTTTGGGGGGTTGCGGCGAAGGCGCGATTGTGGCATAAGTGTCCGGTTTGGCCGGACCGAATTGGACGCGGTCTGTGGCGTGCGAGAAGTTCGGCCCCAGGCACCCCGGCTCGAAGGGTAGGGCGTGCCGGGACAAGGGGGGCTTCTGAAGCGCGAAAAAGGGGGATTCTTTTTTGATCCGCCGACACTCGACCTGCGTACTATACTTTGGTTGCGACCCTCAGCGACGCCGGCTGGTTCAGGCGGTGGGAGAGGCGACCGCCGAAGCCGTCGGGCCACATATCCAAGCTTGGGGGGCGCTCGTTTTTGCCGGATGTGGCCGGCAGTTTGATCACTGATGACCCGTTGAACAGAGAGGGGGGTTCGACTGCGGCTAACCTGAGGGGGGCCACGCCCTCAGTACAGCCAGGATCGGACACCGAGGTAGGGTGGTATCCATGAGCCGCAAAGACGCCATCATCAACATGCGCAAGGTCCTCATCAAGCGACGCGACGCGCTGCGCAAGGCCTTGGCCGGCGACTTGAGCCTGCTGAGAGAACTTCGATCCGAGGCCTCCGGAGACGTGGTGGACGCCGCGCTGGACTCGGTCCAGGACGAGATCAGCTCGCAGCTTGCCGAGGTCGAGAGCCGGGAGCTGGCACGCATCGAATACGCCCTGGAGCGAATGCGCGACGGTCAGTTCGGCGTCTGCGAGGGCTGCGGGTGCAACATCCCGCTGGCCCGGCTCAACGCGCTGCCCTATGCCACACTTTGCATCAAGTGCCAGCGCGAAGCCGAGCGCGAGGGTGCTGGTGCAGGCCACGACGTGGACTGGGGCCGGCTGCTCGACGCCCCGGACCCCGACGCCGACCTGACGATCAACGACATCGAGCTGGATGTCTCTTAACTCACCGTGCGCGATTCGTGGGCGCCGCTGTTTCGCGCCCCATCCTCGGAAGGGCCGGGACTGTGGGGTGGGTCGAGTAAAAAGCGAGACCCACCGACAAAGCTCTCTTGGTGGGTCTGCGCCTACGGCTTGACCCACCCTAC
>CAYXPN010000021.1:0-12601 GCA_964467075.1 uncultured Planctomycetaceae bacterium
AGCTTCGCCAGCGCGAACTCCATCCCTCCCTTGTCCAGCAGGCGCAGCACCACGCCCTCGCCGTGGATCATGGGGATCACCGAGACGCGCACGTCCACCTCGCGCCCGGCCACCTTCAACTCGATTCTCCCGTCCTGCGGCAGGCGGCGCTCGGCGATATTCATGCGGGCCATGATCTTCAGCCGGCTGATGATCGCCGCCTGGAAACGGGAAATCTCCGGGGGCACAGGCTGGGGGTGCAGCACGCCGTCGATGCGATAGCGGATGTGCAGCCCGGACTGGTGCGGCTCGACGTGGACGTCGCTGGAGCGCGACTCGATGGCTTCGAGCAGGATTTCGTTGACCAGGCGCACCACCGAGGGTTCCTGGGCCATTTCGGAGAGCTCGGAGCCGTCGCTGACCACCTCTTCGAGCAGCTCCACGCGCCGGTCGGTTTGCTGGGCCAGCAGGCCCTCGACCGTCTCGCTGCCCACGCCCAAGTGGGCCTTGATCAGCTTGAGGATTTCCGAGCGCGCGGCCAGCACCGGCACCACGGTCAGCCCGGTGGCGGCGCTGAGCTCGTCGAGCGGATAGAGATTGAACGGGTCGCTGGTGGCCACGATCAGCCTGCCGTCCTGCCGGCGGATCGGGAAGATCGTCTCGCGGTGGATATAGCGTTGGGGAAACTCGCCGAGCAGCCCCAGGTCCACGTCGGTTTCGGCCAGATCGACGAACTCCAGCCCCACTTCCTCGCCCAGTGCCCTGAGCGCGGTCTCTTCGGTGATGAAGCCCAGCTTGACCGCGGCCTGGTCCAGGCGCACACCGTCGGCCTGCGCATCGCGCGACAGGGCCAACTGCCGCTGGTCCAAGAGTCCCTTGCGCATCAGGATTTCGCTGGCTTCCATGGGCTCATACCACTTTGACCGCGGGCAACGGGAACTGGGGCGTCAGGAGGGGCGCAGCGCGCGGGGTCGCTGCTCGGGATGGGAAAGGCCAGGCAAGGGTGTGCTCTCGGCCCTCGCGCCTGCAAAGGAATGTCTCCTTTCCAGGATAAGGCCCCGCCCCCACACGCGTCCATATCCGCCCGGCTTGCGACCGGCGGCATACATTCCTCCCACGCTTCCAGGGCCCTGGCCGATTGGGTTCCCGGCACCCGGGGAGTCGCGTCATCCACGTCGTTCAGAAGCCTCCCCCCAAACGGGGCTGCCGGCCGTGGGTTGCCATCGTGGCGACCGGCAGCCCTCAGAGGGGGGGTACGTAAACTCCGATTGGCGGGGTCAAACAGCCCGCAGCAATACGTCCTCGGCCCGCGATGTGTCGGCTGCCGAGGCAGGCCGTTGCGGGGTCTTGATCCGGTTGCTATGGGCCACCGGCGCCCGGTCGGCCGCCGGGTCTGCCAGGGCCGCGAGCGCCGGGGCCGCCAGGCCGGCGCTGGGGCCGCAAGGCCCGCATGTCCAGCTCGAACGGCTCGCCTTTCATCTTCTCGAAGGTCGCTTGCTGCTCATCGCTGAGCACGGCGAGGACCTTCTTTTCGATTTGCGCCCGGGCCTGTTCAAGCTTCTTGCGCATCTCCTCACGCCGGGCCGCCCGCTCCTCTTCGCTCAACTCGCGCATCCCGCGCATCTGTTCGAAGAGACTGCCCATATCTTCGCGGGCCGCCTGCTGGACTTCCTGCATCTTGGCTGTCTGCGCCTCCGTGATGCCCAGCGCCTTGACGACCTTTGGATCCTGCAGTGCCCGGAGGCCCATCAGTTGGAGGCGGATTTCTTCGAGGCGGGCCAACTGGTGGGGCAGCAGGATTTCCTGGACGTCTTTTTCCAGTTGTTCGGTTCGTTTCTGGAGCTCTTCGCGCAGCTCCTCCATTTTGGCGCGCCGCTCGTCAGGCTCCAGCTCGCGCAGGCCGGCGAAGCGCTCGCGCATTTCGCCTTGGACCTTTTGGGCCAACTCGTTGAGCTTGGCCGTCTGGTCCTCGAGCAGCTCCAGCTCCTTGCGCACCTGTTCCAGGCGCAAGAGATTCAGCGGGCTGCCGCCTGTCCCCATGCCCGGCCCGCCCATCATGGGCCCGCCCGGGCCTCCGGGCCCGCGCAGCGCCCCGCCGGGCGGCTGGGCCACGGCCGAACAGGCCACCAACATGGCCGCCACTGCGGCCAACACCACCAACCATCTTGCCATGACATGCTCCTTTGTGCCGGGAGACATCAGGAAACCACAAACCACATGGTGATCCCTCGTCAGGCCGAGGAATCCCGACATTTACCCACTTGTTAAACCCCACAGGTCGCGGTCGGTTTCGCGGGGACCGCGGCCTTTTTCCCCCGCCCCGCGCAAAGGCGAAACAACCTGCGACAACCTGTTTGGACCCTTGCCTGAAATCGGTTACAATCGTAGGGTAAAGCCGCGTGGGCGCAAGTCATTGGGCGAGACTCGTCCTAAGGGATTTGCGCGCGGCTTGGAGCATCAGGCCGAAGTCTTCCGCCAAGGGCAATCCTCATGAGCACAGCAGGCAAGTGTAGCTTGGTGTGTGCGTTCTCGGCAGCGTTCCTCGCCCTTTCGGTCGCGCTGGCGCAGCCGCCCGGTCCCCGGGGAGGACCGCCCGGCGGGGGACGACCCTGGGGAGGTCCGCCCGGCGGAGGTCGACCCTGGGGAGGTCCGCCCGGCGGAGGATCGCGGCCGGAAGGCGATGCCGCCTCGCACGTCGAGCGCATGATGTTCTTTCTGCGCCAGTTGGACCAGAACCAAAACGGCCAGCTCGAGGAGAACGAGCTCGAGGACCGCCGCGGCTACTTCGCCCGACGCATCCTCGAACGGACCGGCGTGAAACCCGAGTTCCCCTTGCACCTGAGCCGAGTCGAAGAGGCCTTGCAGCGGGCTTATGCCAGCCGCTCAGAAGGCTCGGGCGAGGCGTCTTCGCCGGGGTCATCAGCAGAGCAGAGTTCTTCCGGCTCCGAGGGCCAGCAGCGGTCCGGCTCGGATTCAAGTTCCTCCAGTGAACCGCTGGTGGCCGGCTTTGGCGCGGAGTCGGAACCGCCGTCGGTGCCCGGCTTCGGCCCGCCGGATTCCGGTGGTTCTCCGTCGAGTGGTTCACCCGGTCGGTTTGCCACGGGTGCGGCCGGGGAAGAACGCGCACCCGGCGGGCGCGGGTCGGAAGAGCGGCGTTCAGAGGACCGCGAATTGGAAGAACGCTATCGGCGCTATGCCGAGGGTCTGATGCGCCAATACGACCGCAACCGTAACGGGCGCCTGGAACGCGACGAATGGCGCCACATGCGGGGCGATCCGGAACGCGCGGACCAGAACAACGACGGTGTGATCACGCGCGAGGAGTTGACCGCCCGACTGATGTCGTTTGCGCGTCGGGATTCCTCCTCAGACCGCGGCGGAGATTCGCGTGGCTCCTCGGATCGTGGTTCCTCCGATAGAGACAGGGACAGAGACAGGGACAGAGACGAGGACCTGCCGCGGTTGCGCTTCCTCACCGCGGCCGAGCGCCTGCCGCCGGGGCTGCCCGATTGGTTCTACGAGAAAGACATCGACCTCGACGGCCAGGTATCCATGGCCGAATTCACCACCGACTGGACCGAAGCCAAAGTGGACGAGTTCTTTTACTACGACCTGAATCGTGACGGAATCATCACGCCCGAGGAATGCCTGGCCGCGATGGAGGCAGAGGAGGATTGACAGCACCAAGCAGTCCAGGTCCGGCCGCGGAGAGTGCGGCGAGCCGGCGTTCGACGGGGGCCGCTTCGACGTACGGTCCGGCGGCTTTCGATACCGCTTTCGAGGCATTTCCACGCTTGCGCCCGTTGGCCCAATGCATTGCGCAGGAGCGCGCCTGGCGGCCCGTCGCCCGGGGAATTACCATGGATGATATGCCCCCATGGACACCGCCGCCGGGGCTTTGCGCCCAAGGCGATTGGTTGCGGGTGCGCCCCAGTCGGGCTCCGTGTGGAGAAGACGTAACCGTTCACGGGCCGCTGCCCGTTTTCGGGCCATTTCGCGTGGATAGTCGCCTTTCGCTCCGCGAAAGCAGCGCCACTTTCGCGGAGCGAAAGGCGACAATGACGGCCCGTGAACGGTTACGGAGAAGACGCATGTGCCAACGTGGTTGCACAGGCGCCTACCGTTGGCGACATACCGCCGGGAGGTCGAACCCATGAACGTTCACCTGCCAAGTAGCGGCTGCCGGGCCGAGTCGGGCCGCCGGGCGCGCCCGGTCGTGGCGTTGCTGCTGGTTCTGGTTGTGGCCCTCGTGCCGGGCTGGTGCGCAGCCCGGGCGGCCGCGCCGGAGCTGGTCGGCATTCTCGCCCTGGCCGCGGACGAGGAAGTGGCCCGAGAGCTGGGCTTGAGCGATGAGCAGCAAGCCCAACTGCTCGACCTGATCGACCAGCGCGAGGGCCAGGCAGTGGACCTGGTCGTGCAACTGCGCGACCTGGGGCCTGAGGAGCAGGAGGCCCGACTGGCGCCGTTTCGCGAGGAATCGGAGGGCCTCGGGCTGGCGCTGCTCAGCGCCGAGCAGCGTCGGGCCCTGGAGCGCATCCGCATTCGGCGTCTGGGGCTGGCCGCCCTGGGTGAGCCCGCAGTGGCCGAACAGTTGGCCCTCACCTCCGAGCAACAGGCCCGGGTGGCCCAACTGCTCGAACAGCGCGCCCAGCGCCTGGCCCGCGCCGACGAGCAGTCGCTGCGCACGGTTCGCGCCGAGATGGAGCTTCGGCTGGCAGCGGTGTTGACGGAACACCAGCGTGCCGCGTGGGAGATACTGACCGATCGACGGCTGCCCGCGCAGATCGGCCCGGGCGCGGGGCCGCCTGGGGAAACACTGGCAGGCGTTGCCGCCGAGGGCCAGCCGGCCGAGCCTTCTGTGTCGAGCGAAGCGGGATCGCGCGCTGAAGCTGGTGCGCCGTCGGAGCACGGCGAGCCGGCCGAACCCGGCGGGCCGACCGCGCCCGTGGCCGAGACGGAAGCGCCGCCGACCGAGCCCCCAGAGCCCGTGCGCACGTTTCGTTTCGAGTTCCATTACCAGCCGTGGAAAGACGTGCTGGAGCTGTTCGCCCGCCAGGCCGATCTTTCGCTGGTCATGGACGCGCCGCCGTCGGGCACGTTCAACTACACGGACGAGCGCTCCTACACGCCGGCCGAGGCGATCGACCTGCTCAACAGCATCCTGCTCACCAAGGGTTACACCCTGGTGCGCCGCGAGCGCATGCTGATGCTGATCAATCTCGAAGACGGCATTCCGCCCAATCTGGTCTCCACCATCCGCCCCGAAGACCTCGACCAGCGCGGCGAATACGAGCTGGTGCGCGTGCTGTTCGACCTGAACAGTGTGACTGCCGAAGAGGCCGAGGCGGAGATCAAGAAGCTCCTCGGGCCTCAAGGGGCGGTGGTGCCTTTGCCCCAGTCGCGACAGATTCTGGTCACCGAGACGGCCGGACGCCTGCGCGCCATCCGCGCACTGCTCCAGCGGATCGAGGACCCGCGGGGGATCACTTCCGGCCAGATTCGCTCCTTTGAGCTGGAATATGTCACGCCGGACGAAGTGCTGGACGTGGCCCGCCAGTTGCTCGAAATCCCCGAGGACAGCTACGCCGCGGAGGACGGCTCGATCCGGCTGGCCGTGGACACACTGGGCAATCGCCTGCTGGCCACCGGCCGGCCCGAGAAGCTCGGCCGCCTGCAGGAAGTCGTGGAGATGGTCGACGTGCCCTTGCCCGGCGAGCCCGGCGAGGGACTTGCCCTGCAGGCCCCGCAGTTAGAGGTCTACAGCGTCAGTGCAGCCGACCCCGAGGCGGTGCTGGCCGTGATGCAGACGTTGCTGGCCGGGCTGCCCGACGTGCGCCTGGCGCTCGATCCGAAGACCGGCAACCTGGTGGCCCATGCCCGGCCGTCGGAACACGCCACGATCCGCGCTACCCTGGAGCAGATGCAGCGCGACGCGCGCCAGGTGGAGGTGATTCCCCTGCGCGTGGTGGACCCGCAACTGGCCGTGCTGGCCATCAACAAGCTGTTCGGCGCCGGCGGCGAGAAGGACGAGCAATCCACGGGCAACGCGCCACAGGTGGACGCCGATCCCGTGCGCCGCCAACTGCTGGTCCGGGGAACCAAGGCCCAGATTGAACAGATCCGCACGCTGTTGGACAAGATGGGCGAGTCCGAGGCGGACTCCGCGGTGGCCGCGGCCGAGAGAGGCAATGTGCGCATGCTGCCGGTACACGGCCGGGCCGCCCAGAATGCCCTGGAGCAGCTTCAGCAAATCTGGCCTTCGCTGCGTGCCAATCCGATCCGGGTGGTTACCCCGTCCGCGGTGATTCCCAGCTATCGACCCAGCAGCGGCGAGCTTCCGCCGGCCCCGCCGCTGGCGCCCCAGCCCGGCCCAGCACCGGCCCAACGCACACCGCTGGAAAGCCAAGGCCCCTCCGGGGTGTTGTTGCCCGAGCCAACGGAGCCCGAAGCGGTCGCGCCCGAGCGGGTAGTGCCCCGGCGCGAATTGCCTCTGCCTTCATCCCCAGGAACGAGCCCGGAGATGCCTGTCGCGCCGCTGCCGCCCGCAGCCGCCCCGGTTCTGCCCGCGGTGCCCGAGCCCGAGGAGCAGTTTCCCGGGATCGAGAGGCCCGAGCCGATTCCGCCGTTTCCGCCGGCTCCCAGCGGTCTGCCGGGTCCGGAGGACCCGACGGCGCGGGGCGCCTTTCGGGCGCGCATGGTGTTTGTGAGCCAGCCGATCGTCACCTCCGACGAGCCGAGCGGCCAGCTTGCGCCGGCGCAGCCGGCCGAAGTGTTGCCCGACAGCGCGGCCGAGGTCTTGCCGCCAGGGCCGACTCAACAGCCAGAAGCGGTGCTGCCAAGCGAGACTCAACAGCCGCCAGTCGCCGCGGCTTCCGATGCCGAGGTCGATCCCTCGGGCAGCGATCAAACAGGCACCAACGGACCGGCGCCGTCCGAGCCGGCGCCGATCATCGTCTCCGTGGGGCCGGGCGGGGTGATGATCGCTTCGGACGACATCGAGGCGCTCGATGCGTTTGAGCAGCTCTTCAACGAGCTGGCCGCCGGGTCATTGGCTGGAACGGGCGAATTGACCGTGTTCTATCTCAAACACGCCAAGGCCTCGCTGGTGGCGGAGATGCTGGATCAGGTCTTCGGCGGCGGCACCCTGACCGAACCCAGCGGCGAATCTGAGGGCGGAGGACGCTCGATGCTCGGCGACATGGCCAGCGCCGCGCTGGGCGATACCGGCGGAGGCATCATCGGAGCCTTGTTGGGCATGGGCGAAGGCGGAACCATTGCGCCGAGCGGGATGATCCGCATCACCCCGGACAACCGGCTCAACGCCCTGATCGTCCAGGCCAATGCGGCCGACCTGGCAACCATCGAACAGTTGCTCCAGGTGCTCGACCAGCGGGAAAGCCCGGAAGAGGTGCTGGTGGTCCCCAAGGTGAAGGTGATTCCTGTGTTCAACACGCAGGCCGAGGAGATCGCCGCTGTGGTCAAAGACGTGTACCAGGACCGCATGGTCACCGGTCCGCAGTCAGGCGGCGCTCAGCGCCCGCCCTCACCGCAAGAGCTGTTCGAGATGCTCCGCCGCAGCCGCGGTGGTGGTTCCAGCCGCAGCCGCGGCGGCGGTGCAACCGAAGAGGTCCAGCGCCTGGCCCTCAGCGTGGACACACGCACCAACTCCCTGGTGCTGGCCGCGCCCGAGCCGTTGTTTACCGAAGTGCAGCAGGTGATTGAGCAGATGGATCAGGCGGCCGTGGAAACCAACCAGGCGATTCGTGTGATCACGCTGCACCACACCAGTCCCGAGGCCGTGCGCCGGGCCATCTCCGCGGCCACGGGCGAGACGATCCAGTTCGGCTCAGGCAGTTCGCGCAGCGGCTACCGCCCCTCATCGAGCAGCAGTTCCGGGACCTCATCCAGCTCGAGCCGCTACGGTTCTTCGAGCGGCTACCGGCGACCGGGCCAATAAGGCCAATAAGCTCGTCGCTCTCGACACGCGACCAGCCGACCCGCAGGCTCAGATCGCGGCTTCGGTTGATTGAGCACCTTTCGTCAACGCCGCCCAGACCGGTCACTTTACGTCTTTGCGGCTCGCCCGACGTCTTGGACCAGGCAGCGGGCCGATAGGGGCGACGCATGCGTCGCCCCTACAGGGCCCCGCCTGCAGCGAGCCCGATCCTCGACAGGCGTGTGCCTGCCCGGGTCGCGGGCTGGCTTGCCGGCCCAACGGGTGTGGTTTCGGGCCAGTAAGATTGGAGAACTGCGCAAACCTTGCCGATTATTCGTATCGCGCAAAGGGTGCGCGTCGTGCGCAGAGGGCGCGGCCTGGTGGCATTGTCGGCTGGTGCGGCGGTGCATGACCTCGGTGCAAACGGGCACGGGTGGACAAGCCACCCGTGGCACTCGGCGCGGAAAGCGCGGCTCGGCGGCCTGTTCCATCCCCGTTCGCCGACCCCCTCGGGAACCCCGTAAATGACTGTCAATCAGCGACTTGCGGTCTTACGGCAAGGTCCGCCCTCGGCACCCGAACCTGTGCTGGCGCACGGCACGTGTCCGGCGCGACCAGCCCCCGGGCAGGTGTCTTGCAGAGAATCTAAGGAGGATGGGGGGTATGGGGAACAAGGGCAGCTTCGACATTGGGGGTGGCCGAGGCCAGGGGCCCGCCGGGCAACCGAGAACGGTGGTGGATACTCGCTGCCCTTAGAAACACTGTGTTCGAGAGGATTGTTGGCAACACTCTGCCGGGCCGTTCTGCTGGCGGTGGTGCTCTGGGGCCTGGCTCTGGGCCGCGGCGGTCTCGTGGCCCAGGCGCCGGACATGGGCCCTCCGCCCGGTAGCGCCGCGAGTTCCTACTTGATGCGGGCCCATGCCTGTCCGCCGGGCCAGGCCGAGGCCCTGGCCGGCCAATTGCGCCGGGAAATGGGCGGCCTGGAACAGGTGCGCATTGCCGCGGATCCGCGAACTTCGCAGATTCTGGTTTACGCCCCCGAGGGGATTCAGCACGAGATCGCCGCCCGGTTGGCCGCGCTGACGAGTGGTCAACCTGCCGGAGCGGCATCCGGCGCCGGGCCGGCCCGATCGCCCCACGCAGCAGCCGGCCGGCCTGCGTCGCGCAGCGTGCAGCTCCACCGCGGCTCGGGC
Source organism: uncultured Planctomycetaceae bacterium (assembly GCA_964467075.1). Classification (GTDB taxonomy): domain Bacteria; phylum Planctomycetota; class Planctomycetia; order Pirellulales; family Thermoguttaceae; genus CAYXPN01. The sequence continues at coordinate 9,109 of CAYXPN010000021.1, forward strand.
GCCCAGATCGAGCGCTCTCTGCTTGCGGCCCTGGGCCAGCGAATGGCCGCCTATCCTGCGCAAAGGGCAGGCATCAGCCGCTATCACTTGGCACTGCCGAGCGGTGGAGGCGTCGATGTGGGCATCGACCACCAGGCTGGCTGGGTGACCCTCGACGGATCGGGCCAGGCGGTGGAGGCATGTGCGCGCCTGGTGCGCATGCTCGACCAGCCCCCGGCTTCCGCCGCGCAGAGCATGCAGTTGATCTCCTTCGGACCGGCCAGCCGCACCGCGGTGCGGCGCACCGTCGGCGCGATCCAGGGGTCCGCGACCGGCCCCGGCAGCCGCTTGCCCATGGTGGCCATGCTCTTCCAGGCGCCGGGCCCGGCACCTCCCGGGCCAAGTGCGGGCGAGCCAGCACCGGGAGGGGCGCCTTCGCCCGCGGCCGAGCCGCCGCTACCCGGTGGGGAGCCGCCTTTGGAAGGCGAGGGCGCCGAACCGTTGCCGGGCGAGCCGCCGCCCGGCGAAGAGCAAGAGCCGGAAGAGGCCAATCTGGTCGGATCGGTGCAGGTGGAGCTGCTCGAAGGGCTCGACGTGCTGGTGGTTCGCGGCCTGCGGCGGGACGTAGAACGCCTGGTAGAACTGATCGAGCAGATCGAGCGGCTGGCTGCCGAGGCCGAGCCGGCCGTGGAGGTGTATCACCTGCGCCACGTGGAGAGCCTGGCTCTGACGGAGCTGCTCGTGCCGTTGTATGAGGAAATCTACCTGCCGCGCCAGGGGGCGGTGAGCATTACCGCGCTGGTCAAGCCCAACGCCCTGCTGCTGATCGGCCGGCCGGAGAACGTGGGGCGGGTGATCGAGCTGGTGCAGAAGCTCGACCGTCCGGTGGCTCCGCACACGCAGTTTCGAGTGTTCCGCTTGCGCTATGCAGGGGCCCAGACGGCCCAGGCCACCGTGGAACAGTTTTTCGAGGAGCGCGAAGGGCTCGGGCCGCGCGTGCTGGTGGTGGCCGATTTCCGTTCCAATTCGCTCATTGTTCAGGCCGGCCCGCGCGACATGGAAGAGGTGGCCGCGGTGGTCCAGCGGCTCGATACGCCGGTCAGCCAGGCGGTCAACGAGCTGCGCGTGTTTCAGCTTCAGAACTCCATGGCCGACCAGATCGCGCCGATCCTCCAGGAGGCCATCGTGGGCCAGGCTGCCGCGGGGGCGCCGGGCCAAGCCGCGCAGGCCGGGGGCGAGCAGAAATCGGTGATGCTGCGGTTCATGACCATCGACCGCGAGGGGCGGCGCCAGCTCCGCTCGGGCATCTTGACGGACGTGCGCGTGACGGCCAACGTGCGTTCCAACTCGCTCTTGGTCTCGGCACCCGCGGACAGCATGGAGCTGATTGCGGCGCTGGTGCAGCAGTTGGACGGTCTGCCCGCGGCCGAGGCCCAGATCAAGGTGTTTACCATCGTCAACGGCGATGCCACCGCGCTGGCCGAGATGCTCGGCACGCTGTTCGCCGAGCCCGCGGCCGACCAGCCGGCCGTGCAGACCGCGGCCCAAGAGGGCGAAAGCTCGCTCGTGCCGCTGCGCTTCGCCGTGGATGTGCGCACCAACAGCGTCATCGCCACCGGCACGCGCGGCGACTTGCAGGTGGTCGAGGCGATCCTCCTCCGCCTGGACGAGAGCGACGTGCGCCGTCGCAAGAACGTCGTCTACCGGCTGAAAAACGCGCCGGCCATCGACGTGGCCACGGCCATCAACGAGTTCCTGCAAAGCGAGCGCCAGGTGCAGCAAATCCAGCCCGGACTGCTCAGCCCCTTTGAGCAGATCGAACGCGAGGTGATCGTGGTGCCCGAGCCGGTCAGCAACAGCCTGATCGTCAGTGCCACGCCGCGCTTCTACGACGAAATCATGCGCCTGGTCGAACAGCTCGACGAGCGTCCGCCCATGGTGATGATCCAGGTGATCCTGGCCGAAGTGGTGCTCAATGACACGGAAGAGCTGGGGTTCGAGCTGGGACTGCAAGACTCGGTGCTCTTCAACCGCAGCCTGCTGAGCGACATTGTCACCACCACGGCGACCACATTCAATGCGTTGGGCAACCCGGTCTCGTCCAACGAGGTGGTCACCTCGGCCACCTTCAACCCCGGCTTCGCCTTCAACAACCAGCCGCTCGGGCAAAGCAGCGGCCAGGGGGGGTCGGGCATTTCGCGATGGATCGGCACCCAGGGAATCTCGCATTTCAGCCTGGGGCGCATCAACGGCGAGCTGGGCTACGGCGGTTTCGTCTTCAGCGCATCGAGCGAAAGTGTGAGCGTGCTCATTCGCGCCTTGAAAGAGAGCCGGCGACTGGACGTGCTCAGCCGGCCCCAGGTCATGACGCTCGACAATCAGCCGGCCTTCATCCAGGTTGGCGAGCGTGTGCCTCGCATTACCGGGGCCCAGATCAGCGAGGCCGGCCAGATCAACAACATCCAGCTCGAACCCGTGGGCCTGATCCTGGGTGTCACCCCGCGCATCAGCCCGGACGGAATGGTGGTCATGGAAATCGACGCCGAGAAATCCGAGGTCGGCCCGGAAGAAGAAGGTGTGCCGGTCTCGATTTCCGCCACCGGCGAGGTGATCCGCTCCCCGCGGATCGAGACCATCACGGCCCAGACCACCATCAGCGCGGCCAGCGGCCAGACCGTCGTCCTCGGCGGCCTGATCACCAAGAACTCCACCGTGGTCAGCCGCAAGGTGCCGCTGCTGGGCGATCTGCCGGGGGTGGGGTTCCTCTTCCGCTACGACGGCAAGCAGCTCCGCCGCACCGAACTGCTGATCATCATGACCCCCCACATCGTGCGCAGCAAGGAAGACGCCGACTGGATTCGGCAGGTCGAGGCTGCACGCATGCACTGGTGCCTGAGCGACGTGCTGGAAATGCACGACGGCGCCGCGTTGCGCAGCCGCAGCGACGAATGGGAGGACTGGGAAACCGAGGTCATCTATCCCGATATGGACCCCGCCGGGCGCGGCGCCCAGACCGGACTGCCCGTGCTCGAAGGCCCGGAGATCATCCCCTCGCCCCAGGCGGCCCCGCAGTTTGTGCCTGCGGAGCCGTCCTGGCGGTCTGGCCCGGCCGCGGAACTGCAAACCGTACCCACCCCGGACGAAGCACCGCTGTTGCCGATGCCCGATTCGTCCGCGCCGGGCGCCGAGCAGGGGCCGGTGGAGCTGAGGCTGCGCGAACCGCCGGTGGCGCCGGATTCGGCCTGGCAGCCATACCAGGGGCCGGGCGGCGCGCCTGCCCTGGGCGTCGCTGCCGCGGGCAGGTATGCCGGCCGGGTGCCGGCACTTGGCGCGCACCCGGTGGCCCAGGCATGGCCCCCGGACAGCCGCGCTCAGCGCGCGGACCCGCAGCCGACAATGGCACAGTCCCGGCAGCAGGATGCCGGCGCACCATACTCCGGCGGACCATACGCCGGCGCCGCGCAATACGGGGCGCCGCCTGCTCGATTGCCGCCGGCCCAATTGCCGCCGGCCC
>CAYXPN010000021.1:12701-19087 GCA_964467075.1 uncultured Planctomycetaceae bacterium
AGAGGCCCGATGGGCCCCGGACGGTGTCCAGCAGGCGGTCTTCTACGGAGGTGAGCCCCAGGCTGCCGACCAGCGGCCCGCCGCGTTCGTGCCACCCGGGCAGGCCCCGGCGCCATGGGCTGGGCGCCCGGAACGGGCAACGCCTCATTGGCCCTACGTGCCAGGAGGAAACCGTTGATGAGTGCCAGGACGGCTTCAGGCTTGGGGCTCTTGGCGGCCGCGTTGCTGGCCGTCGCGGGCGGCTGCGCAAAACTGGACCTCAGACCCTCGGTGCCTTTTCCTCTGCCTTGGGAAGAGAAGCCGCAGGTGCCGGAGAAGCTGGTCGCTTTCTGGACGGACACGATCCTCTATCAGCCCAACCAGCCGCCGATTCGCGGGTTCGGCGGCCGACTGATGTTCTACGGGCCGGGCGGCAACAAGCCTGTCAAGGTCAGCGGCGAGCTGGTGGTCTACGCGTTTGATGAAGAAGGCCGAGAACCTACCGACGTCAAACCCGACCGCAAGTATGTGTTCCCACGCGATCAGTTCGGCCAGCACTACAGCGAGTCGAAGCTGGGGCATTCCTACAGCGTGTGGATTCCTGTCGATGCAGCGGGCGGACCGCAGAGAGCGATCAGCCTGATCGCGCGGTTCATCCCGGACGAAGGCCCCGTGTTGGTCGGCGAACAGGCGCGCCAAATCCTGCCGGGCCCGCCCTTGCCCGCCTCGCAAGCAGCCGCCCCCGACCAGCAGCGCCCGCACGAAGTGCCCGCGCCAGGCGGTGCCCAATCGGGCGTGCAAGCCGTGCGCGCGGCCGCCTATGAATCGGCTGCTGTCCGGCGGCAAGAACCGGGCGAATCGGGTGCTGCCTCGCGCCAAGAGCCATACGCGCCCGCTCAGACGGCCGAGAGCCACTCGCCGGACAATGCGCAGGCGCGCATGTCCACGATGACGATCCCCTTGCCCCCGCGCTTCTCGGGCAGCACGCCTGCGCCAACAGACTCCAGAGCCGTCAACGCGACTGCGGCGCAACACCCGGCGCGGACGGTGTTGCCGGCACAGGCGCCGGCAGGGCCTCCTCAGGCACAAATGGGTTCTGCGGCTCAGCTCCAGCCGTTCCCGCCGGGCTGCCAGCCGGACTGCGCGGAGCCGCAGGCTGAGCCGACGGGCCAGTGGTCCCCTCACCCGTGGACCCGGCCGACCCTGCCACGATCAACTCATTACTCACCTCCCAGATTCCCGGTTCGAGCAAGACCAGCCGTTCGGCCAACTGCCGCTCGCGAACTGTGGCAACCATCCCACTGAGCCGGGCGGTCTCGCCGCTCAGCTCCACCCGAATCGCCGACAGTGTCTCAGGCATGAGAATCTCGTTCAGGCGCGTCTGAACCGCGTCGGCCGCGGTCGCCGGGCTCCGCGCCGGGAACTCGAAGCCGGTGCGCAACGTGGTTCTCAGCTCCGGAGTCGGCGAACGCCCGCCGGTGGAACGTCCCTGCGCGGAAGCGCCCGTGCCGCGGGCTTGGGGACCCAGGCTGCCGGGCCCCGTACGGCCCGCTTGCGCGGCGCCTGCCTGGATCGCACCGATGAAGCCGGCCAGGTCTTCGCTTCCCGCGCCGACGAACTCGCCCGACTGTCGGCTGCCACGCACAAACCTGGCCGAAGGGTCCAACTGACCGCTGGTGGTGCCCAACGGGCTGGCGCCGGTCTGGGTGGTGCGCCCGGTGCCGGCGCCGAAACTGCGCGTGCCGGCCGAGAGCGTGCCGCCGCCCACGGTGCGGGTGCCGAACAGCCCGGATCGGCCGGTCGTCCTCTGGACCTGGGCCTCGGCCCTGCCGGCTGGGCCCCATGCCCAGAGCACCACCAGGCCCAACGTTACGCTTAGAACTCGCAGAAGTATTACTTCCCGGGGCTTCGCTTCGCTCCAGCCCCGGCCACCCGGGCCTGGGCGCCGGACTGGGGAAACAACTCGTTTACAAGTTCTTAAAATGGCTTTCATGGCTCCACCTGCCTGAAAAGGCCTGCTTCGGACAAGTTGTTCGTAGTGCCCCCGTTCGTAGTGACCCGGTCCATCGGGTGCTCGTAGTGACCCGATTCATCGGGTCTTGTAAAGACCGTACAAGTACGGCCACTACGAGCCTGCGCGTTCGTAGTGCCCCGATTGATCGGGTGCTCGTAGTGACCCGATTCATCGGGTCTTGTAAAGACCGTAGAAGTACGGTCACTACGAACCGGTTCTTCTTCTATCGGACAGCCAGCCCGCTCGGCCACGGGCCCGCCCGTGCCCTCGCGGCCCCTCACGCGCCCTGGGGCTGCTGCGCCGCGCGGTCGTGCGGCCCGGGAAGGCTGCGGCCTGGATCAGGGTTGTGCCCGGTATTCATGTTACGCGATTCGGGCAAGGTATGCCAGCGGCATCCCCCGCAGTGTCTGGCCAGACACAAACCGGCGCGCCACTTGCACTTCGTGTGGCCGCGCAGTAGGTTCGGGGGGCGCAGCGACCTGCCGATTGCCCCGGTTGTCGGAGCACAACGTTCGACCTTCCCCGTTGAGCTTCCCCATTTCTCAGGAGTACCCGGCCATGAAACCACAGCCACCCAAGCGCCCCCAGGATGCATCCCTGTCCCGTCGCGGCCTGCTCAAGCTCGGCGGCGCAGCGGCCGCGGGGGCCGCACTGAGCGGCATGCAGGTGCCCAGGGTCCACGCCGCGGAAGACAACACCATTCGCCTGGCCATTATCGGCTGCGGCGGGCGCGGGCGCGGGGCAGTGGGCGACGCCCTGTCCGTGCCCGATTCCGGGCCGGTCGAGCTCTACGCGGCCGCGGACTTATTCCCAGAGAGAATCGAGGCGACCGTCAAAATCCTGGCCGGCAAGTTCGGCGATCGGATCAACGTGCCGCCGGAACGCCAGTTCACCGGCTTCGACGCCTACAAGCAAGCCATCGGCTGCCTGCGCCCGGGCGATATCGCCATGCTCACCACGCGCTCCTACTGCCGGCCCACGCATTTCGTCCATGCGGTCGATCAGGGCGTGAACGTGTTCATGGAGAAGTCGTTCGCCTCGGACCCCGGCGGCTCGCACCGGATGCTCAAGGCGGGCAAGCTCGCCGATGAGAAGGGACTCAAGGTGGCCGCGGGCGTGCAGTGCCGCCACAGTGTGAACCGGCAGGCGCTGATCAAGCGCATCGAGGACGGCGAGCTGGGCGAAATCCAGCTCATCCGCGCCGCGCGCCTGGGCGGCGGCGGGCGATTGGGCCCCTTTCCCGGAGGCGAAAACGAGCTGATCTGGCAGATCAAACACCGCGGCTCGTTCCTCTGGGCCTCCTCGGGTATCTTCAGCGAGCTGTTGATCCACCAGGTCGACGAGTGCTGCTGGCTGAAGAACTCCTGGCCGGTCGAGGCGCACGGGCTGGGCGGACGGAGTCCGGACAACCAAAGCTGCGGCCAGAACTTCGACACCTATGCGATCGAATACACGTTTGCCGACGGCACGAAGGCCCTGGTGACCAACCGCAACATCCCCGGCTGCTACGGTGAGTTCGCCACGTTTGTCCACGGCACGAAGTGCGCGGCCCAGTTCTCCGGCCAGACGCACCGGGGCACGGTGCGCACCTATCGAGACCAGCGCATCTCGAACGACAACATCGCCTGGGAAGCGCCCGCCGAGCAGTTCTCGCCCTGGCAGGCCGAGTGGAACAACCTGATCGCGGCCATCCGCCACGACCTGTATCACAACGAAACCGAGCGGGCCTTGAAGTCCAACCTGGCGACCATCATGGGCCGGGCCGCGGTGCACAGCGGCCGGATCGTCACCTGGGACGAGGTGATGGGCTCGGAGTTCTTCTTCTGCCCGTATATCGACGAGATGACCGAGAACAGCCCGCCGCCCGCGAAGGCCGACGCCGAGGGGCGCTATCCGGTGCCGATCCCGGGCAAGTGGACGGAGGTGTGAGTCCGTAGGGTGCGTGCTTGCACGCACTGGGGTGTGACGCGGGTTGGTCTTTGTTTAACGGCGAGCCGTAGGCGTTCGTGCTTGCACGCACGCGGTTTACCCAACCATCGGCAAGACACGCGTGGCTGCAAGCAGCCACCCTACATCCTGCGACCCCTGGACGTCGGCCGGGTGGCCCTGCGCGGCCGAGAGGCTTCGGGTGTGTGCCACTGCCTGGCCGCTGCCCCCGGTGGTCTTGCACAAAGCCGGAAAGCCCGCGCTGGCAGCGGACAAGCAGTGAAGCTCATAGGGTGGCCCGGGTGAAGCGAAGACCCACCGGCAACTGTTGGTGGGTCTGCGCCTTGGTGCGCCTGCGGCTTGAGCCACTCTACGTGTCTCCGTGCAAATACCGCGCGTTTTCCTCAAGGATTGATCGGAGTTCATCCTGCCAACGGGGGCTATCGCGTCTCAACATCTTCACTTGACGAGGGGACTGAGTGGTAGTCTCGTAGACAAAGATTAGGGTCGGTGTGAGTTCAACGAACGAATGCTGCCAGGAGACGGTGTTCCATTCGGGGAATGCTTGCTTGAAGTCCCTCAACAGGCTCATTGCTGTTTTTCGCGTAATGCGTCTGCTTGAGTCGTCATCCATCCGCAAGAGCACCATGCCCGGATTGCGGCCTGCGAGAACATGGGGATTGTCCTCGAGTATCGTTCGATCAAAAGTCAACGTAAGCCGCCCCTTTGAAATCGCGTATTCGAGGACAGCGTCATCATCCGCATCTCTTACGCCCAATGGAAGAAGGTAGCAATCGACGGCCCCCTCTTGATTACACGCATCCCTCAGTTTCTTGCTCCCTGAGTTCTTATCGAGTTGCACTTCGCGTTTCTTGTGGCTAGCCATCTTTATCTGAACCACGACCTGTCGAGATACTTGGAAAGCGCATGCAGCAGTGTGCTAATCTGACTCGCATCGAGATCGAACTCTTCTGCGATGTCTTCGACGTTATCAGCCTCAGCTAACTCTGCGAAGAGTTGCGCGACCGAGAAACGTGTTCCGCGCAACACTGGAATACCGCCGAGCTTCCTTGGTGAAGCTTCGATGCACTCGCGCGCTGCCACTAGCGCGCGGCGAACCTGTTCGACAGTTCGCTCGTGGTACGGGATGAATAGCTGCTCTTGCGCCTGCAGTATTTCCGGCCATTCGACCGCCCGCGATCGATAAAGCTCTTTCTCAGGCGCGCCGTAGCGTCTTGGAAGGGGATACTCTAGCGTTCTTTCTTTTGTAGCCATGTTATCGGCTTCCTTCGCTTTCCAGCGCTTGTTCTCGAACTATCGCAGTCGGCCATTTCATGGATTTCAGCGACTCTCTGAGCGTCATGGCTTTTCGTTGGGCACGCTCACATAATTGGTGTAGTTCGGCCAAGTCGGTCGCGTCCATTGCAATCTCGATCCTTTTCCTATGGCTGCCATCCGAGTACTCGATCCACAGCGTGTGCGTGATCACGGCCTCAAGAATGTCTTCGGCAGATTCGCTGAACACCGGCCTAAGATCGGTGACAATCTGAGAACGCTCGAGTACGTTTTGATGCTGATAAGTCAATTCTTCCGCTTTTCGGCAAATCGAAAGAGGATGGTCTGGGCCAAGCCGACGGAGGGTATCAAGTATTTGCTGGCGAGCGGCCTTGAGCTTGTCAACGTATTGAGACTTCCACGAGTCAGTACCCTGCTCCTCTGCTGCGGAGATCAACGAGGTCAATAAATCTTCCGGTTCAACGTCTAAGCGATCCCGGAGACCATGAAGGTTGAGAAGCCCGTTCAGAAGATGTCTCACCTCCTTCTCAGGAAGGGCGAGGGACTCTCCAATTCTCTTGGCTACTATCTCCCTGTTGGGCGCGTGCCCCACTTGCCGCCAACAGTTCTCGATCTCTGGCAGCCTGGCCGCGTACGTTGCTATTGCGGCCAGTTCCCAATACGCATTTTGAGGGAGCTTGAATGCCAAGGCAATTGCTTCGTCATTCATTGCGATTGTTCCCTGTGTTGCCGGGTGGTATATCGGCGAAGAAACGACTAACGTATTGCATTGTCGCTTGCACAGTCGCTTAAGTCAAGGTCGTTACCCAGAAGATGTCCCGTACCCAATTGAAAGTGGCTGGTTGCTCCCGGGAAGATGTCCGCCCACCGTCTCACGGGCTTTGCCCGTGCGGGTACGTACGTCCACGGCGGTTACTGCCGAATGAGGTCGTAAGGAGTTGGCAACACCGCACGCAAAGCAGCAGCACTGGCAGAGCCAGTGGCACCCGGCGCGTTCGGCTTTCGCTTCGGCTCCCGTGGGGATAAACCCCACGGCTCGCACGCGTTCTTCCGCTCTCGGCTTTCCGCTTTCATTGTCGGTGGGTCTGCGCCTCCGGCTTGACCCACCCTACGTGTCTTTCATTGTCGGTGGGTCTGCGCCTCCGGCTTGACCCACCCTACGTGTCTTTCA
>CAYXPN010000021.1:19187-29766 GCA_964467075.1 uncultured Planctomycetaceae bacterium
CGTGTCTTTCATTGTCGGTGGGTCTGCGCCTCCGGCTTGACCCACCCTACGTGTCCACCCAACGCGTCACCCTACGTGTCCACCCAACGCGTCCACATCCCACCTGCCTCAATGCTCGTGGCCGGGGATGAGTTGCGTGGTCTCGTCGCCGAAGCGCCGGGTGAGGCGCTCGCGGAGCATCAGGCGCGCACGCAGCAGGCGCACCTTGACGTTCGATTCCGTAAGGCCCAGCGTCTCGGCCGTCTCGCTGGTTGAGAGTTCCTCCACGTCGCGCAACAGGAAGACCAGCCGGTACTTCTCGTCCAGCGCGTCGAGTTCCTGGTCGAGAATCTCGCGCGTTTCGCGCCGCGCAGCGATCTCGTCGGGCGACTCGCGCCACTGGGCGATGAACTGCGGGTGGGGCAGGTCCAGGTCCGGCTCGCCCTCCCGGCCGGAGAGCGACACGGTGCGCTGCCGGCTGCGCTTGCGCCAGATGCCCAGCGCGTGGTTGGTCGCCACGCGCGTAAGCCAGGTGGAGAACCTCGCCTCGTGACGGAAGGAGCGCAGGTGTTCCATCACAGTGAGGAACGTCTGCTGCACCACGTCTTGCGCCTCGTCGGCGCGGCGCAGGATGTGCATGGCCAGGGCATAGACCCGGCCTTCGTATTTCTCGACAAGCTGCTCAAAGGCGGCGTACTCGCCCGACTGGGCCTGCTCGACCAGCGGGCGGTCATCGTCCGAACGGTGGCGTGGCTTGTCCATGGGCGGTTCCGGCCTGTAGGGTGCGTGCTTTGCACGCACGCGCGTCCGCGGAATCGGACAGGATAACGGGATGACAGGATAACAGCCGGATGGTGCGTGCTTTGCACGCACGCGCGTCCGCGGAATCGGACAGGATAACGGGATGACAGGATAACAGCCGGATGGTGCGTGCTTTGCACGCACGCGGTTTACTGGACGCAAAGGAACACTGGCAGAGCCAGTGGCACCCTGCGCGACACCGTACGCTTACTTCCCGGGGCTTCGCTGCGCTGAGAGCCCCGGCCACCCGGCCGCGGAAACAGCATTGGCGTGGTCATTTTAGCCCAACCGCTGCCGGCCTGGGAGTGTCGCCTGAGAACCTGTGAAGGCATTACTTCCCGGGCGTTCGCTTCGCTGAGAGCCCCGGCGGGTGGCAGGTGCTCAGAAGGGCGTGGCTGCGACCATGCACGACTGGTGAAACGTGCCTGGCCACGCCCGTGGCTGGCGCTCCGGGCGTGCCACCCAACCGGGCGTGCCACCCAACCAGTCCCCGGAGAGCCGTCCCCTTTCACGGCGCGCTTCCCCCGGGCCACGCAGCCCCTTTATTCGGCCCAATCGTGCGCCCTTGCGCCACCCGACGGGCTGGCCTGATCGGCACGCCTTTTGGAGCCGGCCGAGAAGCAGTAGATTACAAGTTGCGCTACAGGACGGGGCTATACTTGGTTGATTTGCCTCGACCCGACGGGCCCCCAACCACCTCGCTGGCCCAGCGCGCAGCAGGTGCCCTCCGTGGGGGGGTGCGGGCGGCCTTGCCGTCCGTGTGCGCAACTTGGTCGTAGCCACCGAAAGCCAGACGGTGGAAGAGCCTGCCTGTTGCAGGGCGCGCTGGTCGATGCCCCACCACCACGCTCTCACCGAGCGTGGCTACGATTAGTCGATGCCCCACCACCACGCTCTGGCGAGCGTGGCTGCGATTATCAGACACACCGTGGTCTTGGTGAACTTCGAGGAGCCGACCGTGAGCATTCGAAACCTGGACAAGATTTTCAATCCTCGGCGCATCGCCGTCATCGGCGCCAGCGACACGCCGACCAGTGTGGGCTACACGGTCTTGCGCAACCTGGTCGGATCGGGATTTCGCGGGGTGGTCTATCCGGTCAATCCCCGGCGCGAGAGCGTGCAGGGCATCCACGCCTATCCCGACATCCCCAGTCTGCCCCATCCCCCGGACATGGCCGTGGTCTGCACCCCGGCCCAGACGGTGCCCGGCATTGTGCGGGCCTGCGGCGAAGTGGGCACGCGGGGGCTGGTGGTCATTTCGGCCGGCTTTCGCGAGGTGGGCGAAGACGGCCGCAAACTCGAAGAGAAGGTCCTCGAAGAGCAACGTCGCTTCGACGGCATGCGCATCCTGGGGCCCAACTGCCTGGGCATCATCGTGCCGGGTATCCACCTGAACGCCAGTTTCGCCGACGCCACGCCGCAGAAGGGCCACATCGGCTTCATCTCCCAGTCCGGGGCCCTGTGTACCTCGGTGCTCGACTGGGCCATTGAGGAAGGCATCGGTTTTTCCTATTTCGTGTCCGTGGGCAACATGCTCGACGTGGACATGGGCGACCTGATCGACTACTTCGGCTCAGCCACCGAAACCCGCTCGATCATCCTCTACATCGAGTCGATCACCGAAGCCCGCGAATTCATGTCCGCCGCGCGCGCGTTTGCCCGCACCAAGCCCATCGTGGCCTACAAGGCGGGCCGTTTCGCCGAAAGCGCGGCCGCGGCCGCCTCGCATACCGGTGCGATGGCCGGCGTGGACGCGGTCTACGAGGCCGCGTTCCAGCGGGCGGGCATCGAGCGCATCTTCCAGATCGAAGACATGTTCGATTGCGCCGAGCTGTTGGCCCGACAGCAGCACCCCAGCGGCGATCGGCTGGCTATCGTCAGCAACGCCGGGGGGCCGGGGGTGATGACCACCGACGCCTTGATCGAGCGCAACGGCAAGCTGGCGGAGTTCTCGCCCGAGACCCTGGAGAGACTGAATTCCTTCCTGCCGGCCTACTGGTCGCGCGGCAATCCGGTGGACGTGCTCGGCGATGCGCCGCCGGAGCGTTTCGCCAAGGCCCTGGAAGCCGTGCTCAAAGATCCGCAGGTGGATGCCGTGCTCGTGATCCTCACGCCCCAGGCCATGACCGATCCCAGCGCCACCGCGGAGGCGGTGGTGCGCGTGGCCGGCCGCGCCGAGAAACCGGTGCTGGCCGCATGGATGGGCGGCCGGGTGGTGAGCGAGGGCATCCAGGTGCTCAGCCGCGCAGGCATTCCCACCTATCCCACGCCCGAGAAGGCCGTGCGCGCGTTCATGCACCTGGTCTCCTACGCGCGCAACCTGGAATACCTCTACGAGACTCCGCGCGACATCCCCCTGGAGTTCGCGATCGACCGGCAGCGCCTGCGCGCGGTGTTCAACACCATGCTGGTCGAAGGCCAGGAGGTGCTCTCCGAGAACGTGTCCAAGGCCTTCCTCGAGGCCTACGAGATTCCCGCCACCAAACCCCACCCGGCGCGCAATGCCGAAGAGGCCGTGCAACTAGCCCACCAGATCGGCTATCCGGTGGTGATGAAGATCAACTCACCGCAGATCACCCACAAGACCGACGTGGGCGGGGTGGCCCTGAACCTGGCCTCCGACGACGAGCTGCGCAACACCTTCGCGGCCATGACCGCCCGGGCACGCCAGATGCGCCCCCAGGCCGAAATCCGCGGGGTGACGGTGCAGAAGATGGTCACCTACCCCCACAGCTTCGAGCTGATCCTGGGCACCAAGAAGGACCCAGTGTTCGGGTCGGTGATCATGGTGGGCATGGGCGGCACCGCGGCCGAGGTGTTCCGCGATCGGGCTTTGGGGTTGCCGCCCTTGAACGAGTCGCTCACGCGCCGGATGCTCGAATCGCTCAAGTCCTGGCCGCTCTTGCAGGGCTATCGCGGCCGGCCCGGCGTGAACGTCGACCGGCTGATCGAGATCATCATGCGCTTCTCCTACCTGGTGGCCGACTATCCGGAGATCAAGGAGCTCGACGTCAACCCGCTGCTGGTCACCCAGCAGGACGCCATCGCCCTGGACGCGCGGGTGCTCATCGACCAGGAGCTGGTCGTGCGCACCGTGCGTCCCTTCTCGCACCTGGCCATCCGCCCCTATCCGGACGAATTCGTCACCGAGCGCCGGCTGAAAGACGGCACGCCCGTGGTGTTGCGTCCGATCAAGCCCGAAGACGAGCCGCTCTGGCACGAGCTTCTGGCAAGCTGCTCGACCCAGTCGCTCTGGTTCCGCTTCAGCTACCTGTTCAAGCAGACCACCCACGAGATGGCCGCCCGCTATTGCTTCATCGACTACGACCGCGAGATGGCCATCGTGGCCGAGGTGGAAGAAGAGGGCCAGCGGCGCCTGGCCGGCGTAGGACGCCTGGTGGCCGACGTGAACCACGAAACCGCGGAATACGCGGTGCTCGTGGTGGACCGCTGGCACGGCCACGGCGTGGGCGGGCTGTTGACCGACTACTGCCTCGACGTGGCCCGACGCTGGGGGGTCAAGCGCGTCGTGGCCGAGACCTCGCGCGACAACGTGCGCATGATCGCCACCTTCCGCAACCGCGGCTTCGAGGTCGACGAGCAGCAGGAGCAGGACGTCGTGCTGGTGAGCAAGTCGGTCGTCTGAGCGCGGCGCCCACGGCGAGCCGGGCGTCGTCTCCCCTCTCCCGCCGTGCGCAGGATTATGCACAAGCTAGCATAGGCGGAGAGCGGGTTGAACAAGCCGACCCGCGCATCTACTGCCTGGCTCCGAAGCAATACAGCTCGCCGTCGAACGTGCCGACGACCAGGCGCCCGTCGGCCACCGCGGGCGAAGCGAGGATGCCCCCGCCGGCCTCGAACTGCCACAACTCGCGTCCACCGGCCAGATCCAGGGCGTAGAGCCTGCCGTCCATCGAGCCCACAAACACCCGATCTCCCACCACCACGGGCGAGCCGTCCACGCGCCCCTTGGTGGCAAAGGACCAGACTTTGCGCCCGCTCCGGGGCTCGAACGCATAGACCAGCTTGTCTTGCGAGCCGACGATCACCAGCCGGTCGGTCACCGCGGCCGAGGAACGGAACGGCCAGGGGCGTTCGGCATTCTCGTAGTGCCAGCGCACGCTGCGCTTCTGCCAGTCGATGCCGAAGAACATGTTGCCTTCCGTGCCCACGAAAACCATCTCGCCCGAACAGGCGGGCGCCGAGCCCGTGGGCGCCTGGAGGTCCACGTGGCCGACCTCCTGGCCGTCGGCCAGGCGGATGATGTGCAACTGCCCGTCGCAGCCGGCCACAAACGTGTAGTCGCCGGCAATGGCCGGGAAACAGCGGATCTGGTCGGCGCTTTCATGTTTCCAGACCAGGCGCCCGGTTTCGGCTTCGAGACAATAGAGGAACATGTCCTGGGAGCCGAACAGCACGCGGTCGGCGTGGAAGTTGGCACCGGAATTGATCTCGGCATCGCTCTGAAAGTGCCACAGCTTGCGCCCGCTCTGGGCATCCAGGCAGTAGAAGGTGCCGTTCGTGTCGCCCACGTAGACCCGGCCCTTGCGCGCCGCGGCCGAGGCAGTAAAGCCCAGTTCGGCGGGGAACTCCCAGCGCTTCTCTCCGCTGTCGAGGTCGAGGGCATAGAGGTTGCCGTCCAGCGAACCGATGTAAACCGTCTGATCCACAATGGCCGCGGTGGCCTCGAAGCCGCCCCGCTCGGTCGTGAACGTCCAGAGCACTTCGAGCCTCGGCGGCAGGCTGCTCCGCGCCACGCCCGTGGCCCGGCGATCGCCCCGCTCAAGCGGCCAGCTCCGGGCCGTGGCCTCGGGGCCGCGGGGTTCGGCGTCACTACTTCCGGAGGCTGCGATCTCGGGGCTGGCACTCTCGGGAGTGCTGCCTTCAAGAGTCCCACTCTCGGCAGCGCTGCTCTCGGGGGCGCTGCTCTCGGGGGCGCTGCTCTCGGGGGCGCTGTGTTCGCGGGTTCTGTCCTCGGGCGCGCCCGTCCCAGCAGGGGTGCCCTGGGCGGAGCCCGCCTCGGGAGCCGAACGCTCAGTGCTGTCTGTAAAGCAGTAAAGCGTATCTTCGGTGCGTATGAGCAGGTCGTCCTGCACGATCGCCGGCGTGGCCAGACAGCGCGCGTCGAGTTCGTTCTGCGCGAGCAGCTCGAACTGATCGCCCGCGGCCACCACGTCCACTGTGCCGTGCTCGCTGAGCGCGTAGATCCGCCCGGCCGCGGCCACCAGGCTGGCCGTACAAGGCCCGTGCAGCCGCTCGCTCCAGATCAGCTCGCCGTGGCCCGCGTTGTAACAAGTCAATCGGCCGGCATCGTCGATCACGTAGAGCCGGTTGCGATAGACCAGCCCGCTGGGGATATAGGGCCCGCCGCGCGAAAGTTTCCAAACCAGATGGGTTTCGGTCACGTCGCCGGCCCCACCCGGGCGCAGGGCCAGGATCGGGCCGTTGCGCCCGCTAAGGCTGAAGACCATTCCCGCACCAAAAAGCGGCACGGGCGTGACCAGTTCGGTGGGGCCGCTGGCACGCCACAGCTCGCGCCCGTCGCGCGGGTCATAGGCGATGAGCAGTTGGCCTTCTTTCCCGCGGGTCTGCGCGCCGTTGACGATCAGTTCTGTGCGTGCCTCGTCCAGCCCTCCGCTTGGCTGGTTGTCCTGCGTCCGGTCGTCCCAGCCGGTGTCCACCAGCACCGGCGTGCTCCAGCAGCCGGAGCTGGGGCGCTCGGTGCGCCAGACCTGCTGGCCCGTGGCCTTGTCGAAGGCCGCCAGATACGACTCGTGCTGGGAATCGCAAAGCTGGATGACCAGATTCGCGAACAGCACGGGGCTGGCGGCCAGTCCCCACTGGTGATCCAGGTCACCCAGCTCCGCGCGCCACTGCAACTGGCCGTCGAAGTCGTAGCAGAACAGCCCCGCAGCGCCGAAAAAGGTATAGGCGCGCTCTCCGTCGGTGGCCACGCTGGCCGAGGCATGGCCGTTCTTCGCGTGGGTGCGTCCCCGGGCTTTGCCCGCGGGTGCCTGCCAGAGCTGCCGGCCCGTCCATCGGTCGTAGCAGAGCACCACGAGCGCGGGCGGGTCGAACTGCTCCAGGGCGGAGGTGAGCAGCACGTAATCGTCCCAAACCACGGGCGAGGAATTGCCGCGGCCGGGCACCGAGGCCTTCCAGCGCACATGCTGATCGGGGCCGAAACGCGCCGGCGGATTGCCGCCCGGCGCAATGCCCGAGCAATCCGGACCGCGAAAGCCCGGCCAGCGCCCCAGGTCCTCGCCCGTCTCGCGCGGGTCCTGCGCAATCGGCGGTAGCGAGGTGGCCTGGGGTGAGACCACTTTGTCCGGACCGCAACCCGCGGCCAGGGCCAACAGGCCCAACACCAGCCCGAGCCTCCAGCCGCCACGGGCCCTTGGTACTTGTAAACGAATTGTTTCCCCAATCGCCCGGCCAAGCCCGGGTGGCCGGGGCTGGAGCGAAGCGAAGCCCCGGGAAGTTAACCCTTTACAAGTTCTAAGAACGGCGCCGTTCATCTTGTGTCTACGTGAGGGCGTCCGGGAATTGCCCCCGGATTTCGCTGGAAAATGGCCGTGTGCCACTGCTTGCCCGCCGGGCAAGCAGCGGCGGCAACGGCGAGACACTGCTTCTGGCGAAGCAGTGGCACACTGAATTCCCGGACGCCCTCGTTCATGTCCGTGCGCGAGCGCTCTTTCCGGGCCGGAAGAGCAGCAGCCGGGACGGCAATCAGCGGAGAGTCGCAGCATATCCGGCCCGCACACAACTCGTGGTTGGTCGACCGTGCGCCCCAGGGCCGGATCAACGAGGGCGCGGCGAGTTGCTCGTATCGGGCGTGGCGCTGAGCTGGGAGAGGACTTGCAGCAATCCATTCAAATGAACCAAGCGCGGGCCGAAACGGTCCACAAACTCGTGGAGCATAAAATCGCCGTCGAGCAATGTGTCAAGATTGTCGTTGATCTCACCGGTCACGTTCTGGAGAAACTCGGTCTGGGCCCGGCCCAACACCTCGGCCGCGGCGCGGCAGCTTCGGGCCAGTTCGGGGTTGGCCTGTCTCCACTGCCCCAACTCCGCGGCCCGCTGCTTCTGCGCCGCACCCAGCAGGTTGACCAGGTCTTCGAGCAGTTCGTTCTGGCGATCCTGGGCGGCAAGAATCTGACGAAGCAGTTGGGTCTGTTCGGCCTGCAAACCGTTGGAGGCCGCGGTTTGGTCTGGCAACATGGTGTACGGCCCTTGGGAGACGTCGATCTGGCTGATCATGGGCGGACGGGACCGCGAAGGCTGTTGAGACATGGTGATCAGTTCCTTTCCACTTTCAGTCCAGTATAAACGGCCGACCCCGATCAAGTCGAGCGCCCCCCAACAGAAAACGCTCAGGCACGTTTTGCACCCCGAAAATCCAGCTCGGAAACGCAGGAAATCTGTTGCGCCGCTTCGAGACGCCCGCCGGGTTTCCGGCGTTGCGGCAAAACGCGGCAGTACATCAAATTCGTCGCGGGCTGCCTCGATGGGCCGCTCTTGGGGGCAGACGCGCGCACATCCGGCCGGCGGCCGTTGCCGGCTCGATCGGGCAGATGCGCCGGAAAAGTCCGCTGAGCGGCCACGGCGTCTGCGACGTAGGCAAACTGTGCGGCCGAACTTGGCGCAAAGTGACGCTTCTTGGTGCTGTTTCCCGACCGGGCCCGGAGCGGCGCGGTCTGCGCCGAGCCCCCCCGACAGAGCGGGTTCTTTCCGCCTCAAAGACGCAAACTGCGCCCCGGCTCCGCAAGGCCTCGCGTGCCATCTGCTCGACCGCGGCATCGCCGGTGGCAGGAAAATCCCGCCGGCGACCCCTCCATTTTGGGGGACTTGCCCATGTTCTGGTCGCTGCCGCCAAAACGCCGTGGGACCGCGCGGAGGCGATCCCGGCTAAAGTCCCTTGGCCCGACCGCCCGATTCCGGTGGAGGTTCCGTCGCGCCGCGTAAACTCCCCTCTCCCTTTGCGAGAGGCGCCGCGGTGAGGGCGGGTTGCAACATCATGCGGCGTGCCCCGGCGTTTGCGACCATCGTCTTCGATTACGGCATTCGGCCGCCACACCGGATTATCGCCACAGCCCAGCCCACATGACCTCAAACCCGCACCGCAAAACCGATGCCCTGGGGTTTCTGACCGTGCTGGAGGACGGGCAGTTCGGGCTCTTTGGTGGTTATCTCTTACTGAATCCTGCGGGCCGCCCGCTGGAGTTCCATTGCACCAGCCCGATCAAGCCCAATCGGGCACAGCAGATCCTCTACGGCCCCACGTTGGAGGCGTATTTGTACGGCGAGCAGATCGGCACGGCCCTGGTCAGGGCCGCTGAGGTCGAGCCGCTGGCCGTGTGGACCGACCGCCTGCCCGCGCTGGCCCTGCGGGGCTGCACCAGCCGGCCGGTGGCCCTGGTGCTGCCCGAGGAATCTCCACAGGACTGTGCTGTCCAGAGGGCACAACAAACGGCCAGCGCAACGGCTCAGGACGCCGAACACCTGGTAGTCTTCCGTCTGGGACGCAATCGGCTGGCCGTAGGCCGGCAGTGGGCCGGCGACCAGCAGCAGATCGAAGAGGACTTCGGCCCGCTGGCCGACTGGTTCGATCTCAGTGAGCCGTTCGCGCGCATTCGTTTGGCCATTGAGGAGGCCCGGCGTGCAGCCCAGGCTGCGTGAGCGCGGAGCGATCGGGGGAACAGAACCGCCCATGGCTCCAGACCGCAACGAGCCCGACGAGCCCGATGCACCGCCGTGCGGCGAGCGATCTCCGGCCGGTCCGCTGGCCGTGCAAAGCTGCTTCGAGCCGCTCTCGATACCAGAGGTGGACGGGCTGCCGGGCGTAGAGCGGCTGGCCCGAGCGATTAGCCCGGGCGAACCGCCGCGGGCGCTGCACATCGACTGGCCCTCGGCGCGCCCGCCGTGTGTGCGCGTGACAATCGAACGGCCCAAAGTTCGGGTGCGGAGCTTTGGGTTTGTGCAGGCACTGGAGACCGAGCCTGCTGTAGTCGGCGAACGAGTCATGCCGCCACGGCCTGTGAGTCGCCCCCTGCCGGAAGTGAGCGGAACGCTCGGTGCGCAGCGGGACGCCGCCAAGAGAGGGCGGTTTGCGCGCATCCGGCCGCCGGACGACGTGATCAAGCTGCCCGACCGCTTGCAATACGTGTTGCAGCCGCCCGTTGAGCTTCTGCTGGCCGATCGCTCGCTGGCGATGCCGGCCGAGCCGTTCACCTTCCAGTTCGAGGGGATCGCCTTTCTCTATCCGCGCCAGTCGGCGATCCTGGCCGACGAAATGGGGCTGGGCAAGACCATGCAGGCCATCACGGCCATCCGGCTGCTGGTGCGCCGCGGCGAGGTGCGCACCGTGCTGCTGGTCTGCCCCAAGCCGCTGGTGTCTTTGTGGCAACGGGAACTTGAGCGCTGGGCCCCCGAGCTGTCGGTGATGGTCATCTGCGGCCCGCCGGCCCACCGCGCCTGGCAATGGCGACTGACCGACGTGCCGGTGCGCATCGCCAACTACGAGCTGCTCTGCCGCGACGAGGCCGTGCTGCTTGGCGGCGACGGCGACCAGACGGATGACGCCGTCCACCCGGGTGAAAACGACCGGCCGCGGCAGTCCGGCGAAGCGCAGCCCCCGGCAGTTGACGCGGCACCAGCAACCGGTCGCCATGAATCCACCGGCACCAACCGCCGGCTCCTTGCGCTGCCGCGCTTCGACCTGGTTGTGCTCGACGAGGCCCAGCGCATCAAAAACGCCCAAGGGGCCACCAACCAGGTGGTCCGCGCCGTCGCGCGCAAG
>CAYXPN010000022.1:0-1439 GCA_964467075.1 uncultured Planctomycetaceae bacterium
CGGAGGCTACTACGACCTGTTTTCCGTGGCCCTGCACGAGTTGGGCCACGTCGTGGGATTCGGGCTGGCGCAGTCCTGGGAGGGCTGGATTCAGAACCACCAGTTCACCGGGCCCGAGGCCGTGGGCGTTTACGGGGCCAATGTGCCGTTGACGACCGACGACGCCCATTGGCAATCAGGGGTGGAAGATACGATCTTCCGCACCACCCTGGCCCAGGAAACGGCCATGGACCCGGACATCACCCCGCGCACGCGCAAGCACTACACCGACCTGGACGTGGCTGCACTGGACGACATCGGCTGGCAGATCAACCCGCCGGCCACGCTCGTCTGGAACGGGCCGACCGGGCTGTGGGGCTCGGCCAATTGGCTCTCCGGTTCGCAATTCGTCTCCCCCGAGGGGCGTGAGGACATGGTTGTCCAGTCGGGTCTGGTGTCGATCGATCGACCTTATACCGGAGTGCAGGGTGCAGTCTCGCTCAATATCGTCGGCGGCCAAGTGGACGTGCTCGGCGGCGCGGGGCTGGACGTGTTCGGGCCGGTAAGCGTGAGCGCAGGCGCCGCGCTTTCGGTCGACGGCATCCTTTCGGCCGAAAGCCTCACTGTGGCCGGTCCGGGCCCCAGCGGCGGGGTGCTCAGCGGCACCGGCACGCTGAGCGCCGATGTGAACGTGCTGGGAACTCTCTCACCCGGTGGGTTCACTGCCGCGCTGTCAGGTGGGTCAGGGACGAGCAGCAGTTCGCTGGCCGGTCTGTCGGCCGAGGAGGAGTCTTTGGCGTCGGCCGACGAGTTCTACTACGACGAACAAGACGCGGTGGTCTTGCCCCGGCTGGCGGCCTCTTGCGCCGGATCGAGCTCTGGGGCACAGACAGGCCCCGTGGTGCCCGAGCCCGCCACCTGGTGGCTTGCGCTGGCTGCTTTGGCCTTTCTTTGGCTGCTCTTGCGCCCGCGGCGATAGCTGCCGCTTTGGTTCTGCCCCGCCCGAAGTCGCTTGCGCGACTTGTTTCGGGCTACCCCTTCGCCCGGCATCTGCGCCGAACTGACCCCAACCCGGCACTCACGTGCCCGGCTCGCCATGGCAGGCAATTGCGTGGCCGAGCGGCAAGAGTTGCCGGTCGGCCCGCGGCAGCGCAGCGGGCGCCTGCTCGCAGCCCGAGACTTTCGCGCCGTGATTCTGTGGGCGCAAGTGCTTTGTAGACAATGGCTTCGGCAAGCCGCGGGATGCCCTGGCGGCTGGACCCTGCCGGGTTGGTACGCAGATTGCACCAAGCCGCGGGCACGCCGATCCGGCAAACGCAAACGGTTCGTAGTGACCGTAGCTTGTAGTGACCGTACTTGTACGGTCCTTGAATGACCCGATGAATCGGGTCACTACGAGCTTGTAGCTTCGAGCTTGTAGGGTGGGTCGAGCGAAAAGCGAGACCCACCGAGAAGGCCAA
>CAYXPN010000022.1:1539-13606 GCA_964467075.1 uncultured Planctomycetaceae bacterium
GCTTCGAGCTTGTAGGGTGGGTCGAGCGAAAAGCGAGACCCACCGAGAAGGCCAAATGGTGGGTCTGCGCCTTCGGCTTGACCCACCCTACGTGTCCTGGTGCAGGGGGGCGACTGCACGAGTTCGAGAGTGCCATGCCCTACGGATTGTACTTGTCTGCCGAAGGGGCCCACGCCCAGAGCAAACGCCTGGAGGTGATCGCCCACAACCTGGCCAACGTGGACACCGTGGGCTTCAAACGCGAGTTGGCCCTGTTCCAGGCACGGTTTGCCGAGGCCATCCAGCGCGGCGCTGCCTCGCCGGGCACCGGGGCTCTGGAAGACGTGGGCGGCGGGGTGATGGTCCAGCAGACCACCACCGATTTTTCGCCCGGCCCGTTCAAGCACACCGGCCTGCCCACGGACTTGGCCATCGAGGGCGACGGCTTTTTCATGGTGCGCAAAGACGACGAGCTGTACCTGACCCGGGCCGGCAATTTCCGCCTTTCGTCCGACGGCATGCTGGTCACGCAGCAAGGCTATCAGGTGCTGAGCGACACGCGGGAGTTGATCCGCATCGACCCGCGCGTCGGGCCCTGGGAGATCACCACCGAGGGCACGGTGCGTCAGTCGGGCGGCGCCACGCAGAGCCTGGCCGTGGTGCGCCCGGGATCGCTCCACGAGCTGCAGCGTGCCGGCGAGAACCTGTTTCGGCCGCTGACCGATCCCGAGTTGGTCCCGCCGAGCCAGCGCCGCCTGGCCGTGGGCCGGCTGGAGTCCTCCGGAATCCAGCCGGCCCTGGAGATGACCGCCCTGATCGAGACCTCCCGACTGCTGGAGGCCAACATGAACCTGATGAAGGCCCAGGACCAGATGCTCGGCGGGCTGATCAATCGGCTGATGAGGGTTTAGGCGAGCCGGCGGCGTGAGCCGCGGGTTTACCACGGCACGACGATCGACGTTGTTGGCGCTTCAACCCGAACCGGGAGCTGACGCTCCCGGCTCGCCACGAAGCGTTTTCCGACTTCCGACCTTTGAATTTCGAGTTCGGCGCCGCCGGGGCTTCGCTTCGCTCCAGCCCCGGCCACCCGACGACTTCCGACTTCCGACTTGCTCAAGCTGCCCTTCTGCAACCACTGATTGTCCAACCACTCGTCTTCCAATCGCTCGTCTGTCGCTCCTTTTCCAACGGGCTGAAGCCATGAGCATCCAAACGCTGTACACGGCGGCCACCGGAATGACCGCCCTGGAAACCAAGCTCGAAGTGATCGCCAACAACCTGGCCAACGTGGAGACCACGGGCTTTAAGCGCGGGCGAGCCAACTTCGAGGACCTGTTCTATCGCCACGAGAAGTTCCCCGGCGCCGAAGACACCGCCGGCCAGTACGCGGCCACCGGCATCTCCGTGGGGCTGGGCGGCCGCGTGTCGAGCATCCAGGGCGATTTCCGCCAGGGGGCGTTCGAGCTGACCGGCAACGAGCTGGACATGGTGATCCGCGGCAACGGGTTCTTCCAGGTCTCGGACCCCAACGGCGATACCTACTACACCCGGGCGGGCAACTTCTCGAAGAACGCCAACGGAGAGCTGGTGATCGGTTCGGCCCACATGGGACGGCGCCTGGAACCGCCGATCACCATTCCCGAGGACGCCACCGCGGTGGTGATCACCGCCGAGGGGATCGTCTCGGTGCGCCAGCCGGGCAGCCAGACGCTCACCCAGGTGGGCCAGATCGAGCTGGCCTCGTTCATCAACCCCGAGGGACTGCTCCGCTTGGGAGAGAACCTGTACGCGGAGACCGACTCCTCGGGCTCGCCGCTGCTGGGCAATCCCGGCCAGGACGGCGTGGGCGATCTGCAGCAAGGAGCACTCGAACGCTCCAACGTGGAGCCGGTCAATGAGCTGGTCGATCTGATCACCACCCAGCGGTCCTTCGAGCTCAACTCCCAGGCGGTCAAAACCGGCGACGAAGTGCTCCAGGTGGTCACCAACCTGAGGAGATACTGAACCCGTGAGTCTCTCGCGCAGAAGTAGCCACGCTCGCCAGAGCGTGGAGTGGCACATGCCAACACCCGCCGACAAGCAGGTCGTTCCACCGTCTGGCGACGGTGGCTACCGCGGGCGATCCCTTTGTCAGACGCGCCCTGAACCCGTGAGTCTATCGCGCGTATACGACCTGGTGGGGTGTGTGCGGCTGTGGTTGCCGGCCGTGTTGCTGGCCGGCTGCTGCGGCATGTCCGTGCGGGGGGCGGAACTGCGCCTGCGAGGCGAGTGTACGGCCGCGGGTGCCCTGGTCCGCCTGGACGACGTGGCGGAAATCGTGGCTGCCGATGCGGCCGAGGCCGCGCGCCTGGCCGAGCTGGAGCTGTTTGCCGCCCCGGTCCATCCCGGACAGCGCTTCCTCACAGTGCGCGAGCTGGAAGACCTGCTGCTCCTGCGCGGCCTCAATCTTGCCCAACACCGCATCTCGGGCGCGAGCCAGGTGCTGATCCGCGGCCGCCCGGACGGGCGCAACCCTGGGCCCGCCTTGCCCGCCTCCGCGGCGCGCAAGGCGCGCGAGCGGGTCGAACAGGCCATCCAGCAGTATCTCGACCAACGCACTGCGCAGCCGACCGCCTGGCAGCTTGATTTTGAACTGGCCGAACACGAGCTGCGCCGGCTCTGGCCGCCGGTCGGCCGGATCACGGTCCGCGGTGGGCGTGCGCCCTGGACCGGGCCACAGGTGTTCGAGGTCGAGGTCGATTCGCCCGCAGGCCGCGAAACGCTGCGCCTTCAGGTCGATGTGCAAACCGCGCCCGCGGTGGTGGTCACCACGCGGAGCCTGCCACCCGGGACGATCATCCGTCCGGCCGACGTGAACCTGCAGAGCGGGCTCGTGCCCAACAACCCTGAGGAGTGTTTCCAAAGCCTCGAACAAGTGGTCGGACACGAAACCACCCGGGCCCTGCCCGCCGGCGTGGTGCTCCAGCGCCAGTCGGTGCGCGCGCCGCTGTTGGTGCGCCGCGGGGAAGTGGTGACGGTCTATTCCCGGGCTGCGGGCGTCCGCGTGCGCACCACGGCCCGGGCCCGGGACGAGGGGCCCATGGGCGAGCTGGTGGAGGTCGAATCGCTGTGGTCGCGCGAGAGGTACTTTGCCCGCGTGTGCGGCATCCAGGAGGTCGAGGTGTTTGCCCGGCCCCCCCAGGCAACAGCCCCTTCGCCACAGGCGCAGGTGGGAACAACCGTACTCCCTGCGGCGAGCCCGGTACAGGCTGGCGATTCCGGTGTTCCAGCTTCGCCGGGCGCCCCCGGCGCGGCGCCGGTGGCCAACCGTCCGTTGCGCGCGCCCGCAGCGGTCGGCCCTGGATTCTGAACCAAAACCCCAATGCAAAAGGAGCGGCATCCGCATGGCTACCACGGACCCGAACTCGCGGGATATGTGCGAGGGCTGCGCGGCTTGCCGGTGCGAGCAGTCGCTGCGCCGGTCGCAGGCTCAAGAGCAGCCGCAGCAGTCGCCGCCGCAGCAGTGTGGTTGCGCGCACGATCAGCACGCCGAGCACGGCAAAGAGGAGGCGGAGACCATGGCCGCATGCGACCAACGCACGGAACAGGTTGGAAGCGAACAGGCGGAGCAGGGCCCGGGCCAAGCGTGTGCCCGAGGCGCCGAAGCATGTTGCGGCAGGTACCGGCGCCGGGCGGCCGAGGGCGGCACGGCGGGGCTCGATGCGACGCGCCGGGTGGCCGGCTGGCTGGTGGGCGTGGTGGCGGCGCTGGGGGCCGCCGCGGCCGGGGCCCAGAGCTCCAGCGGCTTCGGCCCGCCGCCAGAGCGCGAGCCGCTGCGTCTTTACACCCATTCCTGGACCGCGGAACGTCCCGTGGAGGTAGCCGAGGTGCGCCTGCACGACCTGATCACCGTGCTCGTCAGCGAAAGGTCGACCGTGACCAGCGAAGGGGAAATGGACCGCAAGAAGAAGGCCGAGGGCAGCATGACGCTCGAGGACTGGATTCTGCTCAGGGGCCTGACGGCCATCCCCGATCCCCAGAGCGCGGGCGATCCGACCATCAGCGGCAAGATGGACAACAAGCTCCGCTCCGAGGCCGAGCTGGAAACGCGCGACGCCATGCAGTTCCGGATCGCCTGCACGGTGGTCGATATCCGGCCCAACGGCAACCTGGTGCTGGAAGGCCATCGGACGATCAAGAACAACAACGAGACCTGGGAGTATGCGCTCACGGGCGAAATCCGCGCGGACGACGTGCTGCCCAACAATACCGTGCTCAGCGAGAACGTGGCCAACCTGCGGGTCGACAAGCGCGAGTCGGGCCATGTGCGCGACGGATATCGCCGGGGCTGGATGCTGCGGTTCCTCGACACCTGGCAGCCGTTCTGAGCCCGTGCGCGCCTGGGTTCCCCATCCGACGACAACTCCAAGGAGTTCGGCCATGTTGACGAAGACGGCGAGCACCGCGGCGCTGGCGGGACTGCTGGCTTGCCTGGCCGGCGCCACGTCGGCCAAAGGCGAAACCGTGCTCAAGAGCATCTGCCGCGTGAAGGGACAGGAGGAAGTCACCCTGCAAGGCCTGGGCATCGTGGTGGGCCTGAAGGGCACCGGCGACGGCGGCAGCTACCTGCCCATGATCCGCAGCCTGGCCAAGGTGATGACCGTCATGGGCCAGCCGCTCTCGGAGGTCGGTCTCGAAGAGCTGAAGGACACGAAAAACGTGGCCCTGGTCACGGTGACTGCCACCGTGCCCGCGGCCGGCGCGCGCCAGGGCGATCGGATCGATTGCAGCATCAGCTCCATCGGCTCGGCCAAGAGCCTCGAAGGCGGGCGCCTGTTTCTCACTCCCCTGATCGGTCCGCAGCGGGAAGACAACCCGCGGATTTATGCCTTTGCCCAGGGCCCCATTTCGCTCGACGATCCATCTATGCCCACCGCCGGGCGGGTCTTCCGCGGTTGCCAGCTCGAAGAGGACTTCTTCCACGCCTTTGTCAGCCACGACAAGATCAACCTGGTGCTCGACCGCAACTATGCCGATTTCCAGGTGGCCCAGGACGTGGCCGAGCTGATCAACAGCCAGCTCGGGTTCCAGACCAGCGGGCTGCCGCTGGCCCGGGCACTGAACCAGATGACCATCGAGGTCAGCGTGCCCGCCCAGTATCGCGAGGACCCGGTCAGCTTCGTTTCCCAGGTGCTGGGACTGAGGATGCTCGATCCGCCGACCGGCGCGCGCGTGGTGATCAACGAGCGCGCAGGCAGCATCGTGATCAGCGGCGACGTGGAGATCGGCCCGGTGGTTGTGACCCACAAGAACGTGGTGGTCGAGGCGGGGGCGGCCACCGGCGGCTATTTCGTGCCCATCGACTTGCAGCAGAACCAGAACGTGAAGCTCAAGGCGCTGGTCGAGGCGCTCAACGCCGTCCACCTGCCCAGCCAGGACATCATCGACATCATCCGGGGCCTGGACCGCAACGGCAAGCTCTATGCACAGTTGATCGTCGAGTAGCCGTGCCGCCAAGACCGTGCCAGTGTATAACTCCCCGGGGCTTCACTTCGTTGAGAGCCCCGGCCACCCGCCGACCAGCGGGCACGTCCTCCGGAAGCAAACACGATGCAACTGACCATGGCCAACCCGAATGTCGCCGTTTCGCCGGCCGAGGCGGGTTTTGCACCCGGCCGGGCAGAGGTTCCGGCGGCACCGCGGCCTGCCGAAGCTTCGGCGGACGAGAACCGGCTGCGCGAGACCTTCGAGCAGTTCGTCGGCGAGGTGTTCTTCGGCCAGTTGCTCAAGGCCATGCGCAAGACCGTGGGCGAACCCGCCTATTTCTACGGCGGGCGTGCGGAAGAAGTGTTCCGCGGGCAGCTCGACCAGGTGCTGGCCGAGAAGCTGGCGCGCCAGTCGGGGGCCCAACTGGCCGGGCCGATGTACGAGCTGTTTGGATTGTCCAGACGGTAGTCGGGGGGATTGCCTGGGAAGCAAGACGGACTTCAGTTTGAAGGCGATTCGATGGACGGATCATGGGAAGCAGAACTGGCCGGCCTGTTGAGCGACCTGCTGGCCGTGCAGGAGGAATTGCTGGGGCTGTTGACGCGCAAGCGCGAGCTGCTCGCCGCGGCCGACACTGCGGGCCTGGCGGCACTGGCTCCGGAGGTGCAGCGCCTGACGGAGGCCCTGCAGGGCTGTGTCAAGCGCCGGCAGAAGCTGCTCAGCCGGGCACGTGCGGAGGGGAAGCCTTCGAGCAGCCTTCGGGCCCTGGTCGGCTCGGCCCCGCGCCGGCAGCGCAAGCGCCTGGACGAAAGCGTGTCGTTGGCGGCCTCGCGCGCGCGGTTGCTCCGCCACCACTGCATCACCAATTGGGTGGTGGTGCAGCGGACCCTGCTTCATTTGGCCCAGTTGCTGGAGATTATCGCGACCGGGGGCAAGCTCCAGCCGACATATGGAAGAGGGGCGGTCCATGCGAGTGGTGCCCTGGTAGATCGGGCAGCATGAGCAAGCCAGGAAACCTCGTCAAGCCGCGCAAGCCGCGTCATGACTCTTTTCAGCTCCATCCAGATGGCAGGCAACACCCTGCGGGCCAATGAGATCGCCCTGCAGGTGGTCGGCCAGAATATTGCCAACGCCAACACGCCCGGCTACATCCGCGAGGAGGTCCAGCTTTCCCCCGCTACCGTCCAGCGCAAGGGCCACCTGTTGCTCGGCCTGGGTGTGCACGTGGACGCGGTGGTGCAGAAGATCGACCACTTCCTCGAAGAGCGGCTGCGCGGGGCGGTGAGCGATCAGGCCGGCGCCGAAGCCACCGAGGAAACCTATGCCCAGTTGGAAGGCCTGCTCGGTGAGTTGAGCGATACGGATCTGAGCACCTCGCTGAATGACTTCTTCGCCAGCATCGCCGAAATCCTCAACCAGCCCGAGAGCCGCTCCGTGCGCAACTTGGCCGTGCTCCAGGGCGGCGCGCTGACGCAGACCATCGTGCGCCTTTCCGAGCGGGCCGGCCAGTTGCGGCGCGATGTGAACGACCGGGTCCAGGACATGGCCGCGAACATCAACCGGCTGATCGAAGAAATCCGCGTGCTCAACATCCGCATCGCCGAGACCGAAGGCGGCGACGTGTCGCAGAGCGATGCCGTGGGGCTGCGCGACCAGCGCCTGCAGGCCCTGGAAAACCTGGCTAAGCTGATCGACATCCGCGTGGTCGAGCAGCCCAGCGGCGAGGTGACCGTCTATCACGGGGGCGATTTCCT
This sequence comes from uncultured Planctomycetaceae bacterium, assembly GCA_964467075.1. Taxonomy (GTDB): domain Bacteria; phylum Planctomycetota; class Planctomycetia; order Pirellulales; family Thermoguttaceae; genus CAYXPN01. The sequence continues at coordinate 8,739 of CAYXPN010000022.1, forward strand.
GGTGTTTGCGGGCATGTCGCGCGAGGTGGAAGTGGTGTTGGAGACCGACCGCGGCATGACCGTGGCGGACATCCAGTTGATCGCCACGGCCGCTTCGCTCGATCCGGTCTCCGGCGAGCTGCGCGGGCTGCTCGACGCGCGCGACGAGGTGTTGGGCGGGTTTCTCGACAGCCTGGACGAATTCGCCCGCACGCTGGCCTTCGAGTTCAACAAGGTCTATTCCGGCGGCCAGGGCCTGGTGGGCTATGCGGAGCTTACCAGCGAGAACGAGGTGGACGACGTGGACCAGCCGCTCAACGCTGCGGGCCTGACGTTCACGCCGACCAACGGAACATTCCAGGTCCTGTTGCACAACACCAAGACCGGCCTGACGCGCACCACGGATATTCGAGTGGACCTGAACGGGCTGAACGACAACGACACCACGCTCACCGACCTGGCCACGGCACTGGATGCGATCGAGGGGATCACCGCGGAGGTGACGCCGCAGCGCGGGCTGACGATACGCGCTGATTCACCGGACCAGCGGTTTGCGTTTGCCGAGGACACGAGCGGGGTGCTGGCGGCGTTGGGGCTGAACACGTTTTTCACCGGTTCGACGGCGCGCAATCTGGCGGTCAGCTCCACGGTGCGTGCGGAGCCGTCGCTGTTCGCCGCCAGCCGGAGCGGCATCGGCGTTGACACCGAGGTGGCGGTGGAGCTGGCCACGTTTCTGGATCGCCCCTTGCAGGCCCAGAACGGCGATTCGCTCTCGGTGCTCTACGACCGCCTGGTGGGCGAAACCACGCAGGGCTCATCGATCGCCCGGGCCGTGGCCGACGGCGCGCGTACGTTCGAGATCGCGCTGCGCGGCCAGAAGCTCGCCGTCAGCGGGGTGAACCTGGATGAAGAGGCGGTGAAGATGATCGCCTATCAGCGCGCGTATCAGGCCTCGGCACGATTCATTGCGGCGTTGACGGAGCTGTTTGAGATTCTGGTGAGCCTGTAGCCGGCGGCCGCTGTGCGCCGGCTGCCCCCGCAGGAGCCGGCGTCCCAGGGCTTTCCCGCTGCGCCGCCGGGTGGCTCGCCCGTACGACCTGTTTCCGTTTGAGACGACCCGTCATGGCCACCCCGATCATCGGCATCCCGACCACGCGCGTGAGCGACCTGTTCATCCACCAGCGCCTGCTCAACCAGGTGCAGTACGACCAGGCCGAGATGTTCCGCGTCCAGCGCCAACTGAGCTCCGGCCGCCGATACGAAGCACCCAGCGAAGACCCGATCTCGGCCTTGCGCGTGCTGAGCCTGCAGCGCCTGCTGGAGCGCAAAGAGCAGGTGATGACCAACCTGACGACCAACCAGTCGTTTCTCGGCGCCACCGACAACGCCTTGATGAGCGTCTCCAGCCTGCTGGCCGAAGCGCGGGGGACGGCCCTGGGCGTGTTGGGCACCACCTCTTCCGACGTCCAGCGCGAAACCGCGGCCCAGCAGGTCGACCAGATCATCCAGCAATTGCTCGACACCGGCAACCAGAAGTTCCGCGGCCGCTATCTGTTTACCGGCTCGGAGACCACCGTGCAGCCTTTCGCCACGGTCGGCGCCGACATTGTGGAATACTCGGGCAACGAGCTGCACCTGTCCAGCTATTCCGACATTGATCTGCTGTTTGAGACCAATTTCCACGGCAGTGAGGTCTTCGGCGCCGTGTCTCAAGAGGTGCAGGGCGCCGTGGATCTGAATCCCGTGCTCACCTACAACACGCGACTGGGCGACTTGCGCGGCGGCCGGGGCATCAGCCCGGGGAGCATCGCCATCTCCGACGGCACCAAAACCTCGATCGTCGACATCAGCAGCGCCGCGACCCTCGGCGATCTGGCCGGACTGATCAAGGCCAATCCACCCGAGGGCCGCGCCTTGAACGTGGAAATCACCGCCAACCGCATCGTGGTCCAGTTGGGCGACGGGGCCGCGGGCAACCTGTCGATCAAGGAGGTCGGCGGCGGCACCACGGCCGACGAGCTGGGTATCCGCCGTGTGATGGGCGTGGGCACCGGTCCCATCGAGGGCCGGGACCTCGATCCCGTCTTGCGACTGACCACCCGCCTCGACCAGGTTCTCGGCTCCTATGCCCGGGCCGCGCTCCACTCGCCGGGCACCGACAACGACATCCTCCTCGAAGCCGACCGGCCGGGCCCCTACTACGACACGGATCAGGCCATCCCGCTCAATGGGATTACGATCTCCTACGTGGACGACCCGGCGGTCACCCCGGGAAACGAGATCATCGACTACACCTGGGGCGGCACCACGATCACCATCCATATCGACGCCAACCACACCCAGGCCCACCACGTGGTCGACAGGATCAACCAGGAATACCTGCTCGGCAACATCCCCTTCCAGGCGCAGCTCGATCCGCTTGATGCAGTACAGGGCGGCCTGGGATATGTGCAGGACGGGGCCACGGCGCTCACGCGCGACGGCGCCGGCACCGCCTTCGACAAAACCTCCGGCCTGCAGGTCGTCAACCGCGGCGAGACCTTCACCATCGATCTCTCGCTGGCTGAGACCGTCGAAGACGTGCTCAATGCGCTCAACGGCGTCGGCGCCGGCCTGCTGGCCGGGATCAACGAGGCCCGCACCGGCATCGACGTGCGCTCGCGCTCGAGCGGCTGTGATTTCACCATCGGAGAGAACGGCGGCACCTCGGCCACCCAACTGGGAATCCGCACCCTGACTGAAGAGACCCGCCTGGAGGACCTCAACTACGGGCGCGGGGTGCATGACTGGCCCGGCTATGCGGCCATCGCCGCCGAGGCCACCTTCAAGAGCCTGGGAACCAACAACGACCTCATCTTCCGCGCCAAAACACCCGGCCGGGACTTTAACGGTTTCACCATCAGCTTCGTCGATGCCAGCGGCGCGCCGCAGCTCGTCTACGACCCCGCGGCCAAAACCATGACCTTCCAGATCGACCTGGGAACCACCACCGCCAACGAAGTCGTGGGGATGCTGCTCAACCACGGAACGGCCTCGGCCGACTGGGACATCTCGCTCGACCCTGCCGACGGCAACGACGGCACCGGCACGGTGGGCCTCGGCTCGGTGACCACCGCCGGGGGCGACACCTCAGGCACGGATTTCGTCATCACGCGCATGGACGGCGTGGAGCTGGACATCGACATTGCGGGCCTGGAAACCATCGGCGATGTAATCAGCGCCATCAACAACCACCCGCTCAACACCGGCGTGAACGACGGCAGTGGACACGTGGCCGACAGCTCGGGCAATCTCATGTCCGGCGACGGCCCGAGCAGCTACTCCAGCGTGACCGTTCAGTTTCCCGACGAGAGCGCCGACCTGATCTTCAGCGCCCGCTCGTTCGCTTCCGGACTGGACGGCACCGACGTGATCTTCGCCGGCTCGCCCGGCGCGGCGCTGTATGCCGATCACGACCCGGTGGGCCAGACGCTCACCATCAGCTACGACAACAGCCCGGGCAATGTGCCCACGGCCGCGGAAGTGGCCGCCTGGTTCAACGGTCATCCGACCTTTGCGGTCACGCTCGATCCGGCCGATGCGCCGGGCAGCGTGCAGGCCCGGCTCGCCCGGTACGGCAACGGCATCGAGCTGGTCGATACCAGCGGAGGCACGCAAGCGCTTACTGTGACGCGCGACCTGATGAGCCAGGCGGCCATCGACCTGGGGCTGGTCGCCGAAGGAGAAGACGCCAACACGCTTTCCACCCAGGCCGGCACCGCCACGGCCACGCTGGTTTCCCCCTCCACGGTCAAGAGCAACCTGATCTTCACCGCGGACGACCCGGGCACGGACCTGAACGGACTGCAAATCACCTTTTCGTCCACGGCCCCGCCCGGCGTGCAATACGACGCCTTGGCGCAGACGCTCGTCTACGGCATCGCGCCGGGTGTGACCACCGCGGCCATGGCCGCGGCCGACATCAACGCCGATCCCCAGGTAGGGCCGCTGTTGACCGTCAGCGTGGACCCGAACGACGACATCCAGGGCCGCGGCCTGGTGGCACCCTCGGCGGGCAACTTCATGGCCGGCGGGCCCAATCCCGAGGACCTCTCGACCGTCACTGTGGCGCTGCCGGGCGCGGACAACGATCTGGTGTTTACCGCGGTGGCCCCCTGGCCCGCGGAGGACGGCACGGAAGTGCGGCTGACGGCCGGCGCCGGGCCGGGAATTTCGATCACCAAGGTGCCGGGCGTGCTGCTGGAGGTCACCTACGACGCGGCCAATCCGCCCACGGCCGAAGACATCGTGGCCGCTTTCCGGGGAGATGCGGACTTCACGGTCGCTCTGGACGGCGGCGACGCCAGCCCCAACGGCAGCGGCCTGGTCGACGAGACCGGCGCGGTGATGACCGGCGGCACCCAGACACTCACGGGCACCGATCGCCATCCGCTCGAGGCCGAAGGCATCTTCACTGCGCTGCTGCGCATCCGCGAGGGGCTCTTGCGCAACGACGTGTACCAGGTGCAGCGCGCGATCGACATGCTGGATACCAAGACGGTGGACATGAACTTTGCGCGCTCCGAGCTGGGCGCGCGCCAGCAGGGCCTGGACGTACTCAAAGACCGGCTCGATTCGGAAGAAGTTGATCTGCGCGACGTGCTCTCGCAGGAATACGATGCCGACCTGGTCGAGGTCCTCTCCGAGTTGAGCAGGCGCCAGGCCGCCTTCGAGGCCTCCTTGCGCTCTATCGGCCAGTTGTTCCAAATGACCCTGCTCAATTACCTCTGACGCCCGTCCGGCCACGTAGGGCCGCGCGTGCGGATTGGACGGAAACGTCGGGGAGTCTCGTCAGACGGCCTCTCGCGTGGTCGAGTTACGAATCACGAGTTACGAATCACGAAAGCACG
>CAYXPN010000022.1:13706-29431 GCA_964467075.1 uncultured Planctomycetaceae bacterium
GTGGGTCGAGCCGAAGGCGATGACCCACCACTTGGCCGGCGCCGCGGGAAATCGCATTGTTGGTGGGTCTGCGCTGGCGCTTGACCCACCCTACGGCCTCTCGCGTGGTCGAGTTACGAATCACGAAAGCACGAAAGAGCGAAAACACGAAAGCGCAAGAGCACGAAACCATGAAGGGCGCGGCCACCGTCCAGGTTGCCCTACATGAGAATGCGTCTTCTTCGTGCTTTCGTCCTTTCGTGTTTTCGTGATCACCGCTTGTGCGGCGACAGGTCTACGCCGGAACAGCGCTGCGCTTGTTCCGGCCTACAAGCCGTAGGGTGGGTCGAGCCGAAGGCGATGACCCACCACTTGGCCGGCGCCGCGGGAAATCGCTTTGTTGGTGGGTCTGCGCTGGCGCTTGACCCACCCTACGCGCTATATGCGTCCGCATGACGCACTGCTGGGCAAGCCAGCACTGACACCCCGCGTGTACAGTGGCACCCGGCGCGCCCACGCTACGGCTTCTCCGACGGCTCGGGCAGCGGCGAGGTGGTGACCAGCACGTAATGGTTCAAGTACTCGCGTGCCACCCGAATCACGTCCTCGCGCATCACCGCCCCAATGCGCTCGTCGAATCCCTGGTCGTGGTCGAATCCCAGGCCGTAGAGTTCATCGAGCGCAGCCTGGCGCGCCTGCTCGGCCAGGGTGGTGTTCTCCTGGGCGTGCAGGGCGATGACCATTTGCTTGGCGGTCTCGAATTCGTCCTCGGGGATTTGGCCGGCGCGGGCCTCTTGCAGATTGCGCTGAATCCGCCCGACCACCTCGTCGATCTTCTCGGGCGAGGTCTGCGAGAGCACCGCGAAATAGCCCGGCGCAGGTCCGGCGATCTGGAACGCATGCACATAGTAAACCAGCCCGGCGCCGCGCAGCTCGTTGTGCAGCCATCCGCCGGGAAAGCTGTAGCCCGAGACCAGCGCGTCGAGCACGGTCATGGCCGCGTGGTCCTTCTCCTGAAGGATGCCCACGGCCGGGTAGCCCAGCACGATCATGCCCGTAGGCTTGCCCGTCTGCTTGTGGCGCACGACGTTGCCGTCAATCTGATTGGGGCGGTCGAAACCGAGCGGCTGGAAATCCTCGGCCGGCTCGAGCGAGCCGAAATGCTTGCGCACCAGGGCCACGGCCTGGTCGGGGTCGACGTCGCCGAACACGGTGACCACCATGTTTTGCGGGACGAAGTATTGCCGGTGGTATGCGCGCAGCCGCTCACTCGTCAGCCGGCCGACCGTCTCCGCCTTGCCCTCCTGGAGCAAATGATAGGGCGAGCCTGCGGGCAGGCTGTCGTAGAACAGCTCGAACGCTTCACCCTGCGGGCTGTCGGCACGCCGGGCGATCCCGGCCTGGGCCAGGCGCTGGACCTTCTGGAACTCCTCGTCGGGGAAGGTGGGCTCGGTGAAACACTGCGCAAACACCTCCAGGGCCTGGGGAAAATCTTCGCGCAACACGCCAGCCGAGCCGAACACCGTGAACCGGCCCGACCCCATGCTCAAGCGCCCGCCGACCGAATCGAACAGCTCGGCGATCTCGCGGGCCGAGCGCTCGGGCGTGCCCTTGTCCAACATGGCGGCCACCAGCGCCGAGCGTCCGGCTGTCTGCTCGTCGTCGGCCAGGCAGCCGGCCAGCACGTAGGCCTGGATATTGACCATGGGCAAGTGGCCCTGGCGCTTGACCAGCACGCGCAGCCCGTTGGGCAGCGTCACCTTGCGAACCGGCGTTTCGTCGGCCGCGGCCTGTGTGCCGGCCGTCTCGGGCGCGCAGCCCGGCGGCGTAATCAGCACACGGTTGAGCCGCTCGGGCCGCAGATAGCGCCGGGCCACGTCGCGAATCTGCTCGGCCGTGACCTCCTGGATGCGCTCGACGTAGGATTCGTCAAAAAGCGGATCGCCGGTGGAGATGAAACTGCGGCCCAGGCTCTCGGCCGCGTCCTGCACGGTCTGCAGCTCGAAGACCAGCTCCGCGGCCTTCTGTTTCTTGGCCCGGGCCAGCTCCTTCGGTGCCACCGGCTCGTCGCGCAGCCGCTGGACCTCCTGGAGGATGATCTCCCCGGTGCGCTGCCAGGTTTGCGGCGGGCTGGTGGCCAGCACGGCAAAGAAGCCCGGCACGAAGTGCGGCGTGTAGCTGGCCGAGCTGACCGACAGTGCCAGCGGCTCGTCGTGTTTCAGCCGTCGCGCCAGGCGCGAGCTTTCCCCCTCGGCCAGGATGTAGGCCGCCAGGTCCAGGGCATACAGGTCCGGATGGCTCAGCTTCACCGTGGGCCAGGCGAACATCATGTCGTAGGCGCTGCCGTCCATCTCGCGCACCGCCCGGCGCGGGGAGAGCTGCTCGGGCTCGTCGGGTAGCGCGGGCGCCGAGTCCGTGCCGCGCGGCGCCGAGGCCCAACGGCGGGCCACCTCGGCCAGCACCTGGTCGGTGCTCACGTCGCCCACCACGACCACTACCTGGTTGTTGGGCACATAGCGCCGGTGGTAGAACTCGATGATCGCCTCGCGCGTGGTGCGGTCGAGCACGTCCAGGTAGCCGATCACCGGGTGGCGCACGGGGTGCTGCGTGTAGAGCGTCTGGTGCAAGAGCTTCCAGAGCACGCGCCGGCGGTTGACCTCGCCGTCGGCCAGCTCGCGGCGGATGACCTTCATTTCGCGGTCGAACTCGGCCGGCTCGAACTTGCAGTGCAGCATGGCGTCGGCCATCAGCTCCACGGCCAGCGGCACGCGGTCCGCGGGGCAGTCGATCAGATAAGACGTCAGGTGGCTGGTGGTGTAGGCATTGGTGGCGCCGCCGAAGCTGTCGATCAGCCGTTCGATCTCTTTCTCCGAACGATGGACGGTCGAGCCGCCCGAGACCACGTGTTCCAGCACGTGGCTCAGCCCGGCCCCCAGATGGCGGCCCTCGTACACGCTGCCGGTCTGTCGCACATAGCAGCGCACCGTGGCCACCGGCGCCATGTGGTTCTCCTGCACGATCACCGTCAGCCCGTTGGCCAGGGTGGCCAGCGTGACTCCGCGCGGCAGCCTGCGCAGCGAGGCGAACGGGCCGGGTTGGGCCGGCTGGTCGGCGCGCCCGGCCGGAGCAGCAGGCTCGGCAGCTTCGCCGCCGGCGGCAGGGGCCTCTGCCGCGTTGGCACTGCTCAGCCCTCCCCACGCCACAAGTCCCAGCCAAAGCGTTCCCGCAGCCGCCATGCCCAGCCAAAACGTGCCCGCCGCCCGCGTAGCCAAAACCATCCCCGTGCGCTGCCGTCGGCTGCGAATCATCGTGGTCTCCTGGTTTTCGCAAGCAGTGCTTCTGCCGTGCCAAGCCGTTTCTCACCTGCCCCATCATATACCCCGGGGGCGATGGGGCAAACGCTGTCGCCTGCGGCTGGCCGTTAAACGCCTGCGTAGTCGCCTGCGGCTCGCCGTGAAACGCCCGCATATGCCCAGGCGGCGATAGGGCAAACGCCCGGCAAGCGGCCGGCGGCTGACACGTCGGCAGACCGCCCTGCGAAACGGGCCTCGTGGGGGGGCTCGGCCCTGCAACCGGCGCAACCGGACCCGCCGGGCCGGGAGGTGCCGGGCGGCGCTGTGCAGGGGACCCAACCCGGCGGCCGCGGGGCGGCCTATGGTACTAATGAGCGACGTTGCGCGGCGACCGGGCACGTAGCACGTAGGATGGGCCAAGCCGAAGGCGCAGACCCACCAAGAATGAAAGCCGAAGGCGGAAAGCCCAAAGCCGGTGGGGCTCGCTTCTTGCCCGACCCACCCTACGAAGGTGCGCGTGCGCAAAAACGCGCACCCTACACGGTCGGCGCCGCTTGTGTCCAAGGCGCAGAGGCGGTCCCGCGGCCGCCGGAAAGAGGACGTGTCGATGGCAGGCACCGTCGAACAAGCCCATCCGGGGGAGCTTCCTGCTGACCAGGCCCTTTCCCGTTCGATTGCGGCGACCGGTTCGCCCCAGGCCGCGGCCGGCAGGTTGGCAGCCCTGGAGGCATTGGGGCGCCGGGTGGCCCGGCCGTCGAGCCCGGCCGAGTTGATCTGCGACGCCATGAGCCTGGCCGCGAAGTTGCTCGAAGCCGACCTTTGGGGCTCGGCCCAGGTCGTCGTCGGCGGAAAACTGGTCGTCAAAATTCATTCGGCCGGACGCGGCGAAGCCCCGGAGCAGCCAAGCCGACCAGCCATCCACACCATCCCGCTGGCCGCCGAGGAGTCGCTCGCCGGCAAAGCCATCGGCGCACAAGCGTCCGTCAGTGTGAAAGACCTCCAGCTTCCCGCCGAAGCCGGCGACGAGTTCTTGCGCAAACTCGGCGTGCGCGCGGCGGTGGTCGTGCCCATCTTCCTGGCCGGCGAGCCCTACGGTGCGGTGGCCGTCTATCGCCGCGAGCCGCACGCCTTTTCGCCCGACCAGACGGCCCTCCTGGAAACCATGGCTTGCTGGTTGACTCCCGCGATCGGGCGGGCCAAGGCCGAGGAAGCGCTCAGCGACCAGCGCCAGTTTGTCTCCACGCTGCTGGAGACGATCGACACGCTGGTGCTCGTGCTGGATGTGGACGGAAATGTGGAAGGGATCAATCGGGCGTGTCGGGAACTGGCCGGATTCGCCCTGCCGGAAATCCGCGACAAGCCGTTTTGCAGCGTGTTCGCCGTACCCGAGGAAGAAGAGCTGTTCCGCAAGACCTTCCGACGCAGCGTCAACAACAAGAAGGGCTGTCGCTTCGAGAGCACCCTGCTTGCCAAGGACGGCACGCGCCATCACATCGCCTGGTCACTCAAAGTAGTCATCGACAAGAACTCCTTCGTGCAGGCCATTTTGCTCACGGGCACCGATCAGACGCGGTATGCCCAAGTCTGCGACAAGCTGAAACGCGCCGAAACCGTGGCCCGCGACGCTACGTCCACCGTCAGGGAACTGCGCCGGCAGCTTGCCGAGCAGCCGCTCCGCGGCCGCACCTCACAAGACGATGGCCGAGAAGCAAGCCAGCCCCCGTCCGCGTCCGGTCGGCAAAGTGCGCAACCCGCGCCCGACCCCTCCGGGGCCGATCGCCGCCGCAGTCCGCGCAGGCCCTACCGCTACCGCCAACTGGTCGCCCCGGTGGTCGACGACCGGATGCCCGCGGCGGAGGAGTTCTGCGAGGTGGAGTGTGAGGACATTTCCGCGGGAGGGTTGTCGTTCTATTACCCGGAGCGCCCCGAGTTCACGCAGATCGTCGTGGCCTTGGGCCAGGTCCCGTTTCTGACCCACTTCAAGGCCGAGGTCATCCGCGTGGCGGATGAGTCGGACGAAACCGGCAGCCGGTTCCTGGTCGGATGCCGGTTTACCGGACGCGTGGATCTTTGAGCCCCAAAGTGTCTGGCCGAGCGCAAGCGGGGTGCGCAATCGGCGAACGCCACTCCAGTAACGCACGCCGGTGCAACATCCCTGGCCAGCCGCCCGCATGAGCCGGTGGCCCAAGGCCGGAGTCTGGGCGCCAGCGCCGAGGCCCACAAGTGCGCGATGCTCCGCCAGCACATCCCTCCAACGCCGGGGCGCCTGCTTGCCCGCAGGACCAGCGGGCACTAAAATGCACGGTCACGGTGAACAACCACCGCACAACCGAGGTGGACCGGGCCGAGTCCTCGCGGCGATCGGGGGCCGCACGGCAGCCGACCAGCCTGACCTGCCACAATTGTCCTCCCGCACGTACAAGGAGTCGTTGCCATGAGATCCCCTGTGGCCACCATCGGGTGTGTTGTCTGCTTGGGTGCCGTGCTGATCTTGATGACGGTCGCTTGCGGGTGCCGTGAGAGCACCCCACCGCCCGCGCAGCCGCCTGCCGGACCTGAGGACGAGCCTGGTGCTCAGCCTCCTTCCGGGCCCGAGTTGACGCCGCCGACCACAACGATCCCCGGTGAAGAAGCCACGCTGCCCGGCGAAACCACGCCGCCTGAGATAACCCCACCGGGTGAGACAACGCCCACGCCGGAAACCACTCCGCCGGGCGAAACGACGCCGCCAGGTGAAACGACTCCCGCGCCGGAAACCACCCCGCCGGGGGAAACGGGCCCGGGAACGCTGGTGCCGGAACCTCCGACAGCAGAAACACCCGCCCCCGAGGCGCCGGGCACAGAAACGCCGGGCACAGAAACGCCGGGCACAGAAACGCCCGCGCCCGAGGCGCCGACCCCCGAGGCGCCGAGCACAGATACGCCGGCCCCCGAGGCGCCGAGCACAGAAACGCCCGCACCCGAACCGGAACCGACGGCCCAGTTGCCCAAGGTGCCGCTGGGCCTGCCGCCCGTGCCCGTGCCCGAGGACAATCCCATGACCCAGGCCAAGGTCGATCTGGGGCGCATGCTCTACTTCGACGAGCGGTTGAGCAAAGACGGCACGATCTCGTGTGCCACCTGTCACGATCCGCAAAAGGCCTGGGCTGAACATCGGGCAGTGAGTGAGGGTATCGGCGGTGCGCTGGGCGATCGCAACTCGCCCACGGTGATCAACGCGGCCTATGCCACGAGCCAGTTCTGGGACGGCCGGGCCGCCACTTTGGAGGAGCAGGCCCTCGGTCCGATCGAGAACCCGGTCGAGATGGGCCACACTCTGGACGAGCTGGTCGAGGAGCTTGGCGCGATTGCCGGCTATCGCGAGCGATTCCAGCAGGTTTTCGGCACCGACGTGACCAGCGACGGGATCGGCAAGGCCATCGCCGCGTTCGAGCGCACGATCCTCAGCGGCAACTCGCCCTACGACCGCTTCCAGGCCGGCGATACCGAGGCCCTGACCGAGGTGCAGCAACGCGGCATGACGGTGTTCGAGGACGCCGGCTGTGGCACCTGCCACACCCCCCCGCGGTTCAGCAACTACCGCTTCTACAACGCGGGCGTGGGCATGGATCGCGAGGAGCCCGACCTGGGGCTCATGAAGGAATCGAACAAAGAGAGCGATCGGGGCAAGTTCCGCGTGCCCACTCTGCGCGAGGCGGCCGCCACTTGGCCCTACTTCCACGACGGCAGCGTGGAAAAGCTCGAAGACGCCGTGGCCCTGATGGCTGCCGGCGGCAGGGACAATCCGAATCTGTCGATCATGCTCGAGGCGCTGCGCCGCAAGAACCTCAGCGCGGAAGACCAGCAGGCGCTGGTGGAGTTCATCAAGGCCCTCTCGGGCGAGTTCCCGGTGGTCGAGCCACCCGAGCTGCTTTGAGAGGCCGGCGAGCTGTCGGGTTGATCGCGCACGCTGACTTAGCGCTCGCCCCACCCTACAAGCTTCTTTCGCCCGGTCCGCTCGGCGGCCGGCGGCCCGCCCCTTGTGCGATCCAAGTGTTTGGCTTAGCATAGCGCCTGCCCGGTGTCGACGACCTGCGGCGGCATGGGCGCGGGGCCTTTTCCGAGCGACGGTCTTCTTTGGACATCCACCATGCTTACCCAGCAAATTGGAATGATCGGTGCCGGCCAGATGGCCACGGCCTTGGGCCGCGGGCTGGTCGGCGCGGGGCTGGTGGCGGCCGAGCGCCTGCTGGCCTCCGACCCGTCGGCCGAGGCACGCCGGCAGTTCGCCGAGGCCACCGGTGCTGAGACGACCGAGGACAACCAGCAGGTGGCCCGGCGGGCCGACGTGGTCTTCCTGGCGGTCAAGCCGCAGCAGATGCCCGCGGTGCTGGCCGAACTCAGCGGCCGCTTGGGCGCAGAGAAACTGGTCGTGTCGATCGCCGCGGGCGTGGGCCTGGAGAAGCTCGCCGCGGGATTGGGTGAGCGGGTGCGACTGGTGCGCGTGATGCCCAACACCCCGTGCCTGGTGGGCCAGGGCGCCAGCGCGTATTGCCTGGGCCAGCACACCACCGACCAAGACGCGCGCCTGGTCGAACAACTGCTCGGCGCGGCCGGGCTGGTGTGCCGGGTGGAAGAGAAACTCATGGATGCGGTCACCGGGCTTTCGGGGTCGGGGCCGGCCTTTGTCTACGTGATGATCGAGGCCCTCAGCGACGGCGGCGTAAGGATGGGCCTGCCCCGCACCGTGGCCACCTCGCTGGCCGCGCAGACCGTGCTCGGCGCAGCGCAGATGGTCCTGCAGACCGGAGAGCACCCGGGCGTATTGAAGGACCGGGTGGCCAGCCCGGGCGGGACGACCATCGCCGGGCTAACGGCCCTCGAGCAAGGGGCATTGCGGGGCACGTTGATCGCCGCGGTGGAAGCCGCGGCGCGCCGTTCGGCTGAGTTGGGTGCTGGTAAGTGAATCGGTTCCGCGTGGGTGGCCCGGGCTTAGGGCCAAGCAAAGTCCCGGGAAGTGATTCCTTTGCGAGTCCGAAGAGGACGGCCAGTGGAACGCACGCGGCCTGGAACGCCTCAAGGCGGGCGACGAGGCCGGCGACAAGCCGTAGGGTGCGTGCTCGCACGCACGCGGTCTTGCCAAAGCGATTGGGCGCAACGCAACCATTATGCCAAGATGGGTGGCGAAGCGGGCGTGTTGTCGAGGGGCCGCGCAGTGTCCCCGGGGGGTTGGCTGCCATGTCGGTCTTTTGCATTGTGGACGACAAGCACGTGCCGCTGTATCGTATCGTATGGATTGCGGACCTGCCGCACTTTTGCGGCGCCGAGGATTGCCAGTGCGAAGGGCAGTATGAGATTCGCCTGGAACACGGCGAGAGCGTTTGGGCGGCTTCGGCTGAGCAGCGCGACGCCGTGCTGGCCGCCCTGGAAGCATGGTGCGCGGAGCAGGACTCCTGAACGACCGGTGCGGAAGCACCGGAGCTTTTCCCATACCGTGCCGAGGCCGGCCGCGGGTGTGCAAACGCAGCCGGCAGAACAACTCCTGCCGCAGCTTCGCCCACGCCCCGGCGCGCCCGGGCGCGGATCAACGGCCCGAGGAGGGAGGCGGCCATGTCGATGTTCGGGCAAGTCGGATATCGCTGGCGGGAGACGTACTTTGTGCTCTTCCGTTCCCGTAACCGGCCCAAGCTGAAGACGGTCGAGCAGGCCCTGGCCGCGTTGGGCGGCGATTACCGCTTGGAGAACCTTCGGGCGGACAGCGACGGCTATCTGGACTCGCTCACCGTGATTTCGCCCGACGATTTTGCGGCCATGGACATCTGCTATACCAGCGGCCCCGAGGTGCTCGAACAAGGCGCCTCGCTCGCCCAGGAGCTCGGCCAATCGCGCGAGGCCCCCGAGGTGCGTGTGCAGGAAGTGGCCCAGTGCGACGCCCGCTTCGACGTGCTCCATTTCGAGCGAATCCCCGATCCGGATGAAGAAGAGGAAGACGACGAGATGTTCGATCCCAGCGCCTTGCTGCTGGTGCTGGGCACTCTGGCGCGTCTGACCGACGGAATCGCCGTGGACCCGCAGGCCGGAGCCATGCTGGACGAATGAGGGCGGAGGTCGGAGGTCGGCTGGCCGTTTAACGGTAAGCCGCAGGCGACTGTGTTCGGGTACAAAGCCGACAGCCGAAAACGGAGGTCGCAAGTCGGAGGTCGGAAATCTGAAATCGCAGATCTGAAATCACAAACCGGCGCGTGGCGAGCCCGGAGCGTCAGCTCCCGGTTGGGCCAGAACTCGGAAAGCGGAAATCCCTGCCCCGAAATCGCCAAATCCCCGAATCCCGAAATCCCCAGTGGCGTTGCAGAAATCGAGCCAAGACATGCTTGCCAAGGAGATCAAACCGGGACATATCGTCAACTACCAGCAGTCTCCCTGCCTGATCGAGTCGGTCCAGGTGCAGACGCCCTCCGCACGCGGCGCAGCCACGTTCTACAAGTACCGGGCGCGCAACCTGATCACCAGGCAGAAGGTGGACATCACCTTGCGCGGCGGAGACTCGCTCGACGCGGCCGATTTCCAGCGGCGCGCTGTGAAGCTGATGTACGCCGACGCGACCCACTTGCACTTCCTCGATCAGACCGACTACAACCAGTACTCCCTGCCGCTCGAAGACCTGGAAGACGAACGCCGTTTCCTGACCGAAGAGCTCGACGGCGTCCTGGCGCTGATCTACAACGACCAGTGTGTGGGCATCCAGTTGCCCGTGGCCGTCGAGCTGAAGATCGTCCAGTGCGACCCGGCCGTGAAGAAGGCGTCCGCCACCGGACGGACCAAGCCTGCGACCCTGGAGACCGGCCTGGTGGTCCAGGTGCCCGAGTATATGACCGAGGGCGAGCGGGTCAAGGTGGACACGCGCACGGGCGAGTACCTCTCCCGGGCCTGAGGCCGCGGTCCGGCGGCGGGTTTGCGCCTCTGTGCGGACGATTCTTGTGCCGCCGCGCCCAGCGCCGATCTTCGCGAACCGGTTGCCCTGCGCGCACCCGCCTGCCAGGGATGTGCGCCGGCGCCCTGCCCAGCGCGAATCTTCGCCCGCGCCTTGCGAAATGCGAAGGCCCGATTACAATACGGGCGTGATTGGTCATTGGTCATTGGTGATTGGTCATTGGTGATACCACGAGAGGCCGCAACATGCTTCGAATGACGTTGATCGCTGCCGCGATGGGCGCGCTCTGTCTGCTTCGCGCCGATCCTGCCTGGGCCGCAGCCAAGGTTTACTGGTCCGACACCGGGCTGGACCAAGTCCAATTAGCCCGCGCCGATCCGGTGGTGGGAGCGACTCCTGAGGTGGTGTTGCAGTTCACAAGCGATTTCAACCCTGCCGGCATAGACATCGACGCCGCGGCGCGCAAGGTCTACTGGGTGGAACGGGCATACCCTTCGATTCGGCGGGTGAATCTTGATGGCTCCAATGCCGAGATCGTGGTCGATCTGCTGGCCGCCGGGTATTCCGATGCCGAACCTTACGCCATCGCGCTGGATCGGCAACACCAGAAGATTTACTGGACGGATACCACGATCGACCGAATCTTCTACGCCGACTACGACGGCTCGGGCCTGGGCACCGTGCCGAACATCACGCTCAACACCTCCTACGGCATGGCCGTGGATTCGGCCCTGGGCAAGCTCTATTGGACGGATTGGGGTAATGATGCGATCTACCGCGCCGATTTTGACGGCAGCAACATCGAGACGCTGCTCGGTCCGGATTCTACCAATCTGGCCAACGTCGCCGGCATGGACCTGGACCTGACAAACGGCTGGATGTATTGGGCCAACCAGAACAGCAACAAGATCCAGGCCGCGGCCATCAGCGATCCCGGGGGAACCTTCACCACGATCTACACCGCCACTAATCTCCTGCCCCGAGACGTGGCGGTGGATGTGGCGGAAGGCAAAATCTACTGGACCGACCTTGCGCAGGACCGCATCCAACGGGCCAATCTGGACGGGAGCAACGTGGAGACACTGCTCACGCGCGACGGCGCCCTCCTCGTCAGCATCGCCCTGGACCCCGTGCCCGAGCCGTCCACGCTGGCCATCTGGATGTGCTTTGGTGCGACCGCGGCGGGCCTGGCATGGCTGCGCGCAAGGCGGAAGTCGTAAAGCGGCAGGGTGGCCGGGGCTCTCGCCGAAGAGAAGCCCCGGGCGCAAGGCCGTAGAACGCGTCAAGCGCCAGCGCAGACCCACCAACAGCGCGATTTCCCGCCGGGTGAGCCAAGAGGTGGGTCATCGCCTCCGGCTCGACTCACCCTACGACTCACGGCTCAGGCTCGGCCGGCTCCTCCGCGGCGCTCTGCGAAACGACGCGCAAAGAAGCCGAACCGATGCGCCCGCCTGAGTGGGCTTCGACCAGCACGCGGAACGCAGCGGGCTGCTCGGGAAGCTGGAAGCGGATCACAGCCCGGCCCTTCTCGTCGGCCTTTAGCAGCGGATCCCAGTAGAGCGTTGTGGATTCCTCGCGATCGCCGGCCGTTTCCGGAGGCGCGTAGCGGTGGACCGGAAAACGGTATCGGGCCAAATCGTCGTCCGGCTTACTACCCGCCGCCTCATCTTGGGCCGCCCCGCTGGTCCGCGGCGCCGAAGTAGCATCCCGGTCTGTTGCGGCACTGGATGCGGCGCCCCGGCGCCAGCGCTGGATCAGCTCGGCGGGCAGGTGCTTCGGCTGCTCGGGCGTGGCCGCGGCATAGGCCGCCTGCTCGATCGGGGACGTTGAGTCCAGCCGCACGCTGCGGGGAAGCTCGCGGCCCGACTCGCTCAGGAACACACCCGGCTGCACCGGCACCGGGGCGGATGGGCTGCCCTGAGCGCCGGCCCCCTGATTGTTCCCTTGCGCGTCCTGCCCGCGGCGCTGACTCGGGCGGCGCGACGTGCCCGGGGCTTCGTCCGGCGGCGGCACCACGCGATAAGGCGTAAACGGCACCAGGCGCGTGCCTTCGCCACGCACGTGTGCCGGATCCCACAAGATCGCGCCGATCGCCACACAACAGATGCTCACGCCCACGGCCGATCCCCAGAGGTGAGGGCCCGAGAGCACCTTCAACAACCCCAGCATCACCACCGCCAGGAGCAGTCCCACACTGGCCAGCAGCGCCAGCGTGCCCAGTGTCGTCAGCGCGCGCGTGCAGCCCGTCCGATACTCCGCCAGGTTCTCCTCATACTGCGACTGGATCGCTCCCAGGTTGTCGAACAGCAAGGGCGGCTCCACCGGGTCGGGCCCGACGCCGCGCTGCGCACCGGTCGGCTCCGCGGCAGCCCCCTCGGCCGGCTGTTGCGAACCGTCTGCGGGCCAATGCCGTCCTTCGCTGCGCCCGGTGGCCAGCAACAGGTCCAGGACCATGGCTGAATCCCGATCGTCGGCCGAAAGCAGCCCGGCCTGGGGCGGGGCCTGGGCCTCGGGCAACTCGCGCGCCAGCAGCACGTCGGGCACCAGCGCCGGGCGCCGTTGTTCCGGCGCCGGTAGCTCTGTCTCGGCCACCACCGACACACTCAACACGGCCGGCGCCGGCGCGCCTTGTTCGTCCCTCACATGTAGCTCCAGCTCCGCGGGCCGGCCCGCGTGAAATGGGCCTCGCGCCGGGCTGAAACGGAGGTTCAGACCCCGGGCCGGTCGCCGGAACACCAGCCGATCGGCCAGCGGCCGAGGCGGTCGATCGCTGTAGTCGAAAACCACCAGTCGTATCACCCCGCCCGCGGTCGGTGAGAGCGGAAGGACCACCGAATTGATGTCGCCGTTTTCCGCGGAAGTCACCAGGATTTGCTGGCCCACGAGCCTGCCGCGACACCACCCCGTCACCACCAACGGCAAGCCGGGCTGGCTGGCGCGCAGGGTGAACTCCAACGGCTCGCCGGGCACGAACACCTTGGTGCCCGTGTTGATCGTCACGCGCGCCGACGACAGCGCCGGCGGCAGGCGGGGTTCGTGATTTGGCCCCACGGCCGGTTCGATGATTCTCAGCCGGTAGCCTTCGCCGCGCAGCGGTGTGAACTGGAACCTGCCCATGCCCTTGACCTGCGTTTGCACCAAGGCCACCTCGTTGCCGCGGTTGTCGACCAGCAGGCCGCGCAGACTGAGCGGGATTCCCTGCCGGGTCTGCGCCGTGAAATACACGCGATTCTCCAGTTCCGGGGCCAGCACGCCGCCTTCGGGATGGAATCGCACTTGGACGCCCTGCACCACCAGGGGAAGCGGCCGCGTGATCGTGGATCGGCCGGTCCGGTCTTCCACTCTGACTTCAATCCGGCCCTCGCCCGTTTCGATCTTTTCGGGCAGCGCAAACTCCACTTCCAGCCGGCCGTCGTCGCCCGCGGAGTCGTTCTTCTCGAAAACCGTCTTTCCGTCCACCACGGCCGATATCCTCAGCTTCGCACCCGCGGCCGGCACGCCGGCCGCGCGCTTCAAGTCGACTTGCAGCCCTACGGTCTGGCCGGGCAAGTACCACTGCTTGTCCAGCACCACGGCCGCAATCAACTCAGGTGCAGGCTCACGCTGGACCAAAAACGTCACCTGCTCCGACACGAAGGAATCGTCCAGGGCGCTGGCTACGAGCGCATGGGGCCCTTCGTCGGCGTTGTCAGGGAGTCGGAAGGCACCGTTTCCCACGGCGTGCGAAGTGATGCCTTCGATCGCCGAACCCGATACCGGTTGGCCGCGCGGATCGAGAATCTCGAACCGGACGGGAAACTCCCGATCGGCGAGCAGGCCGTAGCGGGAAAGCGTCAGCGACCGATAGCAGACCTGCTCGCCCGCGGCGTAGCGCGGCCTGTCCGTGCTCAGACGTGTGAAGTAGCGCGGCGGATCGGCGACCACCTCAGCCTCCATGCGCTCCAGCACGCTGTGGTGTACGGCCAGCACTTCCAGGCGCGCTTCCGGCGGCAACTTGAGCGCGGCGGGCAGGCGCACGCGCAATTGTCCTGCGGCATCCGCCTTTTCCTTGTGGCCCCAGAGCCGTTTGGCCTGAGGCGAATAGAGGGCCAGCTCGACCTGGGCGGGCACCGGCTGACCGGTCACCGAGTTGGTTTGGATGTAGTATTCGGCCTCACCCTGCGCACTCACCCGCGCCGGTCCCACCACCACCACGCGCAGATGCTCGGCGGCAATGGCGCGCAAGCGGCTCCAGTGGTACAGATAGGCGCCGACCGAGAGCAGCAGCAATGCGACCGCGGCCAGCCCGACCGCCCAATCGACACTGCGAATCCGGGGTTTGCCGCGCACCATAGGACGCCTCGAAAGTCGCTGGGGTCAGACCGCCCAAACCGAACGGATTGACGGGACAGCGCCGGCCGATTGATGGCGGACGCATCGCTGGGATAAGATGGAATTCGCCAAACGAGGGCCTTTCGTGGCAATTCGAGCCATAGGAGTTCCGACCATGCGGCCGGAAGACCTGCGGCAGTTCGTTCGACAAGAGCCGTTCCGGCCCTTTCGGTTGACGTTGACCGACGGTCGGACCTACGACATCCGGCATCCGGAACTGGTCGCCCTCGGGCGGTCTTCGTTGTTCATTGGCTTTCCTCGCGCGGACGATGACGATACGGAACCCGTCTACGACCGGTACGTCATCGTATCGCTGCTGCACGTGATGCAGGCACAACCGGTCGATACCCCCGAATCTTCCTGAAGCGCAGCACTGGTGGGACTCGTGTCCCGCTGTAGCCTTCACTATTGAAGATCTGACCCCAGAGCACCCCTGACGAGCTGGACTCCACACGCCACACCGGATCCACGGGGTGACACACCACTCGACGAGCCTAACGCGTGGCGTGTCTCCCCGCAAGGGGGGTGCAAGGCCAAGTTGGCGTGCTCGCGGTGGAGGCGGGACGGCAGGACCACAAGCGTGGCCGATCAATGGGCGGCCACCAGCTTGGCATTTGGACCCAACGCCGCCCCCCCTGTAGATGGGTGTCACGAGGGCTCGATCGGCACCCGCACCCGATACGAGACATGTGCGCGACTGATGTGCGCAACTGATTGTCTTACAAAGGGTTACAACGTCGCTTGCCGCGTCGGCTCCAGCGGCTGGGCAGCGGAAAACGGCGGGCGATCAGAAAGCGGTGAACAGGGTGTTGACCGCGGACGAAGATATGATAGAATCCAAGGCTCGGATGGCGAGAATGTCTGCGACATCTCGTCGCCGAGGGTTTGATCTTTGGCAATTCGGCAGTAGTAGGTTGCCTCGAGCCCGGGTTTCAGCTTGTCCAAGGCTGGGACATCCGGGGCCGGCGGTCGGCGCAAGCCGGCGCTGGTTCCGGGCAGACCTTTCTGAAGTGATTTGGCTCGCAAGCCGCACCTGTGGAAGCCGTCGCCGTGGAGAGTCCGCCCTCGGGCGGGCCCAACCGCGGCGGAAGAGCCTGCAGGGACGGTGAAGCCTAAACAACTGAAGGGTTTGATCCTGGCTCAGAATGAACGTTGGCGGCGTGGATTAGGCA
>CAYXPN010000023.1:0-15463 GCA_964467075.1 uncultured Planctomycetaceae bacterium
GGTCCCGTCCCTTCCGAGGATGGCGCGAAACAGCGGCACCCACCAATCACGCAAGGTGATTTAGCTGTACGCCTTGATGACCTTGACCAGCGCCGCGGCGATCTGCTGCATGTCCTCCTCGGTAAACGTGGGGAATGCAAAGCAGGTGAAGGTGTGCGTCTCGTGCCAGCGCGCGTTCGGCACGTCGACCCGGGAATAGTCCACGCCGGCCGGGTCGGTGTACTCCGCCGAGTTGAACGGAAAACCGTGCCGGCCGAATCCGTGGCGCTCGGTAATGGCCCGCTCCGTGTGGCATTGCGGCCAGAAGACCTTCCAGCAGGGAGCGCCCTCGGCGCCGGCCGCGGCCACGAATTGCTGGATATCGCAGCCCATCTCGTCGATCTCCAGGCTGAACGCACAGACGTACCACCCGTTCTGCCGCTCTTCGGTGTCCACGGGCAGGTACTTGACCTGCGGCAGCTCTGCGAGCACGTCGATCAGGATGCGCGCGTTGCGGCGGCGGTTCGGGAGATTCCAGGAATCGATCCGCTCGAGCTCCGCCAAGCCGATGGCCGACTGCATCTCCGTCATCCGGTAGTTCCAGCCCACGCGGTTGTGGATATATGCCAGCTTCTGCTCCAGGACCAGCAGGTTGAGGCGCTCGCGCACGTCGTAGCCGTGGTCGCGGAAGCTGCGCGCCTCCCAGGCCAGCTCTTCGTCGTCGGTGGTCACCATGCCCCCTTCTCCGCCGGTGGTGAAGGTCTTGTTCTGGCAGAAGCTGCACGCGCCCATGTGGCCCAGCGTCCCGGTCCTGCGGCCCTTGTAAACGCCGCCGACGGCTTCCGCGTTGTCTTCGATCACGTAGAGGTTGTTTCGGCGGGCAAAGTCCAGCAACGGGTCCATGTCGCACACGTTGCCGTACAGGTGGACCGGGATGACGGCCTTGGTGCGCGGCGTCAGCAGCCGTTCGGCCGACGACACGCTCAGGCAATGGTCCTCGAGATTCACGTCGGCAAACCGCGGGATGGCACCGGCCTGCAGCACGGCGAAGCAAGTGGCGATGAACGTGTAGCTCGGCACGATCACCTCGTCGCCGGGCCCGACGCCCAACGCGGCCAGGCAGACGTGCAGCGCCGAAGTGCCGTTGGTGGTGCTCACGCCGAACCGGCTTCCTTGCCACTCGGCAAATCTCCGTTCAAACTCCATGCCCAGCGGGCCGGTCCAGTAGTTCACTTTCCCGGACTGCAGGACGCGTTGCACGGCTTCACAAGCCTTCTGGTCGAACTGCGGCCAGGGGGCCAGCTGGTTCGTAACCGCCTTGGGACCGCCGTCGACGGCCAGCCGCTGCGACGTGATGGATGCCAGGTTCATGACGAACGTCTCCATGATGCCCATGGGTTATGGGAAACACCGGACGGCGTACCGCGCCATCCCAGCGTTTGCCGAGGCGCTGCGCGGCCCGAATACGTGGACTCGTCGCACAGTCCATCTTTCTATCTTTTCCGTTGGGTACTGTCGAGCCCTGGACACCGGTGATGGTACGCTTCAAGAGGCCACCTGGGAAGAGTTTCCTGCGTCCATAACCTCCCCGGTTAGCCCAAGTTACGTGCTAGCATCGTTTTCCCCGTGAGTTCTTCAGCTAGCCGTTGATGTGCTAAGCGGAAATCGGCAAAGGTTGCACGGTCGAGGCTGGCTCAATCCTTCAAGCACGGTTGCGGCGCCCCGTCGATCTTGCCAAGCCCGCGTTGCCCCCGGCCGGCCCGCGCACCGTCGCCCAACTCTTGCCGGGCCTGATCGGCCAGTCGCATCAGGCGAGCGACCACCTGCGGGTGCTCCGCGGCCGCGTTGTGGCGGCAGGCGACGTCGCGCCGCAGGTGGAACAGCAACGCTTGAGGCTGTTGACCGCGGCGAAAATGCGGGTGGCTGCCCTGCGGTGTGACCGGCAGGAACAGCTTCCAGTCGCCGGCACGCACCGCCTGCAACTGCCGCTCCTGGTAATAGTAAAACGCTTCGTAGGGGGACGCCGCTCCCGGTTGGCCGAACAACAGCGGGCGGATGTCGTGCCCGTCGATGGTCCGATCCTGCGGCGCCTGCCCGCCCGCCAACAGGGCGAAGGTGGGCAGCAGGTCCATGGTGGTGGCCAGTTCGTGGCAGACCGTAGCGGCCGGCACGCGCCCGGGCTGCCAGACGATCATGGGAACACGAAAGGCGCCCTCGCTGGTGGTGTAGCCGCGACCGTGCAAAGGCAGATTGGAGCCGCGGCTCAGATCGTGCGGTTCGCCGCGCATGGGAGCCCCGTTGTCGGAAGTCCAGATGACCAGCGTCCTGTCGGCAATCTTCAGCTCCTGCAGCTTATCGAGCAGTTGCCCGATCGACCAGTCCAGCTCCTCGACCGCATCGCCCCAGGGCCCGTTGCGGCTCTTGCCCCAAAACGCCGGACTGGAAAACGGAGCGGCGGTGCTGCCGGGCATGGCCTGGGCAAAGTAGAGCAGGAACGGTTCGCCTCGATGCTCCTCAATCCAGCTCAGCGCCCGTTGCGTGTAGCGCTTGGTCAGGCTGTTGCGGTCGCAGGGCGCGTCGATCACCTTCTCGTTTTCCATCAGCGGCAACGGCGGCCAAACAGAGCCGTCCTGGGCCCACACGCGCTGCGTCATATCGTCCGAGTAGGGCACGCCGAAGAACCAGTCGAACCCCTGCCGGGTGGGCAGGAACTCCGGCTGATCGCCCAGGTGCCACTTGCCGATAATCGCCGTGGCGTACCCCTGCTCCTTGAGCACTTCGGCGATGGTTAGTTCGTCGAGGTGCAGACCGTAAGGCGATACCGGCCGCAGCACCAGCCCGTCGCGCGGATTCCAGTGCATACCCACGCGCTGCGCGTAACAACCGGTCAAGAGACTCGCGCGCGACGGCGTACAGACGCCGGCGGTGACACAGAAGTGCGTGAACTTGCGCCCTTCGCGGGCCATCCGGTTGAGTTGCGGCGTACGGTGCAAGCTCGACCCGAACGGCTCGACGTCGCCGTACCCCAGATTGTCGCACAAGACGACGATGAAATTCGTCCACTGCCGTCGATCGGACTCACCGCCGCAAGCGGCGCCGGCCATCACCATCCCGGCCACAGCGGTCAAGATCCAGGGGCGCACCATTATGTGGTTCCTTTTGCGCAGCGATTCAATTGAAGCTGTCGTAGCACTTTCCGCAAGCCAGGCACTCGAAAGAGACCTTGCATGGATCGGTTTCGTGCCGTGCTCGAATCTCTCAAAAGTCTCGAAACGGCCCGCGAGGCTCGGCCGCATCCATCTGTTCCAGCCAGGCCGCGTATCGTTGTTGCACCATCTTCAGCACTTCGGGCTGTGACTGGGAAAGATCGTGACGCTCTGCGATATCCTGCTCCAGGTCGAACAGTCCTCCCTCGGATCCCATCACCACCCACTTCCACTTGCCGACACGCGCGCCGATCAGGTCCCGGCGTTTCCAAAACATCTCTTTTCTGGGGCTGGGCGCCTCGCCCCGCAGCACGGGCCACCAGTTGAAGCCGTCCAGGACCAGATTCTCGGGAAGCGGCGAATCGGTGGCGGCCAGCAGGCTGGGCAGCAGCTCCAGGCTCGTGAGGAACTCATGGTTGACGGCACCGGCCGGCACCTTGCCCGCAGGCCAGCGCACCAGGCAAGGAACCCGGACGCCTCCTTCCCAGGTCTGGCCTTTATGCCCCCGCAACGGTTGATTGTCGGCACCGCCGCCTCCCCCATTGTCGGAAAAGAAGATCACGATCGTATGGTCGAGAATCTGTTTCTCGCCCAGCACTTCCAGGAAGCTGCCGATCGCTTCGTCCATGCAGGTCACGGCCGCTCGGTAGTCGCGGCGACGCGCTTCCGGCGTAACCACGGTGGCGGGCGACGCGTAGCGGAAACGCGCCACCTGCTGCACTTCCTGCTCGACGGCCGGATACATGCGGCGGTACTTGTCGGGCGCCTGAATCGTCGAACGGATCCGCGGGTCCAGGGCCGAGGAGCCGTGGGGCGCGTTAAAAGGCACATACAGGAAGAACGGCTCTTTGCCGGCATAAGTTTCCAGGAACCGCAAGGCCTCGCGCTGGAAAAGGTAGGTGCAATAGGTCCCCTTGTCCTCTTCGGTCGGCCGCAGGTCGCGGTACATGCTGGGCACGCCGTAACGCTCGTGCGTGTAATAGTCGATGCCGGTGTTCACGAATCCGTAGAAGTGATGGAAACCGCGCGAGGTCGGCAGGTAGCGGCGCAGCGAGCCCAGGTCCCATTTGCCGTAAATGCCGCTGCGATACCCGCACAACAACTGGGGCAGGATCACTTCCCGCTCGTCCATGCCGCCGATCCGTTCAAAAGTCACCGCATATTCCGCGGGCGTATACTCGTGGCCGTAGTCCGGCGCCTCGTTGCGGATCATGTCGTAGATGCCGTTGCGCTGCGGATAGCGCCCGGTGAGCAAACTGGCCCGGGACGGTGTGCAGGCCGGCCAGGAAACATAGAAGTTGGTCAAGCGGGTTCCTTCGCGTGCCAAACGGTCCAGGTTGGGAGTGATGATCCCGTTGCCCAGCAGGCCCAGGTCGTTGTAGCCCTGATCATCCGACACGATCAACAGGATATTCGGACGTTCCGTGCGCGGTGGCTCGGCCCCGCCGACATCATTTGCAAGGCCGGCCAGCAACCAGCCGAGCACAGCCAGGACGACCTGCCGCCAACACGGCAGCTTCGCCCGACACGGAGCGCCGGGAGCGGGTCCACCACGTCGAATCCTGCTCGGTTTCGTCATCCGTTGCCACACGTTGAACATGGCACTCTCCTTCGCTTCAACCGCTTTCGCCACCTCCGCAGCCGGTGCTGGTCCGCCCCAGCCTTACAGTTACCATGCTGCTTTGCGACAAGCAAGGGTCCACGGCCGTTTTCCGCGGAGCACTTGCGATTCTGCGCAAGGCGAGCCACAATTGTAGGAGCCCGGCGAAGCTGCTTGGTGTTGGGCTTTGTCTCAAAACGGATTGCAGCCTGTAGCCACCGTCGCCAGACGGTGGAGAGCATATAGCGACCCTCACCAGACCGCGGACAATACCATCGTGATCGCGAACAGCCCACGCTCTGGCGAGCGTGGCTACAGGAAGGCCGCTCCACGCTCTGGCGAGCGTGGCTACCGTGATCAAACACGCCGCAGCGTCTGGCGAACCTGTCCTTGTCCAAGACACCCTCATCCTCTTGAAAGGAGAACGCCGTGGCCAACATCTACATCGGGCTGAATGCCGAGTTCTCTCGCAGCAGCGACAAGCCGTTCGAATGGGCCGTCGAGCAGGCGGCCGAGATGGGCTATGAATACTTCGAGCCCATGGTCCACTTCGGGCGCGAACTGATGAGCGAGGCCGGGTATTTCCACACCGTGTCCATGTTCGACGATCCCTTTCGCATCCGAGAGGCCTGCGACGCCGCGGGCCTGTTGATCTCGGCACTGCAAGCCCACGGACCGCTCGGCCGCCCGGACGTACACGGCGAGTATCTCAAGCTGGCCGTGCGCACCGCCGCAGAGATCGGCGTGCCGGTGGTCAACACCGACGAGGGGCACAAGGCCAAGTGGACCACCGAGGAAGAAGATTTCGTGCTGATCCGCTACACGCTCTACGAGGCCGCCATGGTGGCCGAACGGCGCGGGGTGAAGATCGGCCTGGAGCCCCACGCCCAATACTCGCGCACGCCCGAGGGGCTCGACCGCATCTATCACCTGGTCGAAAGCCCGGCCATCGGCATCAATCTGGATACGGGCAACGCCTATCTCTGCGGCCACGACGTGTATGCGTGGCTCGATCGCGTGGTCGAGCGCCTGGTCCACCTGCACGCCAAGGACATCTCCGGCGAGCACGCGGCCGCGGAGCGCGGCAAGGTGACGGGCACGCCGGTGGGCTGCGCGTGCGGCGAGGGCGTGATGGACTGGGAGCGGATCATCAAGACCGTACAGGACCGCTGCCCGCGCGACGTGGTCTTCAGCGTCGAGTGCGGCACACCGGAGCAGGCGGCCAAGAGCCTGGAGCACCTGGTCCGGTTTGTGTGAGCACAGAGGGGCAGGCGCGAGACCAACGAGGTGACCCTTCGACCGAATGGAGCTTCGCGAAGAAGAGGGGCGCAGTTGTCCGAATCCTCCCGGCCCTGAAAGGGCCGAATACGATCGCCCAGGGCGAGCGCAGCGAAGCCCTGGGGAGGCGGGCTGTGATCAGTAGCGACGCACTGCAGCAGCAGATGCCTGGCGCACCGCGGGCACGTGCCGGCGCCCACTCAGTCGATCCAGCTCGGCACCCGGCGGGATCGGCGGCGGCGGTTGCCAGCGCGGATCGCCCAGATCGACCAGCGGGGCACCCTGGTAGCGCGGCAACTGGAACAGCTCGGCCCCGCCCTCGAGCGGCCGGTTGATCTGCACGTTGCCCAGCCGGATGCGCAGGGCCAACTGCGCAGGCGGAAATCGCACGTCCACCACGGTGGGCATCACCAGATTCGAGAGCGGATCGCGCCGATGGCCGCTGGTCTGTGAGCTGGCCAGCAGCCGGCCCTGGGCGTCGTAGAGCTGCTGCTCGACCACCCAGCCGTGGCAGCCGTCCACCACGGTCACCTTGGTCATCGGCCCCTCGGGCGTCTCGCGGATGGTGCGCACTTCCAGCCGATTGCCGGGCAGCGGGAAGGGACCTTGATGCGGCAACGCAGGATCGAACTCGGCCACGCCCAGCGCCTCGACCAGCCAGTCGGGCTCGAACGGCAGATACTGGCGGGCCGGGCTGGAGGCAAACTGCTCGTGCCGACAGAAGTAGATTGCCGGCGGCTCGCTGCGCCGGGCCCAGAACCAGAACAGCTCGTCGTTGGCGCCCAGGTCCAGCTCGGGTCCGGTCAATCCGGTTTCGGCCAGCAGGCGCAACCGGCGCGGGCGCTCGAAGGCCAGATTGGCCCTCAAGGGCGGAATGCCCGGCCCGGTGAGCGTGGCCTCGGTGGTCCAGAACGACTGGATGCGCGCGTTGTTGTCGTTGACCGTCTGGACGACCTGGTCCAGCGTGGTCGGGGGCGTGAGCACACAGGGGACCTGGCCGGGAAAGAGCGCCATCCCGTGCGGGCAGCTCGCCCCGCTCAGGGCCAGGCCGACCAGGGCCACGAGCAGCGTCATGCCGCGTCGAAATCCGTCCATGGATTGAAGCTTTCGTGACCATTCAACGGCTTGAAGGCCCAAGGCCGCACTCGTCATCGCGCGATCGCATCACGCCCTTTCAGGGCTCGGGATCGAGGGCCGGCCCAACACCCAGGGCTTCGCTGCGCTCGCCCTGGGCTATCGTATCGCGCCCCGTTGGGGCTTGCAGCTTTCAGGCCGTCGGGATATGGCGATGACTTCCCGGGGCTTCACTTCGTTCCAGCCCCGGCCACCCGGACCTGGGCCGCCAGGGCGTAGGGTGACTTCCCAGGGCTTCACTTCGTTCCAGCCCCGGCCACCCGGTCCTGGGCAGACAGGGCGTAGGGTGGCTTCCCGGGGCTTCACTTCGTTCCAGCCCCGGCCACCCGGACCTGGGCCGCCAGGGCGTAGGGTGACTTCCCGGGGCTTCACTTCGTTCCAGCCCCGGCCACCCGGTCCTGGGCAGACAATTGGCGAGCCATTCGATCACAGGCCCTTATTGGAGCAACCGGGCGAGTTCCTCCTGGATGCTCTTGATCCGTTCCGCGGCGGGCATGACCGCGGGCACGCGATAGGTGGCCTCGCGCCGCGGGCAATACAACACCAGCGTTTCCCGGTCTTCGGCGTCGCGCTCGGTCTCCTCCAGTCGCATCACGCGCCGGCGCACCAAGAGCAGGGCCAGCACATAGCGCATGTCCCGGCGCTCGGGCTGGCCTTCGAGCTCGTCGAAAAACTCCAGCATCACGTCGCTGGGCGCCCAGTTGACGCGGCGGGCGCGGGGGTCGGGAATCTGCGACTTCCACCAGGCGATGGCCTCGGCCGGCGGCCCCTGCCATGCTGCTTCCGAATAGTCGTGGCGGCGCAGTTGGCCCTCTTCGTCCACCAGCACCGAGTAGAACGTCTCGCCCGGGCCCAGCTCGTTGCCCGTGGCAGCGCACCGCCGGGTGCAGCGCTCGACTTCGAAGTCCATGGGTGTCAATGGCATGTGGAGGCCATGGGTGTCAACGGCATGTGGAAAAGCGCCAAGAGCGTGGCCGCGGGGCGGAAGCCTAACGAAATTGCCACCCGCAGACAAGAGGAGCGATAAAGGTGACAGGTACATATATTGGGTATACTGGGTAAAATGGGACAGATTGGAGGAGCCCCCCCCAACTCAATCTATCTCGCCATATTTGCCATTTTGCCCTAATATGTGCCCAAACCCTGCCGAAACCGGCTTGTGTGGGAGGGCGAGCGTCCTCGCGAGCCGTTGCGGTGCAAAACACACGGGTGTTTGGGATGCTCGGCGGGAGCCTCGCCCTGCCGATCGGCTTCGCCCTCCCGAGTGCGCCTCGCCCTGCCGATTCGAACACCCGCTCTCAGATCAGGCCGGCGATCTTCTGGATCATGGTCACCAGCGTGGAGCGCTGTTGCTGGAGGATCGTCAGCGCAGAGACAGCGTTGGTGGCCAGGCCCTGGTAGAAGGCCAGACGCTGGGTCTCTTCGGTCTCGTCCACCTCGTTGATCCCGTCCACCGCGTCCTGGAGGTTGTCCTGCAGATCGCTCAGGTAGTTGGTGGCGGTCGTGACCGCGGAGTCGTAGAACCCGTCGGCCAGTCCCTCGGCCTTCTCCACCTGCCCCAGGGCCTCGTCCACCACGCGAATCGCCTGCGAGGTGGCCGTGCCGATGGCCAGCGATCCGCCGCCGGCCAGTTGGTCGAGCCGGCCGCTCAGCCCCCCCAAGTGCGAGGCCAGCAGGCTGGGCAGTGCCAGCGTGGATCGGCTCGCGGCATCGGGCCAAAGCGCGAAGGTCAGGGCGTCGCCGCTCACGGTGATCTCGTCGAACGTGCCCGTGAACCCGGCCACGAATTCGATCTCCACGTGCAGCCCGTTGCGATTGTACGAGAACCGGTTGCCGTCGCCGGTGAGCGTCTCGCCGGCAATGGTGGCCGCGGCGTCGGTGCCCACGCCGTCGCCCGTGGTGGTGAATGTGCCGGGCGTGGCCTCTTCGATGCTGATCGTGGCGCCGGTGCCGTAGCGCACCGTGGTGAACGTCAGCTCGTGGGTCACCTCGTCGACCGAAGCGGTCACGCCCGTGCGATGGCTCATCGCGTTGATCTCGTCGGCCACGTCGGTCAAGAGCTCGCCCGCGGTGACACTGAACTCGTAGCTGCCGGCCGGACCGGTCAAGGTGAAGGTGGCGTCGCTGGCGATCTCGTTGGCCGCGGTGCCCGTGTAGACCTTGGTGGCCTGGGTGGCGGTGGAGGTGACGGTTCCCTCGAGGGTGTGGGTGCCGCCCGCAGTGGAGAAGACCTGCACGTCGCGCACCTGGCTGGAGTTGTCGCCCGAGACCAGAAAGGCGGCCGAGCCGTCGAGCAGGCGCCGTCCTTGGATTTCACTGCTGGCCAGGTCGTTGATCTCGGCGATGGCCGCGTCGATCTTGGTCTGGGCCTCGGCGAGCTCGTCGGGTGTGAGCGCGCCGCCCTCGTCGCTCATCAATTCGGTGCGAATGAGATTCAGTTGGGTGCGGATCAAGTCGATCGTATCCTGGGCCTGACCGACCATGGTGCCCGCGGTGGTGGCGTTGGTGGCGGCCGCGGCCGCCACGCTGATCTCGCTTTGCAGGGCACTGAGAATCTGGAACCCGGTCGGATCGTCGCGCGGCTCGTTGATCATCTGGCCCGTGGCCAGGCGCAAGGAGCTGATAGCCGCCTGGGCATTGGCCTCGGCCAGGCGGTTGAGCAGGTTTCGCTCGATGCCCGAGAGGTTGAGTGAGATGCGGCTCATGCGGGCTGCTCCGAACAGTCGAGAAAAAGGCGGCTGTCTCAGCGCTTGCGCCACCAGGGGCCCAGCAGGCGTTTGGCGCGCGAAAGCGTACTGGTCTTTTCCACGGCCGGCGCTTCTTCGGCAGCCATCAGGTAGGCGCGCAGGCTGACGAGCACTTCGCGCGCCCGGGCCAGCACGTCGGTGCGTCGGCGGTCGCGGCTTTTCGACGGCCGGATGGCCACGTAGATGCGGGTGCGCAAGCTGCTCGTCTGCGAATGGGCGCCGTAATGTCGCTGCTCCTCGAAGCGCACTTCCAGGTCGAAGGTAACCGGCCGGTCGGTCAATCGGCGCAGCCGGCTGGGGTGGTGGTCTTCCAGTTGCAGGCGAATCCGGTTGCCCTCCGCGCGCACCGCGCGGGCCTGGTGATCGGCGATGAATCCGCGCAGCTTTTCCACGGCCATTTTGGCCGGCACGGGGGTGACCAGGTGCTGTTCGAGCATTTCGGGGGCGGCTGCGCGGCGTGTGCGCTGGGGCGCAGGCTCGGGTTTGTCGGCTTCGGCCGACCCGGCGCCCAACTGGACCACGCAGTTACGTCCGTTCGCCTTGGCCATCAGCAACGCCCGATCGGCCCGGCGGAACATGGTCTCGGGTGTGTCGCCGGGCTGGACTTCGGTGACTCCGAAGCTGACGGTCACGGCGTGGTC
Organism: uncultured Planctomycetaceae bacterium; assembly: GCA_964467075.1. Lineage (GTDB taxonomy): Bacteria > Planctomycetota > Planctomycetia > Pirellulales > Thermoguttaceae > CAYXPN01. Next base: position 10,586 of record CAYXPN010000023.1, read on the forward strand.
GTCCATTTTGGGTTGGGGAATGCGGCTCAGCGCCTCGCGGATCTGGTCGGCGCGCCGTGCAGCCGAGGCATTGTCGCAGCCGGCGCAGAGCACGACGAACTCCTCGCCACCGTAGCGGGCCACCAGGTCGCCCGGCCGGCAGGAGCTTTTCAACAGCGAGGCCAGGCACCGGATCACCTCGTCGCCGGCCTGATGGCCGTAGGTGTCGTTGACGTGCTTGAAGCGGTCGAGGTCGCAGATCATCAGGCTGCACGGCACGTGCTGCTGCCGGTGGGCGTCGACGAACATGGCGTGTACCCGGTCGAATTCCGCCCGATTGGCCACCTGCGTGAGCGGGTCCTTGGTGGCCTTTTCGTGGAGGACCTGGCAGCGCTGCTCGAGCGTCATCTCCGAAGAGGCGTCGTGCAGCAGGAGCACGGCGCCGTGCATCATGCCCTCCGCGGAAATCACGGGAATCGTATGCGTATCGACCGCCACATTGCGCCCGGTGCGTCCCTGGATGGTCAGGCGGCGGAGCGACTGCACACCGGAGTGCAAGGCCACGGTCACCGGGCAGTCCCCGCCCGAAAGCGGCGTGCCCTTCTCGTCGGCCATGCGCAACACGCCGGGGTTCCACGGGCGCCCGCAAATCGTCGTGCCCGCGATCCCCGTCAATCGTTCGGCCCCCCGGTTCCACTGGACCACGCGGCCCGCGGCGTCGATGAACACCACGGCGTCGTACATGTTCTCCAGCAGCCGGCCGTGGAACACGTCCTCGGCCCGATGGTGCGGACCGGACAGGGCTGCGCGGTCGAGCGTCCAATAGGCATTGACCGTATGGGGATCGAGCGCGTGCAGCCAGCGGTCGGCCACCTCCCGGCGCCATTGCGAGGGGTCGCCCTGGGCCAATTCGGCGAAGCGGCGCACCAGCTCCGGGTCGAACTGGCTGCCCGCACAGTCGAACAGCTCGGCCAGGGCCCGTTCCTGCGACATGGCCGGCCGATAGACGTGGTCGGTGGTCATCGAGTCGAAGGCTTCGGCGATGGCGATCATCCGAGCGCCCAGGGGAATCTGGGAGCCGCGTCGGGCAAAGCCCTTGCGCGAGCCGTCGTACCACGCGCCCACATTGGCCACAATTTCCAGCACCTCCTGCGAGCTGCAACTGGGACGCAGGACTTGCAGGCTCATGGACCGCGCCCGGGCCATCACCTCGGCTTCCTCGGCCGTGAGGTGGCCGGGTTTGAGCAGGATGTTGTCCGGCGTGCCGATCACACCGATGTCGTGCAAGAGGGCGGCCAGCTCGATCGCGTCGTGCTCCGCGGCAGACAAGCCCATGCGCGCGGCCCAGGCCGAGCAGCTCAGCGCCACGCGCAGCGAGTGGCCCGCCGCGGCCGGGTGCTTGCACCGCAGGGCAGCAAACAGACTGCCGGCCACGCCCAGCCGGACCTCGGCCAAACGGCTGTCCTCGGCCGCGGAGATCGACGCGACCATCGGCCGGCCCGCGGTGGCCACTTCCTGCAATTCCCTGAGCAGGGAACCAAGCTGTTCGGCCCACGCATCGTTCGACGCCGCCATCTGACCGGCGGTGGACAAGGCGTCGGCAGGCAGTGGTGCACCGGAGGCGTCGGACATGGATACACGTTCCTCGCAAGGCCCAGATGCACCCAGCCGGGCAGAGTCCCGGATGAGCCCGCCGCGGCGGCCGACGGACGGCATCTTGCCGTACCGCCGACCATTTACCTCTCGTCCCATCAAAACCCTACGTTACGCCGCAACTTGCGTCAAAAACGCCCCTCGGGCTGATCCGGGCTCGCAGCGCCGCCGGGCTGGCGTCGGTCGCAAAGCAGCCGGCCTCGGCCAGCCCTCGCGCCCTCCGCCTCGCGCGGTGTTGCTTTGCGGCAACCGGGTGGCCCTGAGGCAACACCGCCCCCCCGGGCCGCACAACCCCCAGGGGCGTCCGATCGCCCGACGCCTTGCCTGTCCGGACCCGAGGGGGTATGGTGGTGCGTTCGCCTGGCTGCGGGCCGCGGCCGGCTCGGTAGGGACTGGTTCACTCCGAGGCACTTGCAGCTTGTAGGGTGGGTCGAGCAAAAAGCGAGACCCACCGGCAAGGCAAAAAATGGTGGGTCTGCGCCTACGGCTTGACCCACCCTACGCGTCTGAACGCCACACGAGTGTTCACATATCGCGCACGTTGACTTATCAGACGTGGGCCGAGGCCCCGCCGATGTGTTGAGACGAGAAGCAGCCAGGCATCAGCCCCGGGGAGTGCGTGGGTATGAGGTTGATCAGTTACCAAGGGGCGCAAGGACCGCGCGTGGCCGGTGTGCGCGAAGGGACGTGCATCGACCTGGCGCGCACCGACCCGAGTCTGCCGAGCTGTGTGAAGCGCCTGCTGGCCGATTGGCCCGAGCTGCGCCCCAAAGCCGAAGCAGCGCTGGCCGTCGGGCAGCCGCTGGATTTGGAGGAAATCGAGCTCGTGCCGGTGATCCCGCTTCCGCAGAAGATCATCTGCATCGGGCTGAACTACGCCGATCATGCGCGCGAGTCCAACGCCCCCGCGCCGTCCGAGCCCGTGGTGTTCAACAAGTTCCCCACGGCGGTCTGCGGCCAGTGGCAACCGATCCTGTTGCCCCGGGCGAGCCGGCAGGTGGATTACGAGGCCGAGCTGGTGGTGGTCATCGGCCGCGGCGGCCGTCGCATCGCGCCGCAAGACGCCCTAAACCACATCGCCGCCTACTGCTGCGGCAACGACATCTCCGCGCGCGACTGGCAGATGGGCAAGCCGGGCGGCCAGTGGTTGCTGGGCAAGTCTTTCGACAGCTTCGCCCCCATCGGGCCGGTGCTGGTCACGGCCGACGAAATCCCTGATCCGAACGAGCTCGAAATCCGCTTGCGACTGAACGGCCAGGTGATGCAGGACTCCAGCACCACGCAGTTGATCTTCACCGTCGAGGAGCTGGTGGCCTATGTCTCCGGCGTTTGCACGCTCGCACCGGGCGACCTGATCTTCACCGGCACGCCCGCGGGAGTGGGCTTTGCGCGCCGGCCGCCGGTTTTTCTGAAGCCGGGCGACAGCGTGGAGGTGGAGATCGAGAAGATCGGCGTGCTGCGCAATCCCGTGCGCGCCGAGCCCGAGCCCTGCTGAGCCCCGTTGGCACGGCCGAACAATCGCTGGAAGAGAAGCGTAGGCCGGAACGAGTCGCGCAAGCGACGATGTTCCGGCGTCAGGACTTGCTCGCGCCGGAACGGCGCTGCGCTTGTTCCGGCCTACAACACTACGCGCTATGGCGGGTCTTTGCGGATCGGGCAAGCAGGGCAAAATCCACCTTCTCTGCCGGCTGCGCACGGCTGACCGGCTTGCGCGGCAATTCAGGACGTACCGGCCCGGATCGGCCGAATCTCACTATTGGGGACTATCCATCCAGCGGCGCAATTCCTGCGCCCCGGCCAAGCGGTTTGTGCGCCGTGCTCTGGCCCGATCGGTTCGGACGTCTCTCGCCTCGCGCCGCAGAAGCGCCTATGGCCCTGTGTTCCACTGCCCAATTCCGTCGCAGCGGCCAGCGCGATGATCGGCGCCGCCGCCTGCTGGCCGACGAGACGCTCGCCATGCGCCGCATCGGGCCCACGTCCGCACACGGATCGGATGCCCCGCGCAACGGCTTTGCCTATGCAGAGGACGTGCTGATGACCCACCAAGTCTGTGTGCTCGACCTGATCCCCCGACGTGCACTGACCCTGGGGGTGATCCTGGCCGCTGCGCTGCTCATTGTGGCCGGGTTGGTGTGGCTCGATCTCTGGGCCGCGAAATGTGCGTCCGAAACCGGACTGCAGCTCGAGGCCCTGCGCCTGAAGGGCCCGCAGAGCCTGGCCGGCTGGCTCAGGGGCATGGTGCTCGGCGCCGCGGCGCTGGCGGCGCTGGTGGTCTACACGGTGCGCCGCCACCGAAAGGACGACTACCAGGGCCGGTATCGGGTCTGGATTTGGGCGGCCTTGGGCTGGTTGATCCTGGCGGCCGACGGCGCCACTGCGCTGCACCGTGCCGTGCGGGAGTTGATGGTTCACTGGACGGGCACACCGCTTTGGGGCGACGGGAGCATCTGGTGGCTCGCCCCGGGCGCGCTGCTACTGGCGGCCGTGGGCTCGCGACTGCTGGTCGACATGCTGCCCGATCGGCTCTCCACAGCCGCGCTAGTGGGCGCAGGCTTTTGCGCGGCGGCGGCCCTGGCCGAGCCCTGGGACACGATTCCGCTCGGCGATCCGCGCCTGGGCGCACTCATTCCCCATACGGCCGCCATGACCGCCGCGGTGCTGCTGTTCTGGTCCATGCTGGCCCACGCCAGGTATGTCATGCTCGAAGCCCAGGGGCTGATCGTGCGCCCGCGGCTCCAAGCAGCGTCCGGCGGGCAACCAGCCGACCCCGCGGGTTCGGGCGGCACCGCGGGCCGCACGGACTCGGCCCATGAAACTCCTTCGGGCAGCCACAGCACGGGCACCGGTTCCAGGGTCGGTTCGCTGCTGGCCGGGGCGCTCGGTCTGGGCAGGGGCTCGAGCAGCGCTTCGGCGAGCAGCTCGCCGGCCGGTGGGGGTGAGTCAGCCGACGCAGCGCAATCCACCACGCACGGCAAGCTGAGCAGGGCCGAGCGCAAGGCCCTGCGCAAGCGGCTCACGGAGATGCGCCTGAAGCGTGAGCAGTCACAGCGCACGGCCTGGGGCGGTTGACGGGCGATCGCACCGCACCCGGCGCTGACCATTGCGAAAGCGGAAAGCCGAAAGCGGAAAGCGGCCCGGTGGCACGCACTCCGAACGACGTGGCCGGCTTCGTGGCAGGCGTGCCGGAAGCGCGGGCTCGGTAGGGGCGACGCATGCGTCGCCCCTACAGGATGGCTGCACCACGCA
>CAYXPN010000023.1:15563-29240 GCA_964467075.1 uncultured Planctomycetaceae bacterium
TGACTCACCACGCATGACTCACCACGCATGACTCACCACGCATGACTCACCACGCATGACTCACCACGCCCGTCGCTTAGGGCTCCGGGCGTGCCACCCGCGCGCAAAGCATGAGCACTGGCAGAGCCAGTGCCACCCGGCCGAGAATCTACGGCGACTCCTGCTCGCCGAACTGCTCCGAGAGCCACTGGTCCCACTGCGCGGTGGTCTGCGTGCCCAGCTCCGCCCGATTCCTGCGGATCACCGCCTCGATCATCTGCTGCATCTGCGGGTCTTGAAGCTGCTCACGGATGGGCCATAGGCGTTCCAGCACCTCGGCCGATTCCTGGTACTTTCCCTGGAGCGTGAGCACGCCGCACTTGCCGGCCAGCCCGAACGCCCGCTGCTGCTCGTCGCTCGAATCGGCGAAGCGCTCGAAGATTTCCAGGGCCTTTGCATGGCGCCCCTCGCGCAGATAGATACGGGCGAGCTGCTGCTCGGCCTTTTCCACCAGGTAGCGCTTGTCGGGGAAGTAGTCGATCACGCTTTGCCAGGCCTCTTCAGTGCCGATGCGGCTGGCATAGTACCACTGGCGCAAGGCAGTCGGCTGTCGGGGGATCGGCGTGCGCACTGGCGGACCCGCGGCGGAGAGCGGATCGCCGATCGCCGTGAGCCAGGCCGCAGCAGCACCCAGCACAAAGGCCCCTGCCAGCCCGGCCGGCAGCGCCCACTTGGCCCACGCGCGCTTGCGGCCCGCGGGCGCCTTCATCAACCGATCGAGCTGTTGCGTGGTGGCGGTCACGCCCGGGTCGGTCACGGCCAGCACTGCGCTGTCCCATTGGGCGAGCTGTTCGGGCCAGGTGTCGTCGGCCAGCTCCTGGTGCAGTTGGCGCAGCCGGCGCAGGACTTCGCGTGCCGAAGGGCAGCGCTGGTCCGGGTCCTTGGCCAGCATGGCATGGACCAGCCGGCAGAGCTCCTCGGGCAGATCGGGGCGCAGGCGCTGGAGCGGCAAGGGCGCTTTCTGCAAATGCTGTACGGCCACGCTCAGCGCGGTCTCGCCGTCGAAGGGCGGTGTGCCGGCGAGCATCTGGTAGCAGGTCACGCCGAAGGAGTAGATGTCGCTGCGCGGATCGAGCGGCCGGCCTTCGATCTGCTCGGGGCTCATGTACAGCGGCGTGCCCATGGTCATGCCCACCTGGGTCAGCTCCGCGGTATCGCGTTCGCGCGCCAGGCGCGCCAGGCCGAAGTCGGCCACTTTCACCTCGCCGGTCGCGGTGAGCATGATGTTTTCGGGCTTGATGTCGCGGTGGACCACGCCGTGGGCGGCTGCCTTGTCCAGGGCCGCGGCCACCTGTCGCATGATGCAGAGCACCTGGGGCAGATTCGGGGGGCTGTGTTCGGCCAGCCACTGGCGCAGGTTCCGGCCCTCCACGTATTCCTGGGCGATGTAGTGGATGCCGTCCTGCTGGCCGACCTCATAAATCTGCACGATGTTGGCGTGGACCAGCGATGCAGCGGCCCGGGCCTCCCGCTGGAAGCGTTTCAGATAGGTCGCATCGACGGCCAGGTCGGCCTTGAGCACCTTGACGGCCACAAGGCGCTGGAGGCTGGTCTGTTCGGCCAGAAAGACCTCCGCCATGGCGCCCTCGCCCAGGCGGCGCAGAATCTGGAAATCGCCCAACTGCCGGCCGCAAAGCTCCGTTCCTGGAGGATCGCTGCGGGGACTGTCGGGCGAGCTGCTCATGGCGGCGCCTTGGCGGTCTGTGGTTCTTCGAGTCGGCGGGAAGTGTCGTGTGTGCGGCTGACGTCGTCCGGTCGCTTGAAGCCCCTCTCGGCCCTGAGTGCTCTGCGCTCAAGCGAGTTGGACTCACTCTGTGCCCGCGGCATGCGCAGGTGGCGGATAGCGGTAATAGACCTCCAGCGTCAGGGCGCCCACCGCGGTGCAAAACAACCGGCCGCCCTCCCGATTGCCCCACTCGCCCGTATCCACAAACCAGCTACCCGCTCCGTGGCCCTGGGTCTGCTGGGTGCTGAGCAAATAGGGGCGCAGGGCCGCGTTCCACTGTTTCCAGTCCGCCCCGGCGCAGTCGCGCAACAACTCGCTGTGGACCCAGTTCGCTGAGAACGCTCCGGAGGTTGCCGGGCCCGAGGCGCGCAATTTGTCGATCAGGGCGGGCAATTCGGCGGCCTCGTCCTTCCATCCTAACCGCGCTGCGGCCCGCAGCACCAGCGCCGCGGCCAGCGGGTCGTTGGTACTGGCCAGCAGCCGGCGCGCTCCCCGCCCGCGGCCGCCTGGGGGCTGTTGTTCAACATACTGCTTGGCCTGCGAGAGAGTGTTGCCGGGCACGGGCAAGCCGGCCCGCTGCGCAGCCGCTAGGGCCAGCAGGTTCCAGGCCGTAGCGCGGAGGTTGCTCGTGTCGGCCGCTTGGTTTTGCCAGGCCGGCCGGTCGCCCCATCCGCCGTCGGCATTCTGGGTGCGGATGATGAATTGAACCGCCTTGCCCGCGGTCAACGAGTTGGCCCGATCCCGCAGCAGCTCGCACGTCTCGCACAACACGATGGTCGCCCAGGCATGGCCGGGCAACCCCTGCGCCTCGGGCTCATAGGCCGCGGCCACCGGGCCGGCGTAGACCATGTGGCGTCTGAGCCAGTTCAGCCCGTCGTTGACCTCTCGGCGCCACGAGCCGTTCTGCGGCGTGTGTCCCGCACCCATCAGCGCCAGGAGCGTCAAGGCCGTGGCCGCCTTCGGCGCGTCCTGAAGCGTCCCGGGATTAGGACATTCGTCGCCGCATTCGGCCGTCTGGTGGGCGAAGCTCCAATGGCCGTCGGACTGTTGGTGTCGAACCAGCCAATCGAGCGCCCGCTCCACAGCCGCCTCGGTCTGCTGGTCACCGCCGTAGTGTTGCAGCAGCGCGGTCTTGGCCATCCCTTGGCGACATCCCAGATTCTCGATCGCCGGCAACACAGGCGATTGCCCGGAAGCCTCCGCCTCCGCGCTGGAGGTCTCCCCGGGCGGACCCTCGGTGGCTGCGGTTTGCTCGTCTGCCGCGGGCAAGTTCGCCTGCGCGCCCGCGGGTTGCGCCGGGCTCGTGGTTTCCGGCGCACCAGCTTCGGCCCCTGCCGCCTCCTGGCCGGGCAGCGAGAGATCGGGCAGATTCCAGATGCGCACCAAGCCGTCGTTTCCGGCCGAGACGGCCCGGCGCCCGTTCCGTGCCATATCCACCGCGCGCACGCCGCCGTGATGGGCCTGGAACAAACTCAGTGCGCTGCCGTCGCTCGTGCTCCACAGGCGGATGGTGCCGTCGCCACTGCCCGACAGGATGCGCCGGCCGTCAGGGGCCCAGACCGCGCAGGTGACCGGGGCGGTGTGGCCCTTGCAGGCGAAGAGCCGGGTGCCGTCTTTCAGGTCCCACAGCCACACCAGGCCGTCGTCGCCACCGGAGACGCCGTAAAGCCCGTCGGGCGAAAAGCCCACGGCGCGCACCGCGCCCTGATGACCCAACATGGGGCGTATCTCTTCGCCCGTCTCGGCATTCCAGAGGCGCACGGTCTGGTCGTCGCCGCCGGAGAGCAGTCGGGTTCCATCGGGCGAAAAGGCCACGCTACGCACTGGCCCCCGGTGGCCCGACATGCGATGGATTTCGCGGGTCGTGCCCGCTTGGCGTGCAATGGCCAACAGCGCGATGGTCGAATCCTCGCAGGCCAGGGCGAGTTGCTGTCCGTCCGGCGAGACGCTCATGTCCCAGGCCGCCAGGGCCCCGGCCACCTTGATCTCGTGAGTCGGCTTGCCGTCGACCAGTGAGAAGGCCCGCACCACGCCGGCCGAGGGCGGATTGAGCTGCGCGCTGCTGGCCAACACGGTCTGCCCGTCGGGGGGAGCGAAACAGACCTGGACCACCGGGAGCAACGCCTGGTCGGACGGCGGCCCTTGGCTTGGCGCAGACGCTGGGTCGCCTGCGGCCGCTTGGGCGTCGGGGGCGGGTTTTCGGGCAAACTGGCGCAACTCGCCCCCGGCAATCGCGTCCCAAAGGCGCAGCGTGCCGTCTTCGCCGCCGGAAAGGACCGTTTGGCTGTCCAACGCGAAGGCCACCGCGGCCACGGCCCCGCGATGGCCGCGCAATTCGTGGTTCAGACCTGCCGGCTCGGCAAGCGACTCGCCGGGCCTCTGGGGCGGCACACCCTCAAGGCCGGGGATGGGCAAAGGGCCGCCTGAGGTCGGCGACGCGTGCCCGGGCTGGCTCGGCGACTGGACGCCACTGGGCCCCGGCGGCGCCGTGTCCGAACGGCCCGGCGGTCGCCCGGTGGTCGCTTGCGAGGGCGCACTGCCGGAGGCACCGGGCGGGAGGAGCGGCTCGCCCGGCGAACGGCTTCCAGCGGGCCAGTTGCCCGTGCTCACGGCCCAGGCAATCAGGCCCAGCGAGATCACCAGCAGCACGATCACCACCGAGGCCAGCACACGCCAGACGGTGCGCTGTCGGCGACGGTGGTTGTAGCTGCGTGCGGAAGAGGTCGTGCCCAGCGGCACGAGCGGCACGCTCGGCGGCGGTGCGGTCGGGGGCTGCACGGGCGGTGCGGAGCCCGCCCCGGAAGACGGCGGAGGAGGGGCGGCCGGCGGGGGAGCCGGCACTGTGCCGGCCAGACTACCGGGCACTGCGCCGACCGCGCTGAGCTTCTGGCGCAGCTCGGCGTCGTAGGCGGCCTTGCGCACCGGGTCGAGCAGGCAGAGGCGGGCCCCCGACAGCTCGTTGAGAATCTGCTGCGACAGTTCGGAGTGGCGGCCTATCTGGAAACTGCGCACGTGGGCCATCTGGCGATCGGCCGCGTTGGAAATCACGTCCACGTCGGATTCAAACAGCCCGATCCCCAGCAACCGGTAGTGGTTCGGCGGCTGCTCTTCCCGCGGAATCCCCAGCCATTTGCGATAAGCGTCAAAGGATTCCATGGCCTGCCTCTTCCGATCCACCGGGCAGCCGGGCCGATGCCTTGGGATTTACCAGCGCCTGCCTTGGGAACCACCCGCGCCCCCCACCGACAAAGGGGCGTGCATCCCATGTCGCCATAGACCCCCCGGCGCAGCCTGGTAGTCCGACACAGTCAAACTGTGGGGCGCCACGGTTGGCTTGCCCGACCGTGTATTCGGCACTGCTGGACAAGCCAGCAGTGGCACCCAACTCGACACGTTACGTGTGTCGGCCTACTAGATCACCTTGCGGGCTTCGGCCCCAAGGATCGGGCAGGGCCACTGAGGCCCCCCAGCCTGTTCGCCCGGCGACCGCCTGCTATTGCATTATGGCCCGCTGCCGGGGGCTTGGCAACGGACGACGGCTCCCCCACTCTTGGTACACAGGCTCTCCCGCCAGGGTGGCGCGGAAGGAGACGTGCGGGGCCGGAGAGAAAGATGTGCCCGGCCAGAGAACCGTACGCCACCGTGATTCGCGGGTGGCCCAGGTTGCTCGTCAACCTGGGCCGGCGGCGAGCCGCCACGTGCGTCGCAACGGCTTAGCGGGTATCCGGCAGGTTCGACGCCTCGTCAAAGAGCAGTCGCTGGCGGTGGACGGCGCACTTGAGCTGGGGCCATCGCTTGACAAGAGCCGATGCCGACACACGTCCGAGTTCATTGGGCTCGATTTTGTTGAGACCTCCGCCGTACACTCGCCCCTGGCCGCGAAGTTCGTAACCAGTAACCTCGATCAAAAGACCGAACACGGCGGCAGCCTGATCGGGGTCCTCCTGCAACAGCGCCGCGAGGCCGTTCTTCGGGTAGAGCATAAGGTATAGGTTGGTGGCGATAGCCTGTGAGCGGTTCCAGATGAAGCGGAAGGGCTGCTTGTTCTGCGAGCCTCGCCCCATGTATGTGCAAAGGAACGGAGCAGGCTCTCGTTGTTCCTGCTTATACCATGGGATTCGCTTGCGAAGGAGGTAGCGGTCCTTGATGCCAAGCGCGTCGGCAGCCTGCAGGTACTTCCAGAGGGCCGGTTGGCGAACTCTCAGGACGGCTTCGGGCAGGTCGCAGTCGATTACACAGAGTTGGCGTTCGATGAGTGGGTAGCCATTCTCATTCGCATCGATAATGGTCGTCTTGAGAAGACGTGGGCTGGGCAGGATAGGGCGCAGGTACCGATCAGGAAGCCCGCGTCGCACAGCCTCATGGCGCTCGAGGATGAAGAAGCTATTGCTACCTGTCGCAATACCGCGCTGGATGCGGAAAAAATCCCCCAGCGTAGGACCCTCATTACTCAACGTCCGCCGATCGTTGAGTGTGTGGCACGGATACACGGTCCATTTCCGCGCACTGCGCAGCTCTTCGGCGGGGATGACAGCGTTCGCGCGAGGCTTCCGAATCGGCCCACCGTATGTGAACTCGACCGTATGCTTGGGCCGGGGCCATGATTTCCGGAACAACAGAACGACCGAAGAGACCAGGGCGTCAAGGAATTGTACGTCTTCTGGATCGAAGCGATGTACCTGGATGAGCGTGACACGGTCCGTCAGATAATGCTTGAGCGCGGCACCGTAGTTGACGTCCATGAACTCAGAGGGGACAAGCCATGCCGCGTAACCACCATCCTCCATCCAGGTCGTCGCGAGCACCAAGAAGTACACGTACAGACCTGCTAATCCGTTGACCTTGACGCCGGCCATTGCGTAAGTTAACGCTTGGAGGCGTTTCTTCTCCTCGCGGCTCAAATGGTGATGCCGAATGTACGGAGGGTTCGTGAGGATCAGGTTAGGCGAGGCGGGGCGACTCGCGCTTGTGACGATCCGGGTAAAATCGCCTTGCACCACGTCGAGACCTGTCTGCCCCCACAAAGTCCGAGCAGCATCGCAGAATCGCGGGTCAATTTCCACACCAACGGCGCGTTCAATGTGCTCAGGCCCGAATACCGTAAGCGCGGCAGAATAGAAGCTGCCGGTGCCGATCGACGGGTCTGCAAGCCGCACGCGCTGTAAGTGGCGTCCTGCGACCGAGCGAACATGCTGGGCAATCTCCAACGCGAGGCTGTACGGAGTTGCAAACTGCCCTAGGCGGTTCCTCTCAGCGGGCGACTTGGCGGAGTCCAGTGCTGCCTGGAGCGCCTCTCGCCGGGCTTCAATCTCGCTCTGACGTTGTTCAGCCATCGTTCTCTACAACCCGAGTTTTCTCAAGTCGTCGATCCGGTGTTCCCATACCCAGTCGATGCCTTCGGCAGCTTCGTAGCCTAGGTAATCACTGCCGAAATATCCACAAAGGAACAGGAGAAACACGAGGGTGTCGCCATAGGTCGCCCGCAACTGACGGATTTTCGTGGCCTCTTCCTTCCGTCGCTTGTTTGTGTTCGTGAAATCACCCGCAGATTTGGCTTCAATAAGGATTGGAAGCCGACCTTTGCGTAGCTTCATGGGCTGGATGACGACATCAATGGGGATATTGACCCTGCGCGTCTTTCCGACAGGGACGTTCATGCGGAAGGCGTACGTGCCTGGCTCCATTTCCGTGATCAACTTTGGAGCGGGGTGACTCTCCTTGCGGTACTCCAACCTGTCGAGATACTCCCCGATAAGAGCAAGCTGTCGTTGCTCTTGAGCGTTCCGGATAATCGGGTTCGCCACTGCGCTACAAAGCCGATCAGCGATGATGGTTGAGGCGCGTTCGCGCTCATGATGGCTTGGGCCATTTCCAATTCCCAGCCAGGGGAAGATATCGCGGTCGAGCAGTCGCGACAGGATGTGGCACACCTTCCCCAACTCGGTGTCCAGGATCGCGGCCGGCATCTTGACGGGCAGCTTGCCTTTCTCCATCCGGGCAACCAGGTTCTTGCTCGTCTCCGCCAACCCAATAAGGCGATCAACCGCAAGCGGCGGACCAGTGCACATCCGAAGTGTTGGGAGTACACCAGGATTCTGCTTGAGCGTGGCTGCGTTCAGCGTTCGCAGGTCATTCGTGGCCAGGAGCGTCTGCTTGACGTGTTCAGTGGTTTGAACCCGAGTCGTGCGGAATGCTTCGGGCGCAAACTCAATAAACCATTGGTTGAAGCGGTCAACAGAGGCCGCAATGTCTGCCTTCCAGAGATGCGGCTTGTCGGCGTTGATTCGTCGAGGCATCGAGGGGTCCATTCCTTCACAACAGGCCGCCACCCCCCATCTTGGCGGCCTCCTCTGCGCCCGGGTCGCTCCGCAGATTCCCGTCAACCACGAATATGCTAGCAGAACGGCGCATAGCAGCCTAGGAGCCCACATGTCCGACGAACCGCCGATCGCGGGAGACGTCTGTGGCTTTGCCGAAAGGTGCGTGGGCAGGGTAGCGTGCCTGCGTCGGGACAGCCAGGGCTAGACCAGCCCTGGCTGCCGCCCGCGCGCTGAACAGTCCGAGTCTGTCCATTCCGCCGCTCACCCGTAGCCCAGCTCGCGCAGCTCGTCCTCGTCCAGCCCGTGGTGGTGGCCCAGCTCGTGGAGGATCGTCTTGCGGATTTCCTCGCGCAGCCGGTTGATGGGGATTGCGCCCCGCCGGTCGCGCGCAGCCGCCAGGATGCCCTCGCGATAGATCGTCACCACGTCCGGCATGGGGCCCGAATGGCTCACACTCTTCTCGCCCAGCGGAATGCCCGTGTACAGACCGCAAAGCTGCTCGCGCCAGCGCACCCTCAGCTCGGCCATCATCCGGGCCGAAGGATGGTCTTCCACGTGCAGCGGCACGGACTGGAGCAGTTCGTGTACCCGAGGCGGCATGCGGGCCAGCACCCAATCCACCTGGCGATCGAAGCGTTCGCGAGTGCGCGCGTCCATCATGTGTTCCCGGCGCTCGCCACGCCGCTACCTCACGTCTCAGCAGGCTTGCGCTTGCCCTGGAGACGCATAATGCACCATTCGAGAACCAGCCTCGACGCGGTGGTATGCGCCGGGCGCATACTTGGCCCAACACGGTCAATTGCGCCTTTGTGAAGAGCCGGCCCCAACCACGCGAATCAGGCCATCGCAAAGCCGGCCCCAACGGGGCAAATCGGGCCGTCGCAAACAGCCCCAACTCCGCGCAATGTGAAAGCTTAGGGCGCAGCCCTGGGGACACGGTCGGCGCCTCAATGCGCCAAGCCCTCAAAGAGCGCAATACCCTCGTGTGGTTCAATCATACCCGCGCGCCCGTGCGGGGGAAGACCTTGCACCCACAGGAGACTTGCGGCCCACCCTGGCAGCCGGGCAGACTCCCCCGGGGCGGACGGGTGGCACGTCCGGAGCTTGAGCGTGGGCGTGGTGCGCCTTGCTTCTCATCCCGCCGGGGCGATTGCGGGGGCTCGCGCGTCGCTGGGTGCGTTGCCACGCCTTCGGGCGGGCATGCCACGCAGGCGCCTTGTTGAGTGGCAACGGCCTGGTCGCCGGAGCCCTCGAACCCGCCTCACACGATCCTGCGAAGAAAAAGGGGGCAGGCACGATTCGTGCCAAGCCGGGCACCGACCGAAGGTTGGTCGCGGGCCGCCCAAAGGCAAACGGTGCCGGTCACCTTTTCCCTGAAAAGAGGTTTGGTCATGTACAGTCACTTAGGTCAGGCACTCCTGTGCCTGACCACTTGCACGAGCGGCCGTTTTGTATACAGTCATAGAGGAGCAACACAGCTACGCGGAGATGAATTGTAGGCCGGAACAAGCGCAGCGCCGTTCCGGCGAGAACCCAGCACGAATCGGACACGAATCGGAATTGTCAGGCACGGGAGTGCCTGGGCTACGCGACCCGGCCCCGAGAGGCCCGTCGCATCCAAGAGCACACCAGAACTTGGCGGACGAACCATGGAACCGATCTGGTCACAGAAGGGCGCTACGCTGAGCGACAAGTCTGCCCGGCAGGAATTCGGCCTGACGCAGCAGGAGATCATCGCTGCCATCCGGGCGGGCAAGTTGCAGTACCGGGAAGCCAGCATGCACGGCAATCCGTGGTTGCGGCTGCTGCGGCACGAGGTCGAAGCCCTGGTCAGGCAGAAAAGCGGAAAGGACCACCTGCGCAAGAAGAAGCTCCAGAAGGAGCTGGCCGACCTCGACAAGGAAGCCAGGAAAATCAAAGCTCGCCTTAAGGTCATCGAACGGCGGCGGAGCGAGTTGATCGAGGAACTCGGCCGATAATGGCTCGTGCGGCGAGGGAGCAATCGCCATGAACCTGACGTTCGACCAAGTAAAGCTGTTTTACGACCTGTATGCGGCCCTGTTGTCTTTCGTGAACCGGAAGCTCAAGGTGTCGTCCGAGACGTTTTCAAACGCTCGGGAGTACACCTCCACACCGCCCGAGGCCCGGGCCACCGTTCGCAACGCCCTCTACGAACACCGGGAACTGATCGACGAGTTCGTCGAAGAGAACCCGGCCGGATTGCCGGCTGACCATTTGGAGATCATCGGCACTTGGAAACACGCTCTGGCGGGCAAGTTCTACGTTTTCCGGTATCTGAAGAAGCACGCGGTCTTCCTCAGCAGCGGCGGCTCGCCCAGCAGCGCCTACGGCGTGCTGGGGCTGGCCGATCCGATCGAGGAAGTCATCGGCCCGTACCTTCCCAGGCTGGTAACGGCCGTGCTTCTGCCCTTTCGGGGCAAGATCATCTACGACGGGCTGGCTTCGACATACAACATCACCTTCGGCGGCGGCATCAAGAGGATGCTCAACGAAGAGTACAAACGGGCCAAAGAGTCGTTCGGCATCATTACGTCGCTCGGGGACCAGGGGGCGCCATTGCCCGAGAAGAAGAAACCCAGTCGACGGCCTCGGAAAGCGACCGCCGCGGTTGCCCCCCGCTCGGCAACCGCGGTGGCCAAGGAGATTGCCGGGGAAGTGATCGAAATGACGGATGCCTTTTGCCGAGAGTACCTCAACGAGGAATACGCCGAGCTGTGCCGCAAGTTGGCCTTGGCCCTGGCGCGGAAGCGACCGTCGCCGCTCTTTCGCGGAAGGCTGGAAACCTGGGCTGCCGGTGTCGTGCGAACCGTCGGGTGGGTCAATTTTCTTGATGATCCGCACCAGACCCCGCACCTGGCACTCTATTCCATTGACGAAGCGTTCGGCATATCGCCAAGCACCGGGGCCACCAAGTTGAAAGATATCCGGACGATGTTCCGGATTCACCGGTTCGATCCCAGGTGGACGCTGCCCAGCAAGATGGACGACAACCCCTTTATCTGGATGCTGGAAATCAACGGCTTCCCGTTGGACATGCGATACGCCCCTCGGGAACTTCAAGAAGTGGCCTTCGAGAAGGGACTGATCCCCTACATTCCGGCAGAGCGGGCTGAGGCGGACGAGGGAACATCGAGGAAATAGGATTTGGCGGCGAAACACGCGTCGGGGGCCGCCGCCGGCTTGTCCGGCGGCGCCCGTGGTTCGTAGTGACCGTACTTGTACGGTCATCAAGAGACCCGATGAATCGGGTCACTACGAACGGTGCGAGCACGCACCCTACGGGCTACGACCGTACACGAATCGCGCACGGTAATTATGTGCAATCGCGCTCGTTGGCAAAGGAGGTTTGGTCTCATGTGCAGGCAGCAACTATGGTGGCGGCTGGGGCTCGTCTGCACGGCTGTGCTTTTCGCCGGCGGAGCGCACGCCCGCGAAATCCATGTAGCGCCGGGCGACGACGACGCGGCCGCGGGCAGCGCCGACAGCCCGTTTCAGACGATCAGTCGGGCGGCCGCGGTGGCCCAGCCGGGCGACGTGGTCACGGTCCACGCGGGCACCTATCGCGAATGGGTGCGCCCGGCGCGGGGAGGGACGAGCGACGAGCAGCGCATCGTCTATCGTGCGGCGCCGGGCGAGGAGGTAATCATCAAGGGGTCGGAGCGCATCACTTCGTGGCAGCACGTCGCCGGCGGCGTGTGGAAAGTGGAGCTTCCCAACGCCTTCTTTGGGGACTACAACCCCTATGCGCTGCTGCTCTCCGGCGGCTGGCTACACTACGGCCAGTGGCACCACCGCGGCGACGTGTATCTCGATGGCGAGGCCCTCTTCGAGCGCCAGACCCTCGCAGAGGTCGAAAAGCAGCCCAACTCCTGGTACTGTCAGACCGACGACCAGACCACCACCATCTGGGCCAGCTTCGCCGCGGCCGATCCCAACCAGCAGCTCGCTGAGATCAACGTGCGCCAGAGCGTGTTCATGCCCGAGGTGAGCGGGCTGAAGTACATCACCGTGGACGGCTTCCACCTGATGCACTCGGCCGAAAACTGGCAGCCGCCCGGGCTGGAACTGCAAATGGGCATGATCGGGCCGCGCATGGGCAAGCACTGGATCATCGAGAACTGCCGGATCAGCAATGCCCGCTGCGTGGGCATCATCCTGGGCCACGCGCCGGGCGTGGACTACAACGATATCGAGGCCTTTGGCGACCACATCGTGCGCAACAACGTGATCCGTCGCTGCGGCGAGGCGGGCATCGCCGGCCAGAAAGGCGCTACCCGCTGCCTGATCGCCGGCAACCTGATCGAAGAGACCAACTACCGTCGCGAGTTCGGCGGCTGGGAGACTGCGGCCATCAAGTTTCACCAGTCCGTCGATACCGTGATCTCAGCCAACCTGATCCGCACGGTGCGCCACCAGTCGCACGGGGCGTTCGGCATCTGGATGGACTGGGCCAACCAGGGAACACGCCTGACGCGAAACATCATCTACGATACCCAGGCGGCCGCCATCTTTCTGGAGATGGACCACGGGCCGATCCTGGTCGATAACAACGTGGTCATCGGCGGCGGCCTGCGCACCAACTCCGAGGCCACCGTTTTCGCCCACAACCTGTTCGTCGATTGCCCGTTCGCCATGGTCGTGGACATGGGGCGCCGGTCCGAATACTTCAGACCCCACACGCGCACTGTGGTCGATCGCAAGCACGGCATCCACCAGGACGACAAGTGGTTCTACAATATCTTCGTCGGCCACGGGCTCGACGGGGTGCGCGAGGAGTCGGGCTACGCGGCCGACTACAACCTGTTCCTGGCCGGGGCCAAACCGAGCCGCTTCGGCGACGAGCACAGCGTGGTGAACGCGGGCGCGGCTGCGGTGAAGCGGGAAGACCGGCCGCTGGGGGTGACCATCCGGCTGAGCATTCCCGAGGCCGTGCGCCTGCCGTCGGGGCCGTGGGTCGAGCCGGCGCTGGTGGGCGTGTTTCCCACGGTGGGCCAGACCATCGAGGACCGCCACGGCCGGGGCATTCGCGTGGACAGCGAAATCCACGCAGCCCAGCGGCGCCGGCCCCTGCCCGGCCCGCTGGCCGAGCTCAAACCGGGCGTGAACGTGATCGAGTATCCCGGCCGCTGATGCCGGCGGGCGTAGGGTGCGTGCTCGCACGCACGCCGTGAGCCGGCTGCCGGAGAGGAGATGCGAATCCTGAGGCACAGGAGTGCCTGACCTACGGGCTTCAGACGGCTGAAGTGTTACCGACTTCCATGTTACGCTTTGCCATCGTCGTCCGATGAATCGACCCTATTGGTCTGCGTCCGTCCGCGACTTCCAGGACGCCGATCCGGCCGCGATCCCGGGGGGCCCTTCGGCTGCCCACCCTTTCCACATAACCGATCTCCAAAAGAACGCCGGGGCTCCTGCTTTCCGTGCGCTGTTTCCGGCTCCTTACAAGTTCATTCGGGGATAACCGCGGCCAACGTACAGGCACGGGCAAGGCCCGTGGCACCCGCTACATGACTCACCGGGCCCATCGCTTGCTCTGCGGAGCGGCCCACCCAACCGCACGGTGACAACACG
>CAYXPN010000024.1:0-7124 GCA_964467075.1 uncultured Planctomycetaceae bacterium
TCAGACTGTAAATCTGATGGCACTGCCTTCGCAGGTTCGAATCCTGCACCCCCCATTGACGATCCCCGCCGGGATCACGGTGACGCGGGTGTAGCTCAACGGTAGAGCCATAGCCTTCCAAGCTATTGACGAGGGTTCGACTCCCTTCACCCGCTCTTGAGTGGGGAGCGGGTTGGGTGGAGACTGAGGGGTCAGCGGGTCGCGCGAGTGCGAGCACGACCCTGCGGACTGGAGGGAGGCGGGCACTGAGCGTTGAGTGCGACCGCAAATGGAAGCTGGGCGGTCGCGGCCGGGCAGGAAGTGGACGGAGGCCGGCATCGTCCATGATCGGTGAATCGGGCACGGATATCCCGAAAGCCGGGTTTCGGTGGGTCGGCCTCCGTGGATGGGCCGTGCAGCAGTCGACAAGGAGAAACCATTTGAGGGCCACCGAGGGCCGTGGCACGGTCGCTGGGCCGTGCCGGCGGGCAGCGCGTCGGCGGCACCTGATCGGTCCGTTTCGGCTGCTGTAGCTCAGCCGGTAGAGCGCGTCCTTGGTAAGGACGAGGCCATGGGTTCGAGTCCCATCAGCAGCTCTCGCGTGGACCGGAGGAAGCGATTCGTCCGGTCGTTATGATCCGTATCGAGGGATTTCATCCCGTCGGTCCACCTGCCCCAAGCCAGGGAGAAATGTAGAGAAATGGCCAAGGAAGTATTCAAGCGCACCAAGCCCCACGTGAATGTGGGGACCATCGGCCACATTGACCACGGCAAGACCACGCTGACCGGGGCGATCCTGGCGGTCCAGGCGAAAAAAGGGTTGGCCAAGTTCAAGACCTACGCCGACATCGCCAAGGGCGGCACCGTCCGGGACGCCACCAAGACGCTCACCATCCATGTGGCCCACGTGGAATACGAAACCGAGGGCCGGCACTATGCCCACATCGACTGCCCCGGCCACGCCGACTTCATCAAGAACATGATCACCGGGGCCGCCCAGATGGACGGAGCGGTGCTGGTGGTCTCGGCCGCGGACGGGCCCATGCCGCAGACGCGGGAACACGTGCTGCTGGCCCGGCAGGTCAACGTGCCGGCCATGGTGGTGTTTCTCAACAAGATCGACCTGGTCGACGATCCGGAGCTGGTGGAACTGGTCGAGGTGGAGCTGCGCGAGCTGCTCAGCTCGTACGGATTCCCGGGCGACGATATTCCCATCATCCCCGGCGACGCGCTGTCGGCCTACCACAACCCCGACGATCCGGAAAAGACCAAGTGCATCGGGCAACTGCTCGAGGCCATCGACGCCCACATCCCCGAGCCGGTTCGCGAGACCGATAAGCCCTTCCTGATGGCCGTCGAAGACGTGTTCTCCATCGAGGGCCGCGGCACGGTGGCCACCGGCCGGATCGAGCGGGGCGCGATCAAGGTGGGCGACGAAGTGGAGATCGTCGGCTTCGGGCCCCAGCCGCGCAAGACCACGGTCACGGGAGTGGAGATGTTCAACAAGACCCTCGACAAGGGCCAGGCCGGCGACAACGTGGGCTGCCTGTTGCGGGGGATCAAGCGCGACGAGATCGAACGCGGCCAGGTGCTGGCCGCCCCCGGGTCGATCACACCCCATACGGAGTTCGAGGGCGAGGTGTACGTGCTCTCGAAGGAAGAGGGCGGGCGCCATACGCCGTTCTTCAGCGGCTACCGGCCCCAGTTCTATTTCCGTACCACGGATGTGACCGGTACGGCCCAACTGCTGGGCGATGCGGAAATGTGTATGCCCGGCGACAACGTCCGGCTGAAGGTGGAATTGATCTACCCGATCGCCATGGGCGAGAACGTGCGGTTCGCCATCCGCGAGGGCGGCCGGACCGTGGGTTCCGGGGTGGTGACCAAGGTGGTCAAGTAGCCGGTTTCGCAGCGGGAACGTACCCAAACCGTCGGCGCAGGGGTGTAGCTCAATCGGTAGAGCACTGGTCTCCAAAACCAGCGGTTGGGAGTTCGAGTCCCCCCGCCCCTGCTTCCATCCCGCCAGAGAGGTGTTTGCGTGGGCGCTTTGATCCAAGAGTTGACCCAGACCCGTATTTACAAGCGCACCCAGGGCCGGGTGACCCGACAGATCACCTTCGCGGCCATGGCGGTCGTGCTGGCCATGGGGATGTGGCGGCTGCAGTTCACCTTGATGGATTGGCATTTTTCCCCCACGTTCCGGTTCGGCATCCCCGCCCTGCTGCTGATGGCCGGGCTGTGGGTGGCCTTCCGGATCGTCAATGTCAGCAGCGTGGCCGATTTCCTCATCGCCGTCGAGGCGGAGATGAGCAAGGTCTCCTGGCCGAGCCGAAGCGAGTTGATTCGGGCCTCCCTGGTCGTGTTGATTACGATCTTTGTCCTGGCCACTGTGCTGGCTGGCTATGACTTCCTATGGCGGATCTTCTTCCAGAAGGTCCTGAGAGTGTTTTGAAGAGTCCCGTGCCTGATTCTCACCGCCCGCGCGCCCGGCCCGGGCGCCGGAGGGCCACCGTCCGCAGGGTGGAAACCCGGGGCTGCGCGGCCCCGTGAGAACGTCCAACGACCAACCCCAGATCCCAAGGTGTTCTTTTCGCCATTGGGGGGCCAACGCCGTGTCCGATCAGCTTGATCCTCCTGCCGAAAACCGCCCGGAGGAGCCCCTCCCGCAGACCGATGCCGGCGCGCTGGGCGAATCGCCCGACGCGGGCGCAGAGTCCCCAGCCGGTGGACAGCCCGAGTCGGCAGCCCCCGTGCCGGGGTCGGAACCGCACGACCAGCCCGAGCCGCAGCCCGAAGCACCTGCGACACGGCCCGAGTCGGAAGCACCGCGGCCGCCCGGTGAGCCGCTTGCCGAGTCGAGCGGTGAGGCCGCGGTAACCCCGCGGGCCGATGAGCAGGCCGCGGCAGAAGAGCCACCGGCCGAACAACCACCAAGCGAGCCACCACCGGCCGACGAATCGCTGGCCGGTGAAGCGCCGTCGGAACGTCCCGGGTCCGAGCAGCCCGAGACCGAGCCTGCTGCCCAGCCCGCGGTGCAAGAGCCGGCCGCGGAAGCCGAGCCCGAAGCCGAGCCCGAAGCCGAGCCCGAAGCCGAGCCCGAAGCCGAAGCGGTCGCAGAGCGGCAGCCCCCGGGCGAACAGCCTGCGGCCGAGGCGCCCAGCGAGCCGGTCGTGGAACCGCCGGCCGAGCCGCCCAGCGAACCAGGCGCACAAGAGCCGGCCGAGCCCGCCGCGGAGCCGGTTGTCGGCGCCGCAGACGCGGGCCGCGGGGAATCTGCGGCGGCCGGCGCGCCGGTGAGTGCTCTGGTGGGTGAAGGCCCGCCAAGCGCTGACGCGCCGCCAGAGCCGCGCGCCGAGGCCGAGGCAGCCACAGCGCAGCCTGAGCCCGAACCCCAGCCCGAACCCCAGCCCGAGCCGGAACCAACGCCGGAACCGAAGTCCGAGAAAATGGACTGGTACATCCTCAAGGTCCAAAGCAACCGGGAGGAGTCGATCAAAGAGGGCCTGTGGCGGCGCGTGGCCATGGCCGGGCTGGACCACTACTTTGGGGAAGTGATTATCCCCACAGAGACGGTGACCGAATTCAAAGGCGGCAAGAAGCGCGTGGTCAAGCGCAAGCTCTATCCGGGCTATCTGGTCGTGCAGATGGAGGTGAACGACGACACGTGGTTCCTGGTGCGCGAGACGCCGGGGATCGGGGATTTCACGGGAGCAGCGGGACAGCCCACGCCGATGCAGCCCCACGAGGTAGAGGCCATCCTCCAGAAGTCGGAGGAGAAGGCGGAGAAGCAACCGAAGCTGAAGATTGCGTTCAAGCCGGGCGACCAAGTGAAGATCAACGAGGGGACCTTCGAGAACTTCGAGGGTTCGGTCGAGAGCATCGACGAGACAAACGGTCGGGTGACGGTGATCATCAACATCTTCGGCCGGTCCACACCGGTGGAGTTGGAATACTGGCAGGTGGGGGCCATTTGAATGACCTTTCTCCCTCCCAGCATCGCAGGGGCCTATTTTGCCAGGCCCCCTTGCACAGGAAGCCGGATTGTGGCAGACTAAGTTGTTTGCGCCTTTTTGCGGCGGGGGCGTGCGGACAGCGTGTGCCGGCGGGGCGCTTCAGTCCACGGCGCGGCACCGGGCAGCGGACGGCTGAGGTCGGCTGTGGCGAGCCGCCCAATGGGCAGAGACCTTGAGGACGGACGATGGCCAAGCAGTTGGTCGGGCAAGTGAAGTTCCAGGTTCCCGGCGGACAGGCCACGCCGGCCCCGCCCGTGGGTACGGCGCTGGGGCGGTTCGGCATCAACCTGGGCCAGTTTGTCCAGCAATTCAACGACCGGACGAAAGACGCCGGCGGCATGCCGATCCCGGTGGTGGTGCGCGTCTACAACGACCGGAGCTTTGAGTTTGTCACCAAGAGCCCGCCGGCCGCGGCCTTGCTGAAACAAGCGGCGGGAATCGCCAAGGGCTCGGGGGTGCCGAACAAAGAGAAGGTCGGCAAAGTGACAGTCGCCCAGATCGAAGAAATCGTCAAGCGGAAGATGGCCGATCTGAACGCCCGCGACACGCAGCACGCCCGACGCATCATCGAAGGCACCGCGCGGAGCATGGGCCTGGAGGTAGAGGACTGAGATGGCCGGACGTTCAAAACGCATGGCAGCCCTTTGTGAGAAGGTGCCGGGCAAGACGCCGCTGCCGTTGGAAGAGGCGGTCGAGCTGCTCAAGGGCTTCAACACGACGCGTTTCGACCAGTCGGTGGAGGTGGCGATCCGGCTGGGCATCGACCCGAAACAGGCAGACCAGATGGTGCGCGGCTCGATCGTGTTGCCGCACGGCATCGGGCGCACGTTGCGCGTGGTGGTCTTTGCCAAGGGCGAGAAGGTTGACGAAGCACAGGAGGCGGGCGCGGACGAGGTGGGCGGCGAAGACCTGGCCGAGCGGATCAAAGCCGGCTGGCTGGATTTCGACGTGTGCATCGCTTCGCCCGACATGATGGGCCTGGTCGGCCCGTTGGGACGGATCCTCGGCCCGCGGGGGTTGATGCCCTCGCCGCGTGCCGGCACGGTCACGCCGGACGTGGGCCGCGTGGTGCGCGAGTACAAGGCGGGCAAGGTGGAGTTCCGCAACGACTCGAGCGGTAATGTGCACGCGGTGGTCGGCAAGCTGAGTTTCGACGTACCGAAGCTGGTGGAGAACATTCGCACGTTCATCCAATACGTCACCGGGCTGAAGCCGGCCGCGGTGCGTGGCCAGTACGTCAAGGGCATCGCCCTGAGCGCCACGATGAGCCCCAGCATCCGTGTCCAGGCTGCGTGAGAGACTCGCGATGAGCAAGTACCTGAAGAGCCTGATCACCGTAGAGCTGCGTCACCGGCTGCAAGAGGTGCACCATGCGCTGCTGGTCAACGTGGTGGGGCTGGACGCCAACGCCACCAACCGGCTGCGCGGCGAGCTGCGCTCGAAAGGCATCCACCTGATGGTGGTCAAGAACAGCCTGGCCCGGAGGGCCACCGAGGGCACTCCGCTGGGACCGATGTTCGAGGGGCTCGCGGGTTCGGCGGCCGTCTGCTGGGGAGGCGAGGATGTTGTCGCCCTGGCCCGCGAGGTCGCGCGCCTGGCCGAGAACAAGGAGTTCGAGGGTTTCGAGGCGCGCGGCGGGGTGATGGAAGGCCAGCCCCTGTCCTCCGAGGAGGTCAAGCAGGTCAGCCGCTGGCCCAGCCGCGAGCAGTTGCTCTCGCAGTTGATCGGCCAGATTGTCGGCCCGGGTGCGGCGCTGGCGGGGTCGGTGATCGGACCGGGTGCCGTGCTGGCCGGCCAGATCAGCCAGTTGGCCGAAGAGTCGGAGGATTCCGGCGACGGCGCGTCGGAGGGCGCCCCGGCGTAGGACTTCAGACGCGACGAGACACCACGTTAGCACGCCGGCCCCGCGCGGGCGTCGGCCCCTGCTGCGGCTCGAGGCGGAAAAAAGCGCAGGCAGCGGCAATGAGGCAGAGCAACCTTCGGAGGCCGATCCGGCCCTGGGCGGCAGGACCACAAAGGGCACGTGCAGACCACCGAGCGGCGCGCACCGCCCGGGAAGAGGACGAGCCGGGGGAGCACGTTTTGTGTCGGTCTCCTGCAAGCGAGACAACGGGTTTCTATCGGAAGCGGACGGACGCATCACTGCTTGCGGCGGCATCGCTCGGGGTGATTCCCGGGACCGCGGCGGCTGGTAGGGGTGAGGGCGTCGGCGACGAACTGAGTGGCAAAGAAAGGACGGTCCTTCGATGTCGACAGACGCGGCAGAAGCAGTACGCGAGTATTCCCCCGAGATTCGGGAATTGGGCGACAAGATCGTCCAATTGACGCTCAAGAAGGCAGTGGAACTGAAGGAGTACCTCCACGAAGTACACGGCATCGAGCCGGCCGCGGGCGGAGCGGTGGTGATGGCCGGCGCCGCAGGAGCGGCGGGAGGCCCCGCGGCCGAGGCGCCTGCCGAGCCGACCGAGTTCGACGTGGTGCTGGAGGGCTTTGGCGAGGGCAAGAAGATCGGCGTGATCAAGGAGGTGCGTGCGGCGACCGGGCTGGGATTGAGGGAGGCCAAGAGCCTCGTCGAGGGCGCCCCGGCCAAGGTCAAGGAAGCCATCTCCAAGGAAGACGCTGAGGCGCTGAAGACCAAACTGGAGGAGGCCGGCGGCAAGGTCTCCGTCAAGCCGGCTGGCTGATATCCGCATTGTGGCCCTGACGGCACGCCAACTGCAACCTGGCAGCGCGAATCGCCCCCCGCGGCGGGCGCGCTGGCACTATGCGCGCAAGACGCCGATGCGGCCATTGCCCTACTTCGTCCCCCTGGTGGCTCGTGATCTTGCCATCCGGCTGACGGGATGTGTCCCGCCGGCACCGGATGTCTGGCAGCAAGCTCCCCCGGCACTTATCGGAGAATAACCGCCGATGGCTACCACCGCCCGACGACGACTTGAACCCACTGAGCTGCGGCCGTTTGGAAGCCTGCGTCCTCATTTGTCGATTCCCGATCTGACGGAAATCCAGACCCACAGCTACGGGCAATTCCTGCAGTTCGAGGTGGCCCCTGAGAAGCGCGGCCCGGACCAGGGCATCGAGGGCGTTTTGCAGGAGATTTTCCCCATCGAGAGCTACGACAAGTCGCTGCGC
>CAYXPN010000024.1:7134-20758 GCA_964467075.1 uncultured Planctomycetaceae bacterium
GTCTCTTACGATTTGGGCAAACCGCGCTACGAACCGGACGAGTGTCGCCAGTTGCGCCTGACCTACGGGCGGCCGTTCAAGCTGCGCCTGCGCCTGACCAAGGATCAGCCGGTCGAGGAGGACGTCTACCTGGGCGAAATGCCGATCATGCTGGGCGGCGGCGAGTTCATTATCAACGGGGCGGATCGCGTGGTCGTCAGCCAGTTGCACCGCAGCCCCGGCGTGGACTTCGTGCTGGAAACCGAAAGCGGCACCGAACGCAAGCTCCACAGTTGCCGCATCATCCCCGAACGCGGCAGTTGGATCGAGCTGAACGTCACCCGCAAGGAAAGCCTC
The DNA here is from genome assembly GCA_964467075.1 of uncultured Planctomycetaceae bacterium. GTDB lineage: Bacteria > Planctomycetota > Planctomycetia > Pirellulales > Thermoguttaceae > CAYXPN01. The sequence continues at coordinate 7,471 of CAYXPN010000024.1, forward strand.
GTGGTGCGCATCGACCAGAGCGGCAAGTTCTCGGTGATGACCTTGCTGCGGGCCATGGACCCGCAATACGGGGAAGACGCCGCGCTTTTGCGCGCCTTCTACGAGACGCGCACGCAAACCATCGTCGACGGCCGCAGCGCAGTGAAGATCGAAGGACGCCGGGCCGTGGGCGATATTGTGTATCCGTCGGGCAGCGAGCGGGCGGGTGAGATCCTTGTCGAGTGCGGCCAGAAGATCACCAAGAATGCGGCCGAGCAGATTTGCACCTCCGGGCTGAGGGAAGTGGAGGTGATGGACGAGCCGCGCAGCCCGTTGTTGCTCAACGCCCTGGCTGAGGATGCCACGGCCAGCCACGAAGAGGCCCTGCTGCGGATTTACCAGCGGTTGCGGCCGGGTAACCCGCCACAACTGGAAAAGGCCCGCCAGTTGTTCTACGAGAAGTTTTCCGACACGAACCGCTACCGGCTGGGTCGGGTGGGGCGTTTCCGGGTCAACCGCAAGCTGGGGCTCCAGACGCCGGAAGAGGAGATGACGCTACGGGCCGAAGATCTGATTGCGGCCATCAAGTATCTGCTACGCCTGCGCACCAACGATCCGCAAGTCCAGGTGGACGACATCGACCATTTGGGCAACCGCCGGCTGCGGACGATCGAGGAGCTGGCCTGCGACGAGCTGCGCAAGGGTTTTCTGAAGCTGCGGCGCACGGTGCAGGAACGGATGAGCCTGAAGGACATCGAAGACATGACGCCGCGCAGCCTGGTCAATCCCAAGAGCATCTCCGCGGCGATCGAGTATTTCTTCGGCCGGGGCGAGCTGTCGCAGGTGGTGGACCAGACGAACCCGCTCTCGATGCTGACCCACGAGCGGCGCCTTTCGGCACTGGGGCCGGGAGGGTTGAACCGCAAGCGTGCCGGGTTCGAGGTGCGCGACGTCCACATTTCGCACTACGGGCGGATCTGTCCGATCGAGACGCCGGAAGGCACGAACATCGGCCTGATCTCCAGTCTGGCGATCTATGCCAAGGTGGACGAGTACGGTTTTTTGACCACTCCCTACCAGAAGGTCAAGGGCGGCAAGCTGCTCGACGAGATCGAGTGGCTCCGCGCCGACCAGGAGCACGAGGCCTACCTCGCCCCGGCCGACGCGCCGATCCGCGACGGCCGACTGGTGGGCGAGACCATCGTGGCCCGGCACCACGGCGATTTCGCGCTGGTGCCGGCCGACAAGATCCAGTACATCGACGTCTCTCCCGCCCAGATGGTGGGAGTGTCCGCGGGGTTGATTCCCTTCCTGGAGCACGACGACGCGAACCGCGCCCTGATGGGCTCGAACATGCAGCGCCAGGCCGTGCCGCTGCTGGTCACCGAGCCGCCGCTGGTGGGCACCGGGCTGGAGAAGGAAGCGGCGCGCAATTCGAGCATGCTCATCCGCGCGCGGCGCAAGGGCAGGGTCACCTATGTGGACGGCGAACGCATCGAGATCGACGGGGAACCCTACCGACTGCGCAAGTTCGTCGGCCTCAACGAGCGCACGTGCCTGAACCAGAAGCCGATCGTCAAGATGGACGACGTGGTGGAACAGGGGCAGGTGATCGCCGACGGACCGGGCACCTACAACGGCGAGTTGGCCCTGGGGCGCAACGCGCTGGTGGCGTTCATGGCCTGGGACGGCTTCAATTTCGAGGACGCCATCATCATCAGCGAAGAACTCGTGGAGAACGACTCCTTCACTTCGCTGCACATCGAGGAGTTCGACATTGAAATCCGCGAGACCAAGCTGGGCCGCGAGGAATTCACCCGAGACATCCCCAACGTCAGCGAGAAGATGCTCCGCAACCTGGACGAGTACGGGATTGTGCGGGTGGGGACCTACGTGCGGCCGAATGACATCCTGGTGGGCAAGGTTTCGCCGAAGTCGAAGACGGAGCTCACGCCGGAAGAGAAGCTGCTGCACGCGATTTTCGGTCGCGCCGGCGAGGACGTGCGCAATGATTCGTTGGAGGTGCCGTCCGGTGTGGAGGGCATCGTGATCCACACGCAGAGGTTCGCCCGCCGGATGAGTCTTTCGGAAGACGAACGTCGGGTATTCGAGGCGGAGCTGAAAAAGGCCGAGTCGGAAGGCAACGCCCAGATCGCTGCCACATTTGGAGAGCTGGTCAAACGGATTGAGAGTGCGCTGCGCCGGGCCCTGACGGACGAGGACGGCAATCCGCTGGTCGAAGGCCAGGACGACCGCTACGTGGCCGAGCAGGCACAGCGCTTCCGGCTGGAAATGCTGGACATCCGCGGCTCGCAACGCAAGGCCGAGGTGGAGAGGGTTTACGGCGAGCTTTGGCCGGCCGTGGAGGCGGCCATCGACGCGCGCGACCGCCGGCTGAACTCCATGAAACGCGGCGACGAGCTGCGCAGCGGCGTGTTGCAGATGGTCAAGGTCTACGTGGCGACCAAGCGGGTGATTTCGGTGGGCGACAAGATGGCCGGCCGCCACGGCAACAAGGGCGTGATCTCCAAGATCCTGCCCAAGGAAGACATGCCCTTCCTGGCCGACGGCACACCGGTCCAGATTCTGCTCAATCCGCTGGGAGTGCCCAGCCGCATGAACGTGGGCCAGATTCTCGAGACCCACCTGGGTTGGGCGGGTGCGATGCTGGGGTTCCAGGCCATCACCCCCGTGTTCGACGGAGCCGACGAACTGACGATCCAGGACTGCTTGAAAGAGGCCGGCCTGCCCGCCAGCGGCAAGGTCCAGCTTTACGACGGGCGCACCGGCGAGCCTTTCGAGCAGGAGGCCACCGTGGGTTACATCTACATGATGAAACTGCATCACCTGGTCGACGACAAGGTGCACGCCCGCAGCACCGGCCCCTACTCGCTGATCACTCAGCAGCCGCTGGGCGGCAAGGCCCGCTTCGGCGGCCAGCGTTTCGGCGAGATGGAAGTCTGGGCCCTGGAGGCCTATGGAGCGGCCTACACGCTCCAGGAGCTGCTGACCGTCAAGAGCGACGACGTGGAAGGACGGACCAAGATTTACGAAGCCATGGTTAAAGGCGAAAACACGCTGGAGGCCGGCACCCCCGCCAGCTTCGACGTGCTCGTCCACGAAATCCGGGGGCTGGCCCTGAACATGCAATTGGAGAAAGGCACCACGGTTTGACCGCCCATCCCGGCGGCCCGCAGAACCCTTAGCTCCCCCGCGCCTGCGCCGCGGGGAGCCGGCCGAAGAGCCACAACGCGTTGAAGCTTGCCGACCATGATCGGTTTCCTCCCCAAAAGGAGTGCCGCCCGTGACTTTTGTCGAACCCAGCTACGACCGAATCAACGAGTATACCGCAGTCAGGATCAGTCTCGCCCGGCCCCACGACATCCGCAGTTGGTCGTTCGGTGAGGTCAAGAAGCCCGAAACGATCAACTACCGCACCTATCGCCCGGAAAAGGACGGCTTGTTCTGCGAGCGGATTTTCGGGCCGGAGAAGGACTGGGAATGTTCCTGCGGCAAGTACCGGGGCATGAAATACAAGGGGATGATCTGCGACCGTTGCGGGGTGAAGATCACCCACAGCCGCGTGCGCCGGCGACGGATGGGCCATATCGAGCTGGCCGCCCCCGTGGTACACATCTGGTTCTTCAAGGCCATGCCGAGCCGCCTGGGCGCCTTGCTGGACATGAAGACCAGCAGCCTGGAGAAGGTGATCTATTTCCAGGACTATGTGGTCACCAATCCCGGCGACACCCCCCTGAAACCCAAGCAGTTGCTCACCGAAGAGGAATACCGTGCGGCCCGCGCACAGTACCCCGACAACGCCTTTGAGGCCGACATGGGTGCGGAGGCGATCCGCCGCCTGCTGGTCGAGCTGGACATGGTGAAACTCTCGCGGGAATTGCGCGTCGATCTGGTGGAAACCAAGTCCAAGCAGCGCCGCAAGGACCTGATCAGCAGGCTGAAGATCGTGGAGGCCATTCGCGACAGCGACAACCGTCCCGAATGGATGATCCTCGACGTGATTCCCGTGATTCCGCCGGATTTGCGCCCGCTGGTGCTGTTGGATTCGGGCAATTTCGCCACCAGCGACCTGAACGATCTTTACCGCCGGATCATCAACCGCAACAACCGGCTCAAGAAGCTGGTCGACCTGAACGCCCCGGAGGTGATCATCCGCAACGAGAAGCGGATGCTGCAACAGTCGGTCGACGCGCTGTTCGACAACAACCGCTGCAAACGGCCCGTGCTCGGTTCGAGCAACCGGCCGCTGAAATCGCTCACCGACATGATCAAGGGCAAGCAAGGGCGGTTCCGCGAGAACCTGTTGGGCAAGCGCGTGGACTATTCGGCCCGCAGCGTGATCGTGGTGGGCCCCTCGCTGCGGCTGCACCAGTGCGGGCTGCCCAAACGGATCGCCCTGGAGCTGTATCAGCCGTTCATCATCCGGCGGCTGAAAGAGCTCGGCCACGCCGACACGATCAAGAGCGCCAAGAAGATGTTGGAGCGCAAGGACGAGGAGGTATGGGATATTCTGGAAGAGGTGATCCAGAACCATCCCGTGCTGCTCAACCGGGCGCCCACGCTCCACCGCATGGGCATTCAGGCGTTCGAGCCGGTGCTGGTCGAGGGCAACGCCATCACGCTGCACCCGCTGGTCTGCAAGGGATTCAACGCGGACTTCGACGGCGACCAGATGGCCGTCCATCTGCCGCTGTCGATCGAGGCCCAGGTGGAAGCCCATACGCTGCTGATGTCGACCAACAACATCTTCAGCCCGGCCAACGGCTTGCCGATCATCAGCCCCTCGCAGGACGTGGTGATGGGCTGCTTCTACATCACCGCCACGTTGCCCGAGTGCAAGGGCGACGGCATGACCTTCGCCTCGCCGGAGGAAGTGGACCTGGCCTATACCCAAGGCGTGGTCGACACCCATGCGTCGATCCGGGTGAGGCTGCCGGGGGATCGCTTGGTGAAGGACGAGAGCGGCATTCGCCGGGGTGGACTGGTAAAGACGACGGTGGGCCGCGTGATGTTCAACGCGATCCTGCCCGAGGGCATGCCCTTCTATAACAAATCGCTGCGATCGTCCGATCTGGCGACGGTCATCTCCGACTGCTACCAGTTGCTGGGGCGCCGCCGCACGATCGACCTGTTGGACGACATGAACCGGCTGGGTTTCCGCCAGGCGACGCTCAGCGGTCTGAGCTTCGCCACCGACGACCTGATCACTCCGCCCAGCAAAGCCAAGATCATCGGCGCCGCGGAGAAGGCCGTGCTCCGCATCCTGAAACTCTACCAGCGGGGTATCATCACCGAAGGCGAACGCTACAACCAGGTCCTCGACGCCTGGACCCACGCCCGCGAACAGATCACCTCGGAAATGATGCACGAGCTGGAAAGCGATTACCGCGCGCCGGGCTATGTGAACCCCATCTTCCTGATGGCCAACTCCGGTGCGCGCGGCGGCGTGGAGCAAATCCGCCAACTGGCCGGCATGCGAGGGCTGATGGCCAAGCCGTCGGGCCGGATCATCGAAACGCCCATCAAGGCCAATTTCCGCGAAGGCCTGAGCGTGCTGGAGTACTTCAGCTCGACCCACGGGGCGCGCAAGGGCCTGGCCGATACGGCGTTGAAGACCGCGGACTCGGGCTACCTGACCCGCAAGCTCGCCGACGTGGCCCAGAACGTGGTGGTCACCATTCACGACTGCGGCACCACGCAGGGCATCACCAAGGGGGTGATCTATCGCGGCGAGAAGGTGGAAGTCAGTCTGGCCGAGTCCATCCGCGGCCGGGTCAGCCGTACGAACATCGTCAACCCCATCACCGACGAAGTCATCGTGCGCGAAAACGAGCTGATCACCGCCGAGATCGCGCGGAAGATCGAGGAGCTGGGCCTCGAGAGAATCCAGGTGCGCAGCCCCATGACCTGCGAGGCCTCGCTGGGCGTCTGCGCGCTGTGCTACGGGATGGATCTTTCCACGGGCCAACTGGTCGAGCAGGGAATGGCCGCGGGGATCATTGCCGCCCAGAGCATCGGAGAGCCCGGCACCCAGTTGACCATGCGCACCTTCCACATCGGCGGCACCGCGGCCCGAGCGGTCGAAGAGAGCGAGATTCGGGCGAAGAAGGCCGGCGTGGTGCAATTCATCCGCACGAAATCGGTGCGCAACGACGAGGGCCAGTTGGTCGTGCTCACGCGCGACGGAGAAATCGCCGTGCTCGATCCCAGGGGTCGGGAGCTGGAGAAGCACGAGGTCCCGGCCGGGGCCCACCTGTTGATCGAAGAAAACCAGGAGGTGGAAGCCGGCGGCGTGCTGTGCAAGTGGGACCCGCACAGCATCCCCATCCTGGCGGAGGTGGGCGGCAAGGTGCGCTATGAAGACGTGATCGAAGGCGAAACCGTGCGCAAGGAAAAGGACGCCGGCGGGCACGAGCGCATGGTCGTCATGGAGCACAAAGGCGACCTGCACCCGCAGATCATCGTCGAGGGCCCGGACGGCAAGATTCTCGATTTCTACTACCTGCCCGAAAAGGCCTACATCGAGGCGCCGGAGGGCAGCCAAGTGTCCGCGGGCACGCTGCTGGCCAAGAACCCGCGTGAGGTTTCGGGCACCCAGGACATCACGGGCGGCTTGCCCCGGGTCACGGAGCTGTTCGAGGCCCGCCGCCCGAAGGACCCGGCCGTGATCGCCGAGATCGACGGCAGCGTGGAAATCCTCGGCGAGAAACGGCGCGGCCGGCGGACGATCGTCATCCGCAACGAGAGCGGCATGGAACGCGAGCACCTGGTTACGCACGGGAAGCACCTGCGCGTACACACGGGCACCTATGTGCGTGCCGGACAGTCGCTGGTCGACGGTCCGCTGGTGCCGCACGACATTCTGCGCATCTCGGGCGAGGAATCGGTGCAGGAGTACCTGGTGCGCGAGATTCAGAACGTCTACCGCAGCCAGAAGGTGGACATCAACGACAAGCACATCGAGATCATCGTCTCGCAGATGCTCCGCAAGGTGGTGGTGGAGACGATCGGCGACACGGACCTTCTACCCGGTGCCGTGATGGACAAGTTTGAATTCCGCCGGGTCAACGAGGAGCTGGGCAAGTGTGTGAAGATCGCGGAGAAGGGTGACAGCGACTTCGAAGTGGACAGCATCGTGCCGATCGAGAGCCTCGAACAGGCCAACAGCCAGATCGAAGCCCTGGGCGGCGAACCGGCCAAGGGGGCCCGCCCCAAACCGGCCACCGCGGCGACCGTCCTGCTGGGCATCACCAAGGCCGCGGTGCAAAGCTCCAGTTTCATCTCCGCGGCCAGCTTCCAGGAAACCACCAAGGTGCTCACCGAAGCCGCCCTGGCCGGCAAGGTGGACCGGCTGGTGGGATTGAAAGAGAACGTGATCCTCGGCCACCTGATTCCGGCCGGCACGGGATTTGCCGAGTACCAGCTCGGCGAAGTGCGCATCCGGCCCGAGGCCCTGGATGCCCTGGCTGTGGAGAGGGAAGGCGTGCTGGCCCGCCACTTCCCCCTGCTGGAAGACGCCGCGCAGGCCGGCCAGGCGCGCCCCGGCGACGGGGAGCGTCCGCCCGCCCCGGCTGCCCCGGCTGCCGGCGAGGCCGAACCCAGCGAGCTGGACAAGCTGCTCGGTTCCACTCCCGAGTCCGCGCCGCCGAGCGAATAGCCCGCTCCCGGTGGCGCGGCCGCATGGGAGTTTGGCCGGCCGGATTGACAGGCGGCGGGAAAACGTCAGAATGGAAAGATTAGCCGTTCAGGCCGGAAGCGTAGTTGTTTTGGGAGATGCCATGCCGACGATCAACCAGTTGGTCCGCCGCCGACGCAAGAAGCCGCGCAAGTTCAGCAAGTCCCCCTTGCTCGAGGGCTGTCCGCAGAAACGCGGCGTGTGCGTGCAGGTGAAAACCATGACGCCGAAGAAGCCGAATTCGGCGCTGCGCAAAATTGCGCGCGTACGGCTGTCGAACGGAAAAGAGGCCACGGTCTATATCCCGGGCGAGGGCCACACCTTGCAGGAACACTCGATCGTGCTGGTGCGCGGAGGCCGGGTGCGGGATTTGCCGGGGGTGCGCTACCAGGTGGTGCGCGGCTCCCTGGACGCCACGGGTGTTGAAGATCGCAAGCAATCGCGCAGCCGTTACGGAGCCAAGAAGAAGCTGTAGGGCCGGGTTTGGCGGTCCGCCCGCGCGCCCGCCGCAGCGGTACCGCGGCAAGCTGCGGTTTTGATCTGGACGAACCGTGCGATTAGACGGCGGGGCTTTTTCCAGCAGACGATTCAGTTTTCGAGGCGAAGGTCGATCACCATGGGTCGTATCACTGCCAGCAAACGCACATTGCAGCCGGATCCGAAGTATGGTTCGCTTCTGGCCAGCAAGTTTATCAACTCCATGATGTGGAACGGCAAGAAGAGCGTCGCCCAGCGGGTTTTCTACGACGCCTTGGACGTGATCGCCGGGCGGCTGGCCGACGTCGAGCCCCTGGAGGTCTTTACCCAGGCGGTGGAAAACGTCAAGCCGAACATCGAGGTGCGTTCGCGGCGCGTGGGCGGGGCGTCGTACCAGGTGCCCATGCAGGTGAACAAGAACCGCCAGCTCTCGCTGGCCATCCGCTGGATTCTGATGGCCTGCCGGGAGCGCAAGGGCCGGCCCATGCACCAGAAACTGGCTGACGAGCTGCTCGCGGCCTACAACCGGGAAGGAGCCGCCATGACGCGTCGGGAGAACGTCCACCGCATGGCCGAGGCCAACAAGGCGTTCGCCCATTTCGCCTGGTAAACCGAACACAAACACCCGCGCCGCGCCGCTCCGAGCCCCGCTTCACGGCGCGGCGAGTGTTTGCGCTGAGGTATCCCGGTATAGCGGCAGAAGGCACGGCTCAATCCGCGAAAAGGTGCCATCATGCGAGTCTGCACGATCCGCGCCAAGAACTTCAAGTCACTCGTGGACTTTGAAATCAACCTGGCGAAGTTCACGTGCCTGATCGGGCTGAACAGTTCCGGCAAATCCACGGTGCTCCAATTCATCGACTTCCTCGCCCAGCAGGTTCGTGGCGATATGAAGGGTTGGCTCCGCGCGCGCGGTTGGGATGCCAAAGACATCACGTCGCAATTCAGCGCGAGCACGAACATCGACTTTTCCGTTGATCTGATGGACGATTCTGGCGGACGCGCGACGTGGAAAGCGAGCTTTGATGCAGATGAACTCTATTGCATAGAAGAGCAAATCATCATCGGCGACGCCACTCTGCTTGATGTCCGTGGCGGAAAGGTAGCTGGGCAGCGTTTCCCTCGAGGAATGCCGCCCGAGCAGCAAATCGCCTTCACCTACGAAGGCTCCATATTGTCGCAGCTTAGGGAATCGACTCTCCCGCCCGAACTCCTGGAGTTCAAGAAGTCTTGGCAAAGTGTGCAATCACTCGACGTGCTGTCGCCGGAACTTCTCCGACAGCGGACGCGAGCGTCTGTCGAGTCAATGGGGCTGGGTGGTCGAGGGTTGCCGGCGTTCTTGCACAAGCTCGGAGCGGTGCAGCGTCAAGAGCTGGCGGCTCGATTGAGAGAAGCCTATCAACAGCTCCGGGGAGTCGAGACGAGGTCGCTCCGGCACGGCTGGAAAAAGCTGGAGATTGAAGAAGAATTCGGGGACAGAAGGCTGGTTACGGATGCGCACCACGTGGCGGATGGGATACTTCGCTTGATGGTGATTCTCGCCGAGACGCAGACCGATCATCGCTTCCTAATGTTCGACGAAATCGAGAACGGAATCAATCCCGAGCTGGTCGAGTTTGTGCTCGATGCCTTGGTTTCGGCTCGCCAACAGGTCTCGGTAACCACGCATAGCCCCATGATCCTGAACTACTTGGACGACGAGGTGGCCAGGGAGGGCGTCGTTTATCTGTACAAGACGCGCAAGGGCCACACGCAAGCGATTCGGTTTTTCCACATTCCCTCCGTTGCCGAGAAGCTCACCGTCATGGGCCCCGGAGAGGCGTTCGCCGATACGGACCTTACTCGCCTGCAAGACGAGATCGAAGCGGTTGCGGAGGGGCGATGAGATGTATTTCCTCTTCAGCGGCGAAGGTCCGACGGACCTCGGGCTGTGTGCCGACAACGCCGCAACGTGTGAGGCAGACAAATACCGGCACGGCCCGATGGCCGTCATGGTGGATCAGCTCGTTCAGCGACGACACGGCTACTCGCTCTTGGAGACAGGACACTACGGATTCGTATCAAGACGTACGCTCGTAGATCGAGCGACTGAATTGAAGGCAGCCAAGAAGGCCCTCCGTTTGCCCGGAAAAAGGCGTGCGAGGGAGACTCGCTACTTCTTCAACAACGCGAGAGCCCTGGCCCGGATTGCCGTAGAAAGGCAGAAGCAATTGAAAGACGGCGTGGTGGCCGTGCTGTTTCGGGACGCGGATAAGGCATCGGCAGGCCGCGGTGTATGGGAAGACAAGCGCCGGTCCATGTTGGACGGGTTCAAGCAAGAAGAGTTCCCCAGGGGTGTGCCGATGATTCCCAAACCGGTATCGGAAGCGTGGCTGGTGTGCGCGTTGAGGACGCACCCCTATCAAGGTTGTGACACACTCGAAGACCGGCCGAGCAGTGCCGGCTCGCCGCATTCATTGCAGCGCGAATTGGAGCAGTTGCACGGGGACTCTCCATCCCGAGAAGAATTGGTCCAAATGGTGACCGACCGGATCATTGACGTCGATCACCTCGACATGCCGAGCTTCACAGCGTTTCGCTCTCGCCTGGAAGAAGTCATTTAGCGCTTTCCCCTTTTTCCCATGTCCGACGAACTCCTGAGACTCCGCAACATCGGCATCGTCGCCCACATCGACGCCGGAAAGACCACGCTCACCGAGCGCATGCTCTTCTACAGCGGATTCACCCACCGCATCGGCGAGGTCGACAAAGGCACCACGATCACCGACTACGACCCCGAGGAGCAGGAGCGCGGAATCACGATCAACGCGGCGTGCGTGACCTTTCCCTGGCGCGTGCAAACGCCCTGGAAGGACCATCTGGCCGCGACCGAGGTGGAGATCAACCTGATCGATACGCCCGGCCACGTGGACTTCACCGCGGAGGTGGAACGCAGCCTGCGCGTGCTCGACGGCGCCGTGGTGGTCTTCAGCGCGCGCGAAGGCGTCGAAGCCCAAAGCGAGACGGTCTGGCACCAGGCCGACCGCTACCGCGTGCCCCGGCTGGCGTTCATCAACAAGATGGATCGCGAAGGAGCCGACTACTACGAGACCCTGGAAGAGATCCGCACCCGGCTGGGCTGCTGTCCGGTGGCGCTGAATCTGCCCCTGGGGGCCGGCCCGGCCCACCTGGGCAATGCCTTCCGCGGCGTGGTCGATCTGGTGAGCATGCAATTGCTCACGTTTCCCGCGGAACGGGAAGGCACCGAGATCGTGGTCGGGGAGGTGCCCGAGGAGTTCCGCTCGGAGTGCAAAAAGTGGCGGGCCCGACTGCTCGACCGGCTCTCCCTCTACAGCGACGAGATGACCGAGCACATGCTGGCCGAGGAGGAAGTGCCCCCGGCGCTGATCCATCGCGTGATCCGCCGGGCCACGCTTTCGGGCGCGGTGGTGCCGGTGCTCTGCGGATCGGCGTTGCGGGGGGCGGGAGTCCAGCCGGTGCTGGACGCGGTGGCCGCCTATCTGCCCGCTCCCGTGGATGTGCCCCCGATCCAAGGTCTCGATCCGCGGCGCGACAACGCGCCGGCGCAGCGCAAGCCCGATCCCGCGGAGCCGTTCTGCGGCCTGGTGTTCAAAATCCAGGCCGACCGTCACGGCGACTTGCACTACCTGCGCATCTACTCGGGCCAGTTGAAGGCCCAGAGCCGGGTTTACAATCCGGGCAGGGACAAGAAGGAGAACGTGCCCCAGCTCTGGCGCATCCAGTCGGACCGGCGCCAACAGGTGCAGCATGCCTCCCCGGGAGAGATTGTGGGCATCGTGGGGCTGCGGCATTCGATCACCGGCGATACGCTCTGCGAGCCGCGCCATCCCATCCTGCTCGAAACGATCTCCTTTCCCGAGACCGTGATTTCCATGGCCGTCGAGCCGGAAACGGCCGTGGAGCGCAAGAAGCTGGGCGCGGCGCTGGACATGATGCGCCGCCAGGACCCCACGTTTCGCACCCAGGAGAGCGAGGAGACCGGCCAGACGCTCATTAGCGGCATGGGCGAACTGCACCTGGAAGTGATCAAGCACCGGCTCTTGCGGGAGTACAGGTTGAACGTGCGGTTCCACAAGCCGCGGGTCAGCTACCGCGAGACCGTCGAAAGGGCCGTGGAAGTCAGCGGTGAGTGCCGCCGGCAGATGGCCGGCCAGACGCTGTTCGCCCGGGTGGACGTGCGCATGGAACCGGATGCCGAAGCTGCGCGGCCGGTGGTGGTGCCGGCCTGTGGCGACAGCCTGCCGGAGCCGCTTTTGGCCGCGGCCCTGGAGGTGCTCAGCGAACGCAGCCGCGGGGGCGGGTCGCTGGGGTTTCCCCTGATGCACGTCCGGATCAGCATTCTCCGCGGCGCCTTCCGCGAACAGGAATCCAACGAGCTGGCCTTCCGGCTGGCCGCGGCCGACGCCTTCGAACGGGGATTGCGCGAGGCGGGCATCCGGCTGCTGGAGCCCGTCATGCGCCTGGAAGTCACCATGCCCGAAGAGAATTACGGCGAGATCGTCGGCGACTTGCAGCACCGCCGGGCCGTGATCACGCGCACCCACCACCGGGGCAAGCTGACGGTCATCGAGGCCCATGCGCCGCTGGCCAGCCTGTTCGGCTACGCCAGTGCCATGCGCAGCCTGACCCAAGGGCGCGCCACCTGCACCATGGAGCCCCACAGCTACGGGCCGGCCTCGCCGGAGGTGCTGCAAAGCTTTCTTTGAGCCTCGGCGCAGCCTGGCGGGAGCTTGCCCTTCGCGGCTGATCTTGGTTTGGGGCGCGCTCGGGCGGCCGGATTTGACCTTGCCTTGCCGTGACGTAGACTTGTGGTGGAGACGTTCTGTCTTCGTTTCGCCACTCGTGCGGTTCGCGGGGCCTCGCCCTTTCGGTAAATGCCAGGCCATGCGCCGGATTGCCCGGTTTTTGCGCGACGATCAGGCGGCCACGGCGGTGGAATACGCGGTGGTGCTGGCGCTGATCCTGATGGCCGTCGTGGGCGTGATCGGCGTGGTGGGAGCCGAGTCCGGAGGCCTGTGGAGCTCGAACGTCGAGGAATTGCGAGCGGTCGGGTTCATCAAGTGACAGGCCGCCCCTGCGCGGGGGCCGACTGCGCCGGGTGCCGCTGCCGGCTGG
>CAYXPN010000024.1:20858-28744 GCA_964467075.1 uncultured Planctomycetaceae bacterium
TGCCGGCTGGGCTGGGAACTTGTAAAGGGATAACTTCCCGGGGTTTCGCTGCGCTCCAACCCCGGCCACCCACGCCCACAGATACGAGCCACTCTCTGCAAGAGAGCAGGTATGATCTGTCAGGCACAGGAGTGCCCGACCTACACGGCTGCGCGTCGTCCGCACTGAGCCAAAACAACGCTGCGCTCGCTCCGGCCTATCATTCTGAGAATCCAACCGTCCCGCCGTGCAGCCGAGACGGCTGCACCACAATTCGCGCACGCAGCCGAGCCGGCTGCACCACAAGGGGTGGTGCTCAAAGCGTGGCCATATCGCGGTTGTTGAACTCCCTGCGATAGAAGCCCATGTACTGTACTTTGCGCTCCAGGGCCGCCACCACCGCGTGGGTGAAGTTCACACCCTCGAAGCTCTGCGCACTTCCCAACCCGCCGGGGCTGAACACGTTGATTTCCATGAGCTTCTCGCCCACGATATCCAGGCCGGCCAGAAACATGCCGTCTTCGACCAGCTTGGGCCGCACGATCTCGGCGATCCGCAGCACGCGATCATCCACCACGGCCTGGGCCTTCTTCCCGCCGGCGTGGATGTTGCTGCGGATGTCGTCGCCCGAACGCTGGCGGCAAAAGGCGGCATACTTCCCTTTGTAGCGCAACGGCTGGCCGTTCATCATGAACAGGCGCATGTCACCCTCGGCGGCCCCCGCCAGGTACTCCTGGGCCACCACATACCCGTCGCGGCTGACGGCCTCGATGATCTGGTTCAGGTTCCCCCGGTCGCTGGTGCGCACACGAAACACCCCCTGGCCTCCGGAGCCTTGCAGGGGCTTGACCACGATGTCGCCGTGTTCGTTGAGAAAATTGCGGATTTCGTCGTGATCGCGCGTGATCAGCGTGCGGGGGCGGACCTCCTCGGGGAAAAGCTGGAAATACATCTTGTTCATGGCCTTGGCCAGCCCATCGGGGTCGTTCAATACCACCACGCCCCGGCGCAAGGCGGCCCGCCCAAACATGATCCCCACGGTCTGGGCCCACGCGCGCCGCCCCTGGTCCTCGGCCGGGTCGTTGCGCAGCATGAGCACGTCGAGGTCGTCCACCGTGACCCGCTGGACCTTGCCCTCCGGGCCGCGCAACTCGCTGAGGAAGGCGCGGGTAGTCTTGTACTTTCTCTTCGGGGCCGCCCGGGCCCGCGCGCGCACGCAGTCGTCCGGGTCCAGCGCGAGGTCGCCGGCGCCGATCAGCCAGGCCTCGTGGCCGCGATTGACCGCGGTCATGGCCAGGCGCGTGGTGGTATAGCCCTCTTCCTCGGTCTGGATGTCATTGACCACGAATCCCACTCTCATGGCTCGATACCTCGACAAGCTGGGTGACGGCAAGCCCGCGGCGAAGCCGTTCGAGTTTCCCGGCACTCAAGGGGTGGTCCAAGCAGCGTGGTCGGAAGGGCGCCACCGAGAGCACGCCGCGCAGCTCGAGCTCCCGGATCAACGGGACATGGTCGGCGGCGATCTTGCCGACCAGCAGCGGCCCGATCTCGCCTCCCTGGCGCAGATACTCCAGGATTTCGACCAGCCCCCGCAGGTACACCGCGTCTTTCGTCAGCCCGCCCGCACGGTGTACACGCATGGTCATGGTGTACGCCACACGACGAGAAAACCCATATCGCTCCACCAATACTCGGAAAGTGTCCAGGAAACAAGCCCCCTGGACGAGCTGCTCCACGGCCACGACGCGCCCGGCCAGCACGCGCAGGCGGGCCCGGTTGAGCCCGCCGACCAGGTGCTCCGCCAACACGGCCAGCCCTTCCTGCAGGCGGTCGTATCCGGCCAGCCCCGCTTCGAGCAGACGGAACGGCTGGCATCGCCCGTTGTAGTAAGTCAGCAGATGGGCCCCCACCTCGTGTTGCACCAACGCGTCCACGCGCCCCAAGGGAACCGTGGTCTTCCGCCCGATGAGCAGTTGGCCCCGCGAGGAGAGCAGGCCCGCATACAGGTCGTCGCGCAGCGCCACGGTGGCTGTGAAGCCCGGGTGCTGTCGCCGGTAGTGCGCGATCTCTTCTTCGGCGCGCCGGGCCACCGCGGCAGCATCGACCTGCGGGCCGGCCGAACCGTCGCGCACGCGCGGCGAGATTCGCGCGAGCAGGGTTTCGGCCAGGGCCAGAAGCTCGGGCTGGACGCTGCCGAACACCTGCCGGCTGCCGGCCAGAAAACGCGGAGTGCCGATGTCGCAGAGCATCGTGATCCGGCGGTCCAGCTCGTCCTGTTTCTCGCGCAGGATGTAGGCCAGGGTGGGGTCGTCGATCCGCTCAAGGGGAATCTCGTACAGGCGGCGTTTGAGCAGGGTGGGCTCGTGGGCCAGGGGCCGATAGTGGTATGCCGGCGCCTTGTCGTACCGATTCCGTCGAAACGCGTACCACTCGGCCTCGACATTCACCGGCGTGGCCTGCAGCAGAAGATCGAAGCACTTGTCGAGCTCGGCCAGCCGGCGATCCACCTCCCAGACCACTTTGGCTACCGTACGCCGCCCCAGGCTGTAGTAGTGCTGCGGCCGGATTTGCGTGTGTTCCAGGGCAAACGTGAAAAACGCCTGCTTCAGGGCCCGGCCCAGCCGGCGGCGCAACAGCCGCAGCACTGCCGGAAACACCTGCCCGGTCTGTGGGCTGCGATAGACGGGCCGGACCTCGAGCCCCACAAGATAGGCACCCAGGCGCCCGGCTTCCGCGGCGCGCAGCAGGGGCTTCAGGCCCGGCGCATGCACCTGCCCCTGCGTGACCACACTCACTTCGGCCGGTTGCCCGAAGACCTTGATCCTCTCCAGCGACCTGGCCAGCCGCTCCACGGTGCCCTGGGGGACCGCCGCGGCGCAGGTGACGATCTTGAAGGCGGGTGCCGGCGGGATCGGCTCGCCGCTCTGGGCATGGAGCGAACCGACCGCCTCCTTGTCCGGTCCGGCCCACAACTCGAACACCAGGAACCCGCCGAAATGCGCCGCCTGCGTTTCGGCCAGGCGCCGTACCAGGGCCGCCACGGGGCGGTGGAACCGGGGCCGGCCGGTGGTGGTCAGATTCGCTGCCTCCGGGCTGATCAGCCTGGCCGTCCCCCGGTCGGGCAGCGAGGCCGGCTGGCGGTGGACACACAAGAACGGCAGGCGCCGATCAAGGTGCAGGCGCCCGCCCCAAGGCAGGGCCCGGTCCACGCGTTCATCCGCCTGGGCGCGGGCAACGACCTCGGAGATCAACTTCTCGCAGTTCGCTTCGCCGGAGGCCTGCGCGCGGGTCATCATCTATCCAGTGCTTCCAGAACGCCCCGGGCCGCGGCCCGCAGCGCCTCGTGCAGGGCGCCCAATTGGGACTGGTCAACCCGGCCGGTCCATTCGTCCATGAAGAACTTCTTGACCTCGATGGCCAGCGAGCAGACCGAGTCGGGGAACGTCCGGTGAATCCAGCGGGAGAACCAGCCACCCTCGAATTTCACATTTTCCCGCACATCCAGCCGGCGGCCCAGGAAGTCGAAACCGGCCAGCTCCGCCGTCAGCCGGTCCACCAGCGGGCCCCAGCGCTGCCGCTGGATCGTGCCTGTGCCCACATTCACGTCCGGGTTCTTGAGCGGATCGTCCGCAGGCGCGCCCGGGCCGCTGCGGCGATGATTGTAGCTGTGCAAATCGAACACCACAACGCGACGGTGGCGCTCGACCAGGCTTCTCAGAACCAGCTCCACGTGACGGTAGAAGAGGTCATACTGGGCCAGCGATCGACGGATGACATCCTCGGGCGGACGGACCTTCCACACGCGCAGTCCCCAGGCGTCCTCCGGCTCGAGGTAGACGGCCTTCTCGCGGGGCCGATTCAGGTCCATCTCGAACCGCGAGCGTAACACGACGATCCGCGTCGGCGCGATCGTGGTCCACACGCCGGTGTGCGGGTCCTCTTCGTAGAGCCGCTGTGCGGGGTCGAGGGCCGAGAGGCCGGCCAATTCGGCCCTGAGCGCGCTGCCCTGGTGGATGGCGGCAGCCACCAGGGGGCCGTCACCCAGTTGCAGCTCCCACACCGGTCCTTCCACGCCACGACCCTCCTCGATTCCCTTGCCAGAATAGCATTTTACGCGCACCCCTTTCCCCTGGCCTTCCCCTGATTTCCCCTGTCCCGTCCCATACCCAAGATACATCCATAACGCCCGACTGGGGCGTCAGACATTCTGCTTCCATTCTGCTCGCGCCGGGTGCCCCCATGTCTGGCACAGTCCGCTGTCTTCCCAGACCACCCACATTCCCCATCCGCCCTGTATGCCCGGCCGTTCCGTTAACTCGCCTTGCCGCTGACCGGCGATTCGAGTATTTGTACGCGACCTTTGCGACCGCGCCAGCCCAGCGCGCCGCCGGGGCGATCGGGCCCCGGCGTGGCGGGTCTGATCCCCGGTTGCCCAAGAGGGTGCTGCCCGCGGTGAGTCGGGCCCCGGCGTGGGGGGACTGATCGGGCCGGTCGCGGCCGTTGCCTCGTCGACATGCTCTTCTACTGCCCGCTTGCCTTTCGGCGGAAAGGGCCAAGATGGCCGACTTGCCGTTCGTGCCGACATATCGCCTGCTGGGATTTGGCGTCGCCGTGATGCTGGCTGTCTGCTGCGCGGACGGGGCCGCGGGACAGCAGCCCGCCATGCCCCCGCCCCACCCGCCTGTTGCGGTGGGTGGATCGGAAGTCGGGCAGTCCGCGGCTCAAGAGAGCGTGCTCGAGGTGCGCATCGAGGGCAATCGCACCATCCCGCGCGAGAAGATCCTGCCGCACATCTACACTCGGGCCGGTCGGCCGTTCGACGTGCGCCTGATCGAGGAGGACGTGCGGCGCCTGAATCGCTCGGGCTTGTTCGTCCACGTGCGTCCGCTCACCCAGCGGGTGGCCGGCGGGCGCGTGGTGATCTTCGAGGTGCTCGAACGGCCGATCCTGCTGGAAGTGAAATACGTGGGCAACTACCGGGTGACTCGCAAGGTGCTCCGGCAGCAGACCGGGTTGAAGGTGGGTGACGCGCTGGACCCCTTCGAGGTCGAGGAAGGCCGGCGCAAGATCGAGGAGTACTACCAGAGCAAGGGCTACGGCAAGGTGCGCGTGGCGGTGCTCGAAGGAACCAAGCCCACGGATCGCCGCGCCATCTACCTGATCAATGAAGGCCCGCGCCAGAAGGTCGTTTGGACCAGTTTCGTGGGCAACACCATCGCCGGCGACGCGCGCCTGCGCACCCAGATCAAGTCCAAGCCGCCCATCCTCTACTTGTTCAAGGGCGACTTCAGCCGCGAGCAGCTCGACGAGGACGTACAGCGCCTGACCGCCTACTACCGCGGGCTGGGGTTCTTTCGCGCGCGCATCGGGCGCGAGGTTGAGCTGAACGAAGCGAAAAACTGGGTCTGGGTCACGTTCGTGATCGACGAAGGCCCGCGCTACAAGGTGCGCAATGTCTCGTTCGTGGGCAACTCCAAGTTCTCCACCCAACACCTGGCCGAGGAGGTCGAACTCCGCGGCGGCCAGTATTTCAACCAGGCCCAGCTCAACGCCGATCTGGCGGCTATCCGCGAGCAGTACGGCAGTGTGGGCTATGTGTTCGCCGACGTGCGGGCCGAACCGCGGTTTCTCGACGAGCCGGGCGTGCTCGACCTGGTTTATGACGTGCGCGAGGGCGACCGCTATCGGGTCGGACGCATCAACGTGGAGATCAAAGGCGACCTGCCACACACGCGCCTCTCGACTGTGCTCAACCGCATTTCGCTCAAACCCGGCGACATCGTCGACATCCGCGAGCTGAGGGCCAGCGAAACGCGCCTGCGCGCCTCGGGGCTGTTTCTGGTCGATCCCGCGGCCGGCGTGGTGCCCAAGATCGTCTTCAGTCCGCCCGAGCTGGAAGACGACGCCGAGCTGGCCCGCCGCCCCCGACACCGCGTCAACTACCGCGGCCAGAGTCCTGACGAGGGCTACCATCGGGTCTACTCCACGCCGCGTGCCGTTCTGCCCGCTTCCGAGCGGGCAGTGGACCTCACGCTGCAGGCCCACACCGGCGTAGCAGAGCCCGCGGCGGGCCCATACGCGACCGGGCCGGCACCTTCGGCCGGGCCTTCGCGAGCTTGTGTCTGGCGCTGGGCCGCGAGTGCGTCTGGCGCGGCCGCAACCGGGCCTTCGCACGCGCCTGTCTGGCAGCCGGGCGGTGCGCCGTCGGGTGCGCGCGTGGTGCGCGGCCAGGATGCCTACGATCCGAACGCCGGCCGCAGTCTGCCGCCCTTAAGACGCGAGAACACGTGGCGAGTCGTCTCTTCGCCGACCGCAGCGCACGGCTACGGCGATTACAGCAACCACAGAGATTACGGCAACTACGACTACGGCGCGCCGGCCCCTGTGCCTGCTCCGCGTCCGGCTCCTGGAGGAATCGGCGCGTATCCCGGCACCCCCGCCAGTGCAACGACTGCACCGCCACCGACTGGGCCAACACCGCGGCTTGCGGCCGCTCCCGGGAGCGAAGCGGGCACCGCAGGCGGTTGGTCCACCGCGTCCGGTGCTCCGCCGGCGCAACCCGCGACGACAGGCGCGGCTGTGGACCCAGGCAGCAATGATATGGCAGGCCCGGGGGCTTCGAATGTTGCGGGGGTCTCTCCGGGGCCGCGCACAGTATCGGGCCCGATGCCGCCCAACAGGCCGATCTTTGCCCCGGATTCGCCGTTTGCCCAGCCGCTGGAGGAACCCACCCGCGACATCGACCTGTTTCCCCAGGTCCACGAGACGCACACCGGGCGCTTGATGCTGGGCGTGGGCATCAACTCGGACGCGGGCCTGGTGGGCTCCTTCGTGATCGACGAGCAGAACTTCGACTGGACGCGCTTTCCGCGCAGTTGGCAGGACATCCGCATGGGCACGGCCTTTCGCGGTGCGGGCCAGCGCTTCCGGCTGGAGGCCGTACCGGGAACCGAGGTGCAGCGATACCTGATCAGCTTCCAGGACCCCTACGTAATGCGGACCAATGTGAGCCTCTCGCTGAGCGGGTTCTATTACGACCGGCGGTATCTGGAATGGGACGAGAATCGCCTGGGCGGGCGCGTGGCGCTCGGCTACCACTTCACGCCCGCGCTTTCCGGCAGCCTCGCCTTTCGCGGCGAGCGCGTGAATATCTACGATCCCATCGTGCCGCCCGGCTTGGTGCCGGAGCTGGACGAGGTGTTCGGCGAGAACTCGCTGTACGGCTTCGGGCTCACACTGACCCACGACACGCGCGACAGCCCCTTCCTGGCCACCGAGGGCCACTTGATCCAGGCCACCTTCGAGCAGGTGGTCGGCAGCTTCGTCTATCCGCGGGGCGATGTGGAGCTGCGCAAATACTTTCTTCTCCACCAGCGGCCCGACGGCTCGGGACGCCACGTGGTCAGTCTGTCCGGACGGCTCGGGGTGACCGGCAGCGACACCCCGATCTACGACCACTACTATGCCGGCGGTTTCTCTACACTGCGAGGGTTCGACTTCCGCGGGGCCTCGCCCGTCCGCAGCGGCATCCGCGTCGGCGGCGAGTTCATGATGCTGGCCTCGGCCGAATACATGCTTCCCATTACGGCCGACGACACGTTGCGGGCGGTGGTCTTCTGCGACACGGGCACAGTGGAGCCGACGATCAGCGATTGGAGTCAGCGCTACCGGGTGTCGCCTGGCCTCGGGTTGCGCATTACGATCCCCGCCATGGGGCCGGCGCCGATCGCCCTGGACTTCGCCTTCCCCATCTCCTCCGATCCGCAGGACGACGAGGAAGTGTTCAGCTTTTTCCTGGGCGTGCTGCGATAGGCGGGCTGTGGCGAAAGGGGCTGCAAGCGATCTTTGTAACCGTGTGTGCGTCAGTTTTGTAGGTAAGGCGCCCGGGGCACAAAACGTGCTTCCCA